>JBEHYI010000131.1:0-5504 GCA_048498255.1 Pseudomonadota bacterium | reverse complement strand
CGCGTTGCCTAAACCTAACGCGCGGTTGCGCTACCGGGAAGCGATGTTGCAGATGGGGAAGAGACTAAAACGCGTTCACGAACCAAATTTGGCACTCATGCTGCGTGCGCTTCACGTTATATTTCGAGGTGCTGTCGTTGGTGAGGCCCTGACCCGCCGTGGTCGAGCAGAAATTCGTGCCGCCATCGCCTTTGGAGCCGATAATGCCGCCGGAACTCGGTGAGCCATCATCCATCTTCAAATCGATATTCCACGCATCGATCGGCTTGAGCAGCCCATTGGCATCGTTCGAAGCAACGGTCATCATGTTGCGTCCAAGATCCGCGGCAAACGCATTGGTACCACCGGCCACCGTTGTGGTGCCGCCGCGGGTGGTATAGCCCGCCCCCGAACTCACCTGAAAGAACATGCCATCGGAATAGCGGCTTTTAGGAACATTCATGCCGCCGCGACTGCCATTGGTGCCGACCAACGCGCCGGTGAATTTGCCATTAATGAAGCCGCCATTCGCCAGATGTTGCCAGAAGCGTGTACTCTCCGGGGAACTATTGACCGCATAGGTATTGGTGCCATCGACATAAAGCAACGAGCCATCGCCATCGCCATTGCAGGTTTTGGTATCGTTCGAAGTGGTGGTTTGGCAGGTAGTGTAACCATCGCTGCCCAAAGAACCCCAATATTGCGACGCGGTTTTAAGATCGCCCGGCAGGCTGCCATACTGTTCTTTGAACGCATTGACTGCGGACATATAACGCGCGTGATCGGTCGAGATGCTGCGCAATTGTGCGCCTTCCACCAATGACTGCCCAACCATCACCCCGCCTGCAATCAGGCCGATAATCACCAGCACAACCGCAAGCTCGACGAGGGTGAAGCCGCTATTACGCATTAATCGAACTTCTCGATCCAGCCGGTGATGATGGGGCGAATCTGCTCGCGCCATTTGCGGCCGTTGAAAATACCGTAATGGCCGACGCCCGGCGCCATATGGTATTTCTTTTTGCTGTCGGCGAGATTCGTCGAAATCTCGAGCGCGGCTTTGGTTTGGCCGAGGCCGGAGATATCGTCGAGCTCGCCTTCGATCGCGAGAATCGCCGTTTTCGTAATCGCATCCGGGCGTACCCGATGTTCGTAATGGTAGAATTGCCCATCCGGCAGCGAATGTTTGTGGAACACTTCTTCGATGGTTTGGAGATAAAATTCCGCCGGTAAATCCGCGACCGCAAGATATTCATCGTAGAAAGCGCGGTGGGCGGCTGCCGCCTCGCCATCGCCAATCGTAATGTCGTTGAACAGCTTCTTATGCGCATCCGCATGGCGTTCGAAATTCATGCTCATGAAGCCCGCCAGCTGCAAAAAGCCGGGGTAAACGCGGCGCGCGAAGCCCGGGTAATTCAGCGGCACGCGGGTGATGACGTTCGATTCAAACCATTCCATCGGATGGTCTTTCGAAAACTGATTCACCTTGGTCGGCGCTTTGCGCGTATCGACCGGCCCGCCCATCAGCGTCATCGTACGCGGGGCGCATTTATGCTTGTCTTCGTTCATGATCGCCACGGCCGCGAGCAGCGGAACCGAAGGCTGGCACACCGCCATGGTATGCGCACCGGGGCCGATATGCTCGAGGAACTCGATGATGTAATCGACATAAGTGTTGAGATCGAAGCTGCCTTTATAAAGCGGCACGTCGCGCGCATTCTGCCAATCGGTGATGTAGACATCATGGTAAGGCAACAATGCCTCGACCGTACCGCGCAGGAGCGTCGCGTAATGGCCCGACATGGGCGCGACGATGAGGAGTTTCGCGCCTTTTTGCTTGCCCGCGCGCTTGAAACGCAGGAGTTTACAAAACGGTTTATCGACCGCCACTTCTTCCCACACATCGACATGTTTGCCGTCGATATTGGTGAAGGTGATGTTGAAATTCGGCTTCGGGTAGGTTTGCGTAATGCGCTCGATCAACTCACCCGCAGCGGCAACTTGGCGGCCTGCCTGAGTGTAGGAGAGCGGGTTCATGGGATTGCTGAACATGATTTTCGCGGCGTTGCCCATCATGCGCGAGGGCGTCATCATCGTGTTCTGCATTTCTTTCAGGCTATAAAGGCCATGATTTTCAAAAATGCTTGCCATTGCTTCGTCTCTTTCCTTGCTCTCGCGCTTTGGTGGGGTAGCGCCGGGGGTTTTTGTAGGTTTCACCATGGTCGTATCCTTAGAGTAGCAACGAAGATTGAAGATTTAGTTAATTGGAAAAGCGAGCAGTTTCATCGAGTTATAAGGGTTCGGCGGCAGCATTCGCGCTGCGTGCCGAAATATCTTTGCCCTGCCGAGCATCAAGATCCTAGTAAGAGATAGTGCGTTTCTCGCATTTTTTCTATCCCGCCCCCATCATGCGTGGGGTGCGGCGCAAGATACCACAATTAGTGGTGGATGCAAATGGGTAACCCCATTTGCTACGATGGTAAATTTCACACAATCGTCACACGCGTAATGCAGGGCAGAGGCTAGAGTGTTTGCATGGCCATTGCTTCCGAACTGCTAGAGCTTGAAGAAAATCGCGAGAAACCGCTCCCCATTAATCCGGGTGGTTGGGCGGGAGGCGGCGCGCGCGGCATTATCCCTTATGGCAGTTTCGATCACGAAACCCTTAAAGAAGCGGTTGCGATTATTGAAGGCACAAGCGAGCGTTACCGGTTCGAGGAAGATGGTACGCTAACGCGGCTGGAGCTGTTGCCCTCTGAGACTCCTGAATTCAAAAAACTTTTTGAAGGACTTGGAACAAACTACGATATTTCAGGTAATTCACGCGCAGTGCTACATGCGACCATTGCCATTTTGGCCAACGCTGCGTTGAAAAATCAATCCGGCACAGCGCTTCATGAACAGATAAACTTTACTGCCTATTCTCACAAAGCAGGCGAACGCGGTCACTTGCTGCAAGGAATGTTCGATGATTTGGAAAAAGAAGAGCGCTCTTTCCATCCACAGGATGAAGAAGAGGAAGATTTCGACGTTGAAGCGTTGGGCGAAGAGGATTTTGACTATGAAGAAGACGAGGATGATTTTTCACTCGAACCAAGCAATCCCTGGGATGTACCACCGCACTTAACTGCGTTGCTGAAAGAAGAACTTACCACCACGCTCGAAGAAGATTTGGAACACATGAGTGATGATCTTAGAGCATTTAAAGCAGGCGAGAAGATAAGCATGGGGTATCCCTACTACGATGAGTATTCCGGCAGTAAATTGCTCCATTATATTGTGGGTGCCGCACGCACCATTCGTAAGGAGCAGCATGATCCGGACGCTGTTTGGCGACTGCATAATCAATTTCCGGAGGCAGTGAATTTTTATATGGCCGCACCGGAAGCGGAATTTTTGCTGAATAAGGACGGCACCGGTAAGCGCATTGAAAACATTCAACATTTCGCCAATAGCGCCTGGATGGATTTGGTCTGCAATTTAGATTTGAAGGTTAGCCCAGCATTGCTTGAGAAGACGCGGGCATTGCTCACGCTTTATCCTATTCGTAGTCAGCAGCTCGGCGCCTAAAAATTCATCTGGCGAATATCGGTCATCACCGATTGTCCGGCATCCGGATTGCCCACCGCCGCGTTTTGATGCGCAGGCGTGGCTTGCTGCTGCGGCTGTGCCGGCGCGTAATATTGCGGTTGGTTATAAGCCGGGGTCGCAGGATTGTAATTCGTGCTCACCTGCTGCTGCGGATAGGCTTGCGGCGGCTGGTATTGCTGCTCGGCATAATAGGTTTGCGCCACGGCGGGTGACGCCAGGAGCAGCACGGATACACTGAGGAATAATGGGCGCATGGAGGCATGCCTTTCATCGCAATTGGGTCAGTCATACATGTTGCAACGCAATAAGTCTAGCGCTTTGTTGCACTGCAAAAAGATGTAAAATGACGGAGTTTAGAGATACAAAACAAAAGATTACGGGAATGGTAATACAACCATCCCCGTCACCCAATTGTTGATAAGTGGGAAAAACCGAACCCGGAAGGCTAAAAATTCAACCAGCGCAGATTATTCATCGGCGAGGAATTATCGTTCGCATCATTAGCGAGCGCAATTGCCGTGATCTCCTCGACATTGCTGTGGTTGGTGACGCCGGGGGAAAGTTTCTTCGCCTCGGTAATCACGATGGGCGGCGGAACATAATTGCTCGCCAATTGTAACTTCGTGGCGGGCATTTCCGTTGCACTTGCGGAATGAGCGAACAGAAGCAGGGTAGAAATCATCCAGGTAGTACGCATAACAACCTCCTTTGAAAAAGGCGTGGTTGCCAGCGACAGGCAGGGTCTTTTACGTATGGTGCGAGGATTGCCGAGTTTTTTGTTTTTTTGGAACGTCACTGCAGACGGTAAACGATCAAACCACCGAATAACCGGGCCCATCGAAGCAAGAAGCCGTGATAGACGATTCGCTTTATAAGCTTACGCGTGTAAAAAAACCATTGCGACTATTGCAGCGCAGTAATGCATTTTGAGCAAAGATGGGGCGAGTGCGCGAAGAATTATTCCGCGCTCAGCGTCGCCGCCAGCTCATCCCACTCGCGTTTGGTGAGGCCGGAGGTTTCCTGCGTCACTTTTTCACCGGCGATCATGCGCTTCACGACACCCATGCCCGAACGCGAGAGGCGCGTGCCATGCAGGCGATGCTCGACGAACGCATCATACGCGAAGGGCACCCAGTCTTTCACCACATCGATCATCGCATCCGCATAGACACGGATTTCGTACTGCGCATGCGGGTCGGCGCGCAGCATGAGGAAATGCATGAGGTTATGCAGGTCGATTTTCCAATACCATTGCGTGTAATAGTTCATGGTCAGGTTCATGCGCGCCAATTCACGGGCGATGCCGGATTTGCTTTCATCGAGCACCTGGCCATCGTTGCTCGCATTCATCAGCTCTTCGTAATGGCCGTAGACGCGCTCGGAATCACCCTTCAAAATTTCCAGCACGCGCGCGGATTCCTCGGGCGAGAGGGTCGCGCCTTCTGCGCGGCCCTGATGGTTTTTCTTTGATTGCGGCGACAGCATCTCGGGCGCGGGAATGTAAAACTCCTTATCCATGATGCTGTAGCGCGCGGAATATTCGTTCACGTTCGCGGTGCGGTGACGAATCCATTGGCGCGCGACGAAAATCGGCAATTTCACATGGAATTTGATTTCGCACATCTCAAACGGGGTGCTGTGCCAATGGCGCATGAGGTAGTTGATGAGGCCCTTATCCTGGCTCACCTGCTTTGTTCCGCGGCCGTAAGAAACGCGCGCGGCCTGCACAATCGCCGCATCGTCGCCCATGTAATCGATCACGCGCACGAAGCCATGGTCGAGCACGGGAATGGGGTTATAAAGGATTTTCTCAAGCGCAGGGCACGTCGCGCGCTTGGTCGGATAGGTCTCATCCATCGCTTCGATTTTATCTTGCATCGCGGTTACCGTCGCCATTTGTCGCTCCTAGTTTTTACTCTTGAAGGGGGCTTGCC
>JBEHYI010000130.1:0-5521 GCA_048498255.1 Pseudomonadota bacterium | reverse complement strand
AATCGCGCTTTTTTCGGCGTGGGCGGCGGCGGGTAAAGCGCCGTTGCATCCTTGCCGCGAATCTCGGCGTGTGGGGGTAAGTTTATCGCCGCGCGATCGACCGGAATTTTGTAGCTGCTGAGTGAAGGACTATCATACATGCGCTGCCACGCACGTCCGGCGAGGAAGCCCCAGCGCGCAGCATACACCACATCGAGCACTTCGCTCGTTTGCTGCAAGGGGTTAAACGACTCGCGTCCATACGCACCATTCCAGAAGATTTTCTTACGATCCATGTCGTAAGCTCGCACAATTTTGCCTGGTTTTTGCAGGCTGCGCTCCGCAAATTCTTCCTTGAAAAAACCGACGCGGCGGTCGAGCTGCTCGATCAAACTGCGACGTGCGGAATGGGAATCCGGTGCGGGATCCTCAAGCGCGATGTAGCTTGGAAACCCCATCGCGATCAGCAAATTGCGCTCGAGACGATCTTCCATTTTCTGGCGCACCTCCATGCGTTCGCGGTCGCGCTTATGCATGCGGCTGGTCGATTGCTTGGCCTCAATCGGCTTGCTGTGCGTATGGTAGGTTGCAATCGCGGCACGCACTTCGTCGCGAAACGCACCGTCGATAATCGCGCTTTGCTCACGCTGCTCTTCCGATTGTTCGCGGGGATCGATCCTCTCAGCATTCACCGCGTCAAAGCGTTTGCGAATATCCTTGAGCGTGCGGGACAGTTCTGCCTTCGCTTCGATTTTGCGCGCACTAATCGCCATGCGCACCACTTCCGGGAAACGCTTTAACACCGGGTGAATAACGGGCTTAAGCAGTTTAGGCTCGGGCTCATCCTGTCGATGTCCGGCGAGATGTTTGTTGTTGGTCGTCACCGGCGGGGTGAAGAGTACACCATCTTTGAATCCTGCCTCAGCGAGTTTTTTCGGTTGGATACTTTTTAGCACTTCGAAACGCATGGCGCTTAATCGCAGCCGTACATCATCCATCGTTTTTCTAGTGGTGTCGTGCGCCTTCTGCTTGGCTTCGTTATACGCTTTTTGATTTTCTTCCGTTTGATTGAGTACTGCTTCACGGCGCAATGGCGTCAGTTTTTCGCGCAGCTGATCCTGCTCATGCAGCGCACGTTCGTACATACCAGCGAGTGTGAGGTAATGCAGTCCACCCGCTCCGATTTTCGATTGCGTACCCATCGGTGGCTGCGTTTGGCTAAGGCCGATGATGATCTTGCTCATCAGCTCCTTGCGCGCCTTACCATAGGCCCCCTTCAAATCGTCGATCTGGCGGCTGAGCTCATCGAGTTTGTCTTGTCGCAACTTCGCATCCGGCGTGCCCGAGAGCGTCACCTCCCCCTCATTCATCAGCGCCATGAGCGGTAGCGGCGCTTCTGGCTTCTTCGCCTTGCCCCCACCGCTGATGCTGTGTGCCCGGCGGATGCGTGCAGGAATATCGCTACTGTCGTCCATCGCGCTGCCGCTCAGTGTGGGTGCTGCCAAGCGCCATATGGCCCATTTCCGGCACAGCGATGTTTGGATTGGCGAGCATTTTTATATGCCCTTCCATTAATGCGAGCGCGGTTTGGGCGGCAAGCGCCCAGCGCGCCTCATAAATCACCGCATTGAGATCATTCGCTTGTGTAAAGGCTTCTGGCGTCTCTTTCATATCCGCACGATAGGCCACGGCAATCGGCCCTGGCTGCGCTGCATCGCCAATCAGGGCAAGCGCATAGCGTGCCCCTTTATCCGGAGCATGCATGGCTTGTTGCATCATTTCGGCAATCGCACTGCATGCGGGCGTGGCCCCGTCTTTTGCTGCGGCAGCCATGTAACGCCGCATCATGCCATAATATGGCTCAACCCGCGTATCTTTCGAGGCTACGGTTATGTCTCTTGGCACATCCCCCACTATCGGGCCTATCGTCTCTCGCATGCGATGCAGGCGGCTAGAAATCTGCTCTACTAGCCGCACGGACTCAATGGGTTGCTGCTCCTCGATCCGTGCTTTGCGCTGGAGGGAATATAAAGCGTCGATCATGGTGCCTAAGCGCGGCGCTTTGCGGTTTTCCTGTAATGTGTCAGGGGCAAACTCGCCCAGCTGGCGCACCAATTGTAAAACGCGTTGTTTATACTGGGCTGGGTCACTCGGCGGGCTTTTCTGGAGTCGCACGGCTTCCGCCGCCAACACATCCAGCACGGGGTGCATTGCCGCTGTTTCAAGGCGCACCGATACACGCGCGGCATGGCTGCTTGCCGGCAGGAGTTGGCCTTCGATTGGTTTCTTGTCATCGGACATGCAAGCACCCTAGCAAAAAATCGTTGCCAAGTGTGTGACAATATGGTTAAGACCCCGCTCCATTTGGGTATATGGGCAATTCAGCTCAACCGAAAATGTGAGGAGTAGTACCATGTCCGCAGTTATCCGCCTGGCCCGTGCCGGCACCAAGAAAAAACCCTTTTACCGTATCGTAATCGCTGATCGCCGCGCCCCGCGCGATGGTGAATTTATCGAGAAAATCGGGACGTTTAACCCGCTTTTGGCGAAAGATAGCGCCACCCGCCTCGTGGTGAATAACGAGCGCGCGAAACACTGGCTCGCAGTCGGCGCTTTGCCGTCGGACCGCGTGAACGGCCTGTTTGCTGGCCTTGGCCTCACCCAAAAGGCGGATGTCGCTGGTAAGCCGCAGAAAACCCGTAAAAAAGCCGATAAGCTGACCCGCGCCGAGAAGCGCGCAGCTGCAGAAGCTGAGGCGAAGGCAGAAGCCGAGGCAGCAGCGAACGCACCGGCAGAAGCCGCGGCGGAAGAAGCACCGGCTGCATAGTATTTGCCCCAAGAGGCAAACCACGGAAAAGGGCGATGGGCAACCATCGCCCTTTTTTATGCCTCAACCTTGCCATTCCCCGCCAATCTGCTAGGTTCGCCCGGAAATCGGAGGATGTATGGCCATCGCTGTCGCTATTGCCGGAGTTGTGCTCGCTGTCGTCGGTATCGTTGAGCATTTCTAGGAATCGTATGAATCAATCCATGCCTAAGCCGGATGACGGGTTCGTCGCCCTCGCCGTTTTCACCCAGCCGCACGGGGTGAGCGGGCGCATCAAGGTGAAGTCCTTCACCGATCCGCTGGATGATTTCGCGCGTCATAAAAACCTGACCGATGATAAAGGCGCGCCTGTGAAACTGCGGGTTACGGGCCAAACATCAGGCGGGGCGATTGTGGAGATCGAAGGCGTCACCAAGCGCGAACAGGCGGAATTGCTGCGCGGGCGAAAAATCGGCATTCCTCGCAGCGCGATGCCTAAACTCGGCAACCCGAACCAGTATTATACCGATGATCTCATCGGCATGCAGGTGGTGGATGCGGCTGGTGCAGCGTTTGGCACCGTGAAAACCGTCGCCAATTACGGCGCGGGGGATATTTTGGATATCGACCGCCCGGGCAGCAAAAGCGAGCTTTATGCCTTTACCCATGCCACCTTCCCGCTGGTGGATGTTGCGGCACGGCGCATCACCATTAACCCACCGGAGATTTTGCGGGCGGATGGGGAGTCATAATATTAACAATACACTCTATATCGCCCAATAATTAACAATAAATTAACAAATGGGGCGTATAACTGGGGCTATAAAGCACAATTGATTAAAATTGTTTCTATCCTGAAAAGGCTAGATTTGCTGACGGAGAAGCCCCATGCGTAAGTCGTTACTCATCACCGCTACCGGCCTTGCCTTCCTGGCATTGGCCAATGTGCCTTCAGCCGCTGAAGCACGCCCGGGCGATGAGATCGGCAACCCGATTGTCAACAACCCCGCCCCCACTTACAACAGTGCCGATAGCAGCAACTACCATATGGATGCGCAGGGCAATATCCTGAGCGCCGATAACCAGGTGGTAGCGCATTATGTGCCCACTACCGGCCAGTTTTACACCCCGCAAGGGCATTTGGTCACCACCAACAGCGACAATTACGCGCTTTATAAAGCAGTGGTGAATCAGCAAAGCAGCACCGCCGCCAAACCAGAAAGCTATACTGTTACTAGCACGAACGGCATTATGAACTCGAAGGGCGAGCTCAAGGCCTATGTCGATGCATCGACGGGTCAGCTGATCGATGCGGCGACCGGTAAGCCGATGGCGACGAATAACCCCAATTACGGCACTTATCACGCTGCGCTGGCACAAAAACAGGCTTATGAGGCGTTGCTGCCAGCATCGGGCACATTGGGCGAGTTGGGAAAAACCTATTCATTTGACCCAAAAACCGGCTCGATTCTTGACCCGAACGGCTCGCTGATCGGCCATTATAACCCGAGCAACAACACGTTTACCGATGCGCACGGGTTTCCCATCACCAACCGCGACCAGCAAAAGCTGATGGCCGATATTACCGGCCGCGCAAATGCGCTGCAAAACAAGGTCGATAGCGCGCTCAACTCCGAGATACGCGATTTGGAAAACGGCATTGGTATCGATGCAGCGGGCAAAATCTATAAAGACGGCATCATGATCGCGCAGAACACGGCGGATGGTTTGAAAGACCAAGCCGGAAACCTGATCACCGGCGCGCTGGGCGACCAGCTTTCGGGCCTGCTGCAAAAAGGCTTGGGGCTGTTTGGCAGCAAACACTCCAGCAGTTCCACCTTCCGCTCGCCGACCTATTCGGCATCGAATGATATCAGCAATGTGTATGCGGCCACCAATAACAAAAACCTGCATGACGAAATTGCGAAGGAACTGAACCTGAAGACCATCAAACCCGGCCCGGTCCCCTCCAGCAAAACCAGCACCGCTTCGAGTACGACCGTAACGGCGAGCAATACAAGTCCCAGCAGCTCGACATCCAGCAGCACCAGAAGCTCATCGAGCGATGATGTTTACCGGCCGAAAGTTTTCGACGCACGCGATTAACACGCGCTTTGGGGAAACACCTGCTGAACTACCCTTAACCGGGCGTTTCGTTTGAAGCCCTCCCCCATTTCGCGTTTGCCTGCGCGCGCATTTGCCCTTAAGGCTGGCGCATGCAGCAGCCCTGGCACATTAGCGTCATCACCCTCATGCCCGAAATGTATCCGGGTCCGCTCGGCCATTCGCTGATTGGGGATGCGCTCATGAAACAGCTCTGGCAGCTGTCGCTCGTCAATCTGCGCGATTTCGGCATTGGCCCGCACCAAAAGGTGGATGATTCGCCCGCCGGTGGCGGCGCTGGCATGGTGCTGAAGCCCGATGTGGTGGATGCGGCGATCGCGAACGCAAAGACGAATAATCCGCAAGCCCAACTCATCCATTTCTCCCCGCGTGGCGAGCGCATGACGCAGCCGCTTTTTCGCGAACTTATCCAAACCCCGCTGATTCTACTGTGCGGACGTTACGAGGCGGTGGATGAGCGCGTGCTCGAAAAACATGCCCCGCACGAAATTTCGCTGGGCGATTTCGTGCTCACCGGCGGCGACATCCCCGCCATGGCGCTGATCGATGGCTGCGTGCGCCTCCTCCCCGGCGTGATCGGTAAAGAGGCCAGTTTAGGCGAGGAAAGCTTCG
>JBEHYI010000129.1:0-5537 GCA_048498255.1 Pseudomonadota bacterium | reverse complement strand
GCGAATCGCGCGGCGAATATGAGGCGAAACAAACGGCGGAAAGCTTAAGCAAGCAGCTCGCCCCGCTCAAGAATTTGCCAGTCGACCGAGTGCTCATCGCCTACGAACCGATCTGGGCAATTGGCAGCAACGCAACGCCCAGCATTGCTGAAATCGACGCTGCCCACAGCCACATTAAATCAGTGCTTGGCGCGCACGCAAACGTCCTGTATGGAGGCTCCGTCAAGGCGGAGAATATCCAAAAAATTCTAGCAATCGCTTCGGTATCGGGCGCACTCATTGGGGGTGCGAGCCTGGGCGCTGAAAGCATGTGCGCGCTGATTTCAGCGGCGTCAACGAAAGGGTAAAAATGGAACAAGTATTGTTGGTGGTGCAGGTATTGATTGCGGTGATGCTGATCGGCATGGTGCTGATTCAGCGCTCGGATTCGGATGGGTTTGGCTTGAGCGGTGGTTCGGGCAATAACCTGCTTTCCGGTCGCGGCACCGCGAACCTCATGACGCGCACGACGGCGATTTTGGCGGGGCTTTTCATCATCAATTCCCTCGCACTTTCGGTAATTGCCGCGCATAGCCGCGCGCCTTCCATCACGGAAACCATCGAGAAGCAGCAGGCGAAAGACGGTGCGCCAGCCGTGCCGGTGGTGGGTGAAGAGAAGAAGGATAAGAAAGAAAAGCTCGAGAAAAAGGCTGAAGAGAAGGCGCCTGCTGTTCCCGCCGCGGATGCGGATGTGAAGGAGAAGGCTCCGGCGAAGGAAGTGAAAGCAACGGATGCTGAGGAAAAACCTGCGGCAGAAGAGAAACCCGCGCCGGTGAAAAAATCGGCCAAAAAAGCTGCTGCGGCCGCCGCGCCTGCGGAAGAAGTCGACCATAACGAATAGATTTTAGGAGTTACTTGCCCATGCCAACGCGCTATATTTTTATCACTGGCGGCGTGGTCTCTTCGCTTGGGAAGGGGCTGAGCGCGGCGTCGCTGGCATCGCTCCTGCAGGGCCGCGGCTTCAGCGTGCGCATGCGCAAACTCGACCCGTATTTGAATGTGGACCCCGGCACCATGAACCCGAACCAGCATGGCGAAGTATTCGTGACGGAAGATGGTGCGGAAACCGACCTCGACCTCGGCCATTACGAGCGTTTCACCAACGTGAACGCCAAAAAATCGGATAACATCACCGCTGGCCGTATCTATTCCACACTGCTTTCGAAAGAGCGCAAGGGCGATTACCTCGGCGGCACGGTGCAGGTGATTCCGCACGTGACCAACCTCATCAAAGAATTCGTGACGAGCGATGCCGGCAAGGAAGATTTCGTGCTGTGCGAAATCGGCGGCACGGTGGGCGATATCGAGGGGCTGCCGTTCTTCGAGGCCATCCGCCAGCTGGGCTACGAGCTCGGCCGCGACCGCGTGCTTTACTGCCATGTCACGCTGGTGCCCTACATTGCCGCGGCGAAGGAATTGAAGACGAAACCGACCCAGCACTCGGTGAAAGAACTGCGCTCGATCGGCATTCAGCCGGACATGATTCTGCTGCGCGCCGACCGTGTAATCCCGGAAAGCGAGAAGAAAAAAGTCGCGCTGTTTTGCAACGTGCCGGAAGCGAATGTAATCAGCGCGCTCGATGCAACCAGCATCTACAAAGTGCCGAAAAACCTGCATTTGGAAGGTTTCGACGAGCGCGTGCTCGCCCATTTTAAAATGAAATCGAAGGCGGAGCTCGACCTCAAGGAATGGGAGCGGATCGTCACGCGTTTCGAGAGCCCGCGCGGAGAAGTGAATATCGCGCTCGTGGGCAAATATATGAGCGTGGGCGACACGTATAAGTCGCTCACCGAGGCGCTCGACCATGCGGGTATTGAAAATAACGTGCGCGTGAATGTGCGCTGGATCGATGCGCGGGTGTTCGAATCCGCCGATGCCGAAAAGAAACTGCAGGATGTGGATGCGATCCTCGTTCCCGGCGGCTTTGGCGAATCGGGCGTAAAGGGAAAAATCGCTGCGGTAACTTACGCGCGCGAGCACAAAATTCCGTATTTCGGCATTTGTTTCGGCATGCAGATCGCGGTCATCGAAATGGTGCGCAATTTGCTGGGCGTGAAGGACGCGACCAGCAGCGAATTCAATACGCCGGTGACGAAAGACCCGCGCGGGCAGGTGGTCGGCATCATGACCGAATGGGCGCAGGACGGCCAGCTGCAAAAGCGCGGAAAGAACGAGGATCTGGGCGGCACCATGCGCCTGGGCGCGTTCCCCTGCATCATCAAATCCGGCACGCTGGCGTATAAAATCTACGGCGAAAATAACATCAGCGAACGCCACCGCCACCGCTACGAAGTGAACCTCGCTTACGCCGAGGAACTGGCGAAACATAACGTGATTTTCAGCGGCCTGTCGCCGGATGGGAAACTGCCGGAAATCGTCGAGATCAAGGGCCACCCGTTCTTCATCGCCGTGCAATTCCACCCGGAATTTAAGTCGCGCCCCTTCGCCGCCCAGCCAATTTTCGCCGGGTTCGTGAAAGCCGCGAAGGAATACGCAAAGGCGCAGGATAAGGACGCGGCCTAATGCGCGGCAACGCGAAGCGATGGCTCATCGCGCTGCTTGCTCTCGGTTATGCAGCGACAGCACAGGCGGATGACAAAGCCCTCGCGTTGAAAGCCACCAGCCTCACCGATAGCGAATTCACCGCCCTCAAAACCCGCATGAAAACGCCGATCAGCACACCCTGCAAAGTGGCGGTGACGGGACATGGCGCACTCCAGGTGCCGCCGAAAACCTGCACCTGCATCCGCGATGCGTATTACGATGGCGCGAGCAAAGCCGCGTTCGAGGAATTTGCGAAAACCAAGCAATTCAAGCTCGATAAAACCATGGAAGCGGCGCAGAAAAAATGCCTGCTGACATTGCCCGCACCGATTATTCCGGCAAAAAGTGACGAGCGCTACAATATGCTGCAAGCCTTGCAAACCCAGTGCTTGGCAACGGCACAGGCGCGCGACGGCAACTTAACTCCTGCCGTGCGCAATATCTGTTCGTGCCTCGCCACAAAGCAGCTCGCGGAATTATCGAACGCGGAGTTAAGCGCCGTTCAGCAAGATAAAATCGATGGGGCGCTGAAGCAGAAAATCAGCAAACTATCCGCGGAATGTAAGGCGAAGGAATAATATGGCAACGGGCCTGCTCGCATTGCTGGATGATATCGCGGCGCTGGTGAAAGTGACCGCCGCGAGCCTCGATGACATCCCCGCGCAGGTCGCGAAAACCGGCAGTAAAGTCTCGGGCGTGGTGATCGACGACGCGGCGGTGACACCCAAATATGTCGTCGGCCTCGACCCCAAGCGCGAGCTCAGCATCATCTACAACATCGCGAAACGCTCGCTCATCAATAAGCTGGTGTTGCTCGGCCCCGCGGTGCTGCTGCTGGGCTACGCCGCACCGTTTCTGATCACGCCGATGTTGATGATCGGCGGCAGTTATTTGTGCTTCGAGGGGTATGAGAAGGTGCACGGTATGTTCGCGCATCACGCGCCCGCGCAGGAGGAGGAAATTACCACGATCACGCCCGAAGAACTCGAAAAAATGCGCATCAGCAGCGCCGTGAAAACGGATTTCATCCTCTCCGCCGAGATCGTCGCGATTGCTTATGCAACGGTAGCGGATCGGGATTTTTTGACGCAAGCGGTGGTGCTATTCAGCGTCGCGGTGGCGATCACGGTCGCGGTCTATGGCTTTGTCGGCCTCATCGTGAAGGCGGATGATGTGGGCGTGTTTCTCGTGCGCCGCAGCCGCTTTGCCGTTATCCGTGCGCTCGGCCGGGGGCTGGTGAAATCCATGCCGCCGTTCCTGACGATTCTGGGCTATATCGGCACCGCGGCGATGCTGTGGGTCGGCGCGGAAATCATCGCCCATGGCATAGAGCCCGCGCATCACGCGTTGATGATGGTGGAGGAGTCCTTCGCGTCGCCCGCGCTCGGTTGGCTCGCCAAAGCCAGCATTTGTGCCGTTGGTGGGGTGGTGCTTGGTGCGACGGTGGCGCAATTGCTGGCGTTGGTGGCGTGGGTGAAGAAGCGCCTTAAAGCGTAATAACGGTGGCAATTCACGGCGCAAACCGCTAGCTACAAGCTGCAAATAAAGGAATCCAAAATGACCAAACACACCCATGTCACCGCAGGCAACGTCACCTTCGGCAATGATCTGCCGCTGCAGCTGATTGCGGGCCCATGCCAGATGGAATCGCGCGACCACACGATCGAGGTGGCAGGGCGGCTGGTCGAGATCGCGAAGGAAAAGGGCATCGGCCTCGTTTATAAAACCAGCTACGACAAGGCGAACCGCACGAGCCTGAAGGGCGTGCGCGGCATGGGGCTCGATAAATCGCTCGCGGTGTTTGAGGAAGTGCGTAAGACTTTTGGCATTCCGACGCTCACCGATGTGCACGAGATCGAGCATTGCGCGGCGGTCGCGCCGGTGATTGATATTCTGCAAATTCCGGCGTTTTTGTGCCGTCAGACGGACTTGCTGATTGCGGCGGCGAAAACGGGCCGTGTGGTGAATGTGAAAAAGGGCCAGTTTCTGGCACCTTGGGACATGAAAAACGTTGCGGCGAAAATTGCGGATTCCGGCAACCAAAACATCATGCTCACCGAGCGCGGCGCGAGCTTTGGCTACAACACGCTGGTGGTGGACATGCGTTCGCTGCCGATCATGGCGGAAAACGGCTATCCCGTGATTATGGATTGCACCCATGCGGTGCAGCAGCCCGGCGGGCAGGGGACATCGAGCGGCGGGGAGCGCAAATTCGTGCCGACCATTGCGAAAGCGGCGGTGGCCGCGGGTGTCGCGGGCGTGTTCATCGAGACGCATCCGGACCCGGACAACGCGCCGAGTGACGGGCCGAACATGGTGAAACTGGCGGATTTGCCGGCGTTGCTCGACCAGCTCATCGCGTTCGACACGCTGGCGAAGAAATTCGCGGCTTAAGCCGCATTTCGGTGCTCCGCGTTTGACATTCGCCCCCACGCGGGGGATGCTGGCGCGAACAATAATACGAGGCTGTCGATGAATTTCCCAACTGCGGTTAAAGCCTGTTTTCAAGAATATACGACATTCTCTGGCCGCTCACCGCGCTCTGAATTTTGGTGGTGGATATTATTTACAACTGTGGTCGGGCAAGCTCTCGCTTATGTTGATATAAAATTGTTTGCGGCGCTTGTGGCTCATTTGGGTGGTAAGGGGCCGCTAAGTCTTAGCTTTTCGCTGATTACTTTTTTGCCTGGTATCAGCTTGATGGTGCGCCGCGCACATGACGCTAATCGTACTGGGTGGTTTGTGCTCTGGATGTTTCCGCTCGCAATAATCATTGCTGCAATCATTACCTTCGGGCTGCTCGTGTTGATACCGCAACTAGCGCTCGCGTCCATACTAGTTGTGATTCCCGGCTTTATTATTGGCCCTGTTATCGCGATGTTGATTATCGGATGCAAAAAAGGCATAAGACGGTGCTCATCCAGGAGATGATCACCCGTGTCGCCCGCAACCAC
>JBEHYI010000128.1:0-5614 GCA_048498255.1 Pseudomonadota bacterium | reverse complement strand
CCCGTTGATGAACAGCCGTCCATGCTTCACCTGAATCGCATCCCCCGGCAGGCCGATCACGCGCTTGATGAAATCCGTGCGGATCGCGCCGGGCGGGCGGAACACCACCACATCCCCACGCTTGGGCTCGCTCGCAAACAACCGCCCCTCGAACAATTTCGGGCTGAACGGGAACGAATAGCGTGTGTAGCCATAGGAAAGCTTGCTCACGAAAATATAATCGCCCTCATAGAGCGTGCTGAGCATCGACCCCGACGGAATGTGAAACGGCTCATACGCCACGCTGCGAAACAGCAGCGCCAGCAGCACCATGAAAATGAACGAGCGCAGAATCTCGCCGGGAGTTTCTTTTTTCTTTTGGGGTTTCGCAATCGTATCGGTCATATGTCTCTCAAAGGTAGGGCTTGTCATTCCCGAGCTAGCTGTGCCCAAAAACTTCTTCAGTTTTTGGTTAGCACAGCTTCATCGGGAATCCAGTGGTTTCGATAAATTCAGTGTAAGAATGTAAAGCTGGATTCTAGGGTGGAGCACCATTTCCAAAAACGAAGGCGTTTTTGGACGGCACTAGCTCGGGAATGACGGCTTGGGGCTAAGGCTTCACCCAATCGTCATCGAACTGTCACACAACTGTCATGAAATGAGCTTAAACTCATAATGATTTTCTCTATCGCCTTCTGCACTCACCCGAGCGCAGCGGATAGGAAGTTTAGTACAAAAGTAAAAGCGTACTGATTGTTGTTTGTGCAAGCAAAGGAGAAGCACAATGAATTTGTTTTCGAACAGCCTCTTCATTCGCCTTCAAAGGCTGGAGGTAACGCTGGAGGATATGGACATACTGTTAGGCGCAACGCAAGAAACCCTAACAGAGTACGTCAAAGGCCAAAAGGCCTGGGATGTATGGGATGAACTGGAGTGTGGAAGGATGCGATTGAAATCTATCGATATCTCACCGGCGGATACACCCGGTCTTTCCATAACTTACACGGTCAACAAGGCCGGTTCTGCTCAAGACTTCGTTTGGAATCCAGCGGAACCAAATGAAAGCGTACTAAAGTTAATTCAGAACTTGCTACAATCTGGTCTTTCTTCTTCCGGATTACCTTCTCCGAATTATAACGAGGTGGATCCTTTAGGCCTCTGTCTGTAATTCGCAGCTGCCGTCAATATAAAGGCGCCCCTAAAAAGGCGCCTTTTCTTCTACTTCACCACCGCGCCATACAAATCATAAGCATCCGCCTGCAGGATTTCGAGATCGATGAAATCCCCCACGCGCACGCCTTTGACAAGCGGCGCGTAAGCGAGCCCATCCACCTCTGGCGCATCCGCCACCGTGCGGCACACCAGCTGCCCGTCGCGCACTTCATCCACAATCGCGCGCTGAATCGTGCCGATTTTCTTCTGCGCTTTCGCCGCGGAAATTTCCTGCGCCTTCATCATGAAGCGGTGGTAGCGCTCTTCCTTCACGTCCTCCGGCACATGGTCTTCCAGCGCTGCCGCCGTCGCCCCCGTCACATTCTCGTATTTGAAACAGCCCACGCGGTCGAGCTGCACTTCCTCCAGCCAATCGAGCAGGAACTGGAAATCCTCCTCCGTCTCGCCGGGGAAGCCGACGATGAAGGTCGAACGAATCGTCAAATGCGGCACCACTTCGCGCCATTTGCGAATGCGATCCGCCGTTTTTTCCTGATTCGCCGGGCGACGCATCGCCTTCAACACCTTGGGCGAGGCATGCTGGAACGGAATATCGAGATAGGGCAGAATTTTTCCTGCTGCCATCAGCGGCAGCACATGGTCCACGCTCGGGTAAGGATACACATATTGCAACCGCACCCAAATGCCGAGTTTGGAGAGCGCTTCGGCGAGGCCGAGCATGCTGGTTTTCACCTCTTCATCACGCCACGTGTCCGCCGCATATTTCGTATCGACACCGTAAGCGCTCGTATCCTGCGAAATCACCAGCAGCTCCTTCACCCCCGCTTTCGCGAGCGTCTCCGCTTCCTTCAACACATCGCTCACGGGCCGCGACACGAGATCACCCCGCATGCTCGGAATAATGCAGAACGAGCAGCGGTTATTGCAGCCCTCGGAAATTTTGAGATACGCATAATGCCGTGGCGTCAGCTTAATGCCACCCGGCGGCAGCAAATCCATGAACGGTTCGTGCGCGGCGGGCAGCGCCTCATGCACCGCATCCATCACCGCCTCGTAATGCTGCGGGCCGGTGACGGCGAGCACATTCGGGTATTTCGCCGTAATCACCTCCGGCTCCGCGCCGAGGCAGCCCGTCACAATCACCTTGCCGTTATCGTTCAGCGCCTCGCCGATCGCACTCAGCGACTCCTCGCGTGCGGAATCGAGGAAGCCACAGGTATTCACAATCACCAGATCCGAACCCTGATAATCCGGCGCCAGCTCATACCCCTCCGCGCGCAATTTCGTGAGGATGCGCTCGGAATCCACCAGCGCCTTCGCGCAACCCAGCGACACAAACCCGACGCGCGGCGCAGCGCCCACCTCTTTCGATTGCTTCTTCACACTTGCAGCCTTAGCCATAAAATCCCCAGTTTGGCCGCGCCTTAGAGCATAATTCGGCCGAGGAAGCAAGGCTGGTGCTTGGGATGGGCGTTGGCGGTGCCACCTGCCCGCTCCCCCCTTGAGGGGGAGCCAAATCACGCTGCTCTTACCTATCCAATGGCATTTCCTTCATTAAGCGTGATTTGGTGGGGGGTATAACATGTCAAAATTCACAGTATAGAAAAGGAAACGATTGTCCCCCCACCAAAACGCCCAAGAGCGTTTTGGCTCCCCCTCAAGGGGGGAGCGGGCGCCAAGACCGACCGCCACAACTTAACTATCTACGTTAGTGCGCCCCCCACTCGGCACAGCCCTTGCATTAATCCAACAAAATCATTGTGTAAGAGGCCACCATGTCCGCCATCAGCCCCACCTCTATCCTGCAGCAGCTATTGCAGAAAGACACCAGCAATACAGCCACTTCGCAGCAATCCACCCCGAGCATTCTCGATGCGTTCGCCGCCGTAAACAACCTGAACGGCGACCCAACCAAGCCCTCCACCGGTAATTCTTACCTGCTGGATTTAAGCCCCTCCGCCCAGGCCTACCTCGCCAACTATTCCGGCGCGAGCAGCAACTCCAGCACCAGCAGTACCCATGGCGCAGGTGTCGTGCTCAACCACGAACAGCAGCTGAAACTCAACGAAATCCTCACGAAATATAAGGACGCGCCCTACACCGACGCCACCTTCAAACAAATCCAGGTCGATATGGCCAAAGCCGGCATCGGCGCGGATAGCCTCGCCGCGCAAAGCCAAATGCGCAGCATTAACCCCACCGCCATGCTGCTCGATGCCATCAGCGGTGGCGACGGCAGCGTCGGCACCATCGGCAGCAGCGCGGATATCATGACGCAAGCCACCGCCTTCATGAAAAAAGTCGCAGAGCAATGGACGGATATTTCAACCACGAAGGATGATGCGACGACCGAGGATAGCAGCGAAGCCTAGCTTCAAAATCGAGAAATCCTAGGAATCCGGAAAGCCGAAATGCGGCTCCATCATCTCAAATGTACGCGTCATGGCGTAGGATGCATTAATCCGGAATGGCAAATGGCCGTAGCTCATCCATAGCTGCCGTTCCGAGGTCATCTCGCTCTCTTTGCGAATCGCAGCGAGATAAAGCGCCGCCGCCAGCCCTGTGCGGTCCGAGCCCGAGCGGCAATGCACGAGTAGCGGCTTCGGCGCGTCACGCATCGTGGCGATCAGCGCAATCGCCTGCTCCTGCGTCAGTTCGCGCGCTGCCTTCATGCGAAAATCGATATGGGTGATGCCAAGCTTCTTTGCCGTCGCCACCTCTTCCTGATACCACGCATCCTCCGGGTTGCCGCCGCGCAGATTGATAATCGTCTTAATGCCGTAATTGCGCTGATAGCGCGCAATATCGTGCCCATCCGGCTGGCCCGCGCGATAGAACTCGCCCGCCACCACCTCATGCATATTGCCGTAGTAAAGCTGAATGCCAATATAGGCTGCAAACAAAACACCACAGCCAACAATCACCGCAAGCGAACGTAACGCTAAGCGCCGCATAATCACCCCATTGTCACTCATTTTGAGCTTTCCTAGCCATTGTACTGTTGCGTTCCAAGGAACTCAATTGCAAAAATTGCAAAAGAGGGTTGAGATTCGCGTGCACAGTTGCTACATCTCCCCACCTCGCGCGGTCGATCCATCGGATTTACCCGCAATTCCCCAAGGTTTCGTCAGCTGAAACCAGATCAGGAGGGGTGGCCGAGTGGCTGAAGGCGACGGTTTGCTAAACCGTTATACGGTTAACCCCGTATCGTGGGTTCGAATCCCATCCCCTCCTCCAGTAAAAAAGGCTCCCTTGCGGGAGCCTTTTTTACTGGAGGAGGGGATGGCGATCCATGAACGCATCGCGATAAAAACATAGCTCGGTTCGATTATTTCCTTAATGAGCGCAGCGAATTTAGGAAATAACACGAGGGCACTTCGCCCGAGAAAATCCCATCCCTAACTATCAAATTTTTTAATCCTTCTTGCTGCCTGGCAACCAACTTACTCCTGGAATTTCCTCCAAAAATACATCGCATCCACTTCTCTTAATATACTATTAATTACTCGGGGTTAAGATAGTTCCATGGCTGACCCCATTATAACACTTAAGAAGCTGCTGGCAGTAGCTCCGCAAATCAACCCGCATGACCCAAAGCTAAGGGATGCGGGCGCACTCGATGTGCAATTCCACCCGGATGAGAACAAGGTCGTAATTCGTTCCCCCGCAGACGACGACGCATGCTTGCTTGCAGCCACCCAATATTTAGAAAACATGGGCGTGCATCCGCGCGTTGCGGTTTGGCGTAAACCCGAAGATAAAATGGCGGCATTCCCCAATTCCGATGGGCGGATTGATATCGATTTCGAGATTGATTTCAATCGTCGGCATATCTCGGGTTCTGTCAATGAAGGCCGGGGGCTGAAATATGCCTTGGATCATTTCGACAAAATGCTCGAGAATAAAGCATTTCCAAATCAATATAATGCACTTAAGTCCTATTATTCGCTGCTTCGCAGGCTCAATGAACTAGCCCCCATCAGGTCATGTGACTATATTCCCAATTGTGCTGAATACCGCATCCGGCAGGATGGCGTACCCGTCATTCAGGTGAGTTTTATGAACCCTCGGACAGAAGTCCAACGCATCGTTCATGGCGGCTTCAATGACGGCGAAATAAAAGAAGTCACCGACGATCCGATCGGCATAGAACTGGAACAGCAGCAGGGTAAACCTACCCGCACATGGCAAATACATATTGGTGAATACAAAGACCAGAATATGGCCCAACAATTGGTCGCAGCGTTAAACGAGCGTATTATGCATGGCGAGCATGCGACATTAAAACCGGATTTGGGCTTTATTCAGAACCCGACCCCCCCGCTTTCAGAATTCGAGATTCCCGTTGAGGCATTGATGGAGAATAGCCACGCGGTTGCAGCCGTGTTTGATCACTTCCTGCATATGAAACGATCAGCCTTGGGAACATCTGCGCAACACGCGCAGTAAATCCACTTCTCAC
>JBEHYI010000127.1:0-5646 GCA_048498255.1 Pseudomonadota bacterium | reverse complement strand
CGCGTTAGGGAACGAAAACCATCCCCCCAACCCGCAATATTCTGTCTCCCCACCCCGGTAACTCGGGGCAGCATCCCATCCAACAATCCGGTGAAAGCGTCATCTCGCTGTCGTCGCGTTTTGTTGGTGTTAACCACTATATATAGATTCGGGGGGTGGTTGACAACAAGATTTTGTGGTGAACATGCGGTTTCGTGCAACTGCGCAGCCAGGCTTTGCGGCGTGAATCTATCCACACCACATACCCACAGATGCATCGAAAAATCACGATGCCACGCGCATGATTTTTTGAGCGCGCCGACATCAAACTGTCACATAAAGCAGCTATACTCGCCCTGTTACATCTGCATTTTCCTGGGAATTTTCGAATTTTCAGCATGCAGGCTTAGTCGTAAAATACGGCGGCTAGGATGTATCAATTTTCAAGTTTCCGACGAATGAATTTCGTTGGAATCGTTCGTGCGTATCGGCGCTGCCCGAATCGCTCCGTTTGATTCGATTGGATCAGCGCTTTTTGAGGAAACCATCATGAGTCTTTGGAACATGCTGGGGGGAATATTAGAGGCATTGCAGGGATTTTTCTTGGCAATCGCCTTGGGTATCGCCGGAACGGCAATCATCTTCGTATTGATTGTCAACTGGCTTAACCCAAACCTGATCCATCGGCTGCGGCCGAATGGAACACTATTTCTGCGCGGGCCTAAAAAACCTGACGCAGAGCACCGCAATGAGGATGACGAAGTAACCGTCCATCAGCATCGTTAACCCCTCACCTTCGGCCCGCTTTCGTGTTGGCCAAGGTGATTCTTATCGCCCCAAAGGGCAATCAATGACTGGCAGCCACGCCAGCAAATGGGAGGAAATAATGGACCTAGCAGTCAGCCTGAGTACCCTCCAGCTTTTTGTCTATGAGTATTGGATCGTCGTTTCGATCTTCGCGCTCATCGGCATCGTCGCTATCCTAAACCGCGTTGCGGCAGCGATCGGCAAATGGCTTAAGCGCCCTCGCGCTAAAACCACGTCGGTCAACCTCAACGAGGTGCCAGAAGAAATGCATTAGCATTTCTTCGGGATAGTTCTGACCCACCCTGCCAAACTCCTCACGGAGCGCGGCGGGGTGGTAATTCTGTCTGCCCCTCGGGGCTAACGCATGACGGAGTAAAAATCATGCTGAAAAAATTTGTGTGTTCAGCGTTCTACATGCTGGCTTGCACCTGCATAGGACTGGTAACGGTCTTTATCGGGTTCGTAGTCAGCGACATTTTTCTTGGAATTGCTCAGGAAATAACCGATGCACTTCCAGATAAAACCACGGGCGCTAAACTGCTGTTCATTGTGCGATGCATATCTTTCGCAGCAGCTACACTTTTGTCGACGGAATGGGCGAGGACTAAAAACCCAACCCAACACCCCGACATCCATGAGGCCGCCGGATTCATGGTCGTTGTAATGCTGGCCATCGGAGCCTCCATCAACAGCTATTGCCACCTGTCAATAGGCCTTTTAGATAGCATCGTGCCGAATAAGCATATGCGTCTATTCGTTCTGGCAGTACTGATCGAGTTAGTGCTTATGGCACTTCTCGTTCTGGGGGCTACTATTCGGTACAGCATCAACATCACAAAACGATGCGTGCCTTAACAATTCAGCTATGGGGTCACCATCTGCGAAAAGCAGAAAGTGACCCCGCCCTCTTTCTCATCTCTCCACTAGACCTTTCCTCCAATTGGTTTTATGAATGCGGCAACGCACCCAAAACCATCGAGGAATCCGCGCCCATGAGCACCAAAAACCCGCCCAAAACCCCGATCTATGAAGGCAAAGCCAAAAAACTGTTCGAGGGGCCGGAGCCGGGCACGCTGATCCAGCATTTCAAAGACGACGCGACGGCGTTCAATGCCAAGAAAAAAGGCACCATCGTCGGCAAAGGCATCATCAACAACAAAATCTCCGAATTTTTGATGACACGCTTGAACGATATGGGCATCCCCACCCATTTCATCCGCGGCCTCAACATGCGCGAGCAGCTGGTGCGCGCGGTGGAAATCGTGCCGCTCGAGATCATCGTGCGCAACTATGCGGCCGGCAGTTTCGCCGAGCGTTTCGGCGCGTTCGAGGGCGAGTCGCTGGGCTCCCCGCTCATGGAATTCTGCCTGAAGGATGACCGTTTGGGCGACCCGTTCATCGCGGAAGATCACATCTACGCATTCGGCATCGCACAGCCGGAGGAGATCGACGAAATCCGCCATTACGCACTGCGCATCAACGATATTCTCTCCGGGCTTTTCTACGGCCACGGCATCCGCCTCATCGACCTCAAGCTCGAGTTCGGCCGCTTCTACGAGGGCGAAGGCGAACTGATCGTGCTGGCGGATGAAATTTCGCCCGACACCTGCCGCCTGTGGGATTTGAACACAAACGATAAGCTGGATAAGGACCGCTTCCGCCGCGATTTGGGCGGCACGGAAGAAGCGTATCGCGAAGTCGCCCGCCGCCTCGGCGTGCTGCCGAGCATGAACGTGGTGGAAAAAGCCAGCTTCGGCGACATCGCCCCGGCGAAAAAATCCGCCAAAGGCAAAGCCGCAAAAGTAAAAGCCGTGACGCCCGCGAAGGCTAAAGGCAAAACCACTCCGAAAAAGAAGAAATAGCATGAAAGCCAAAATCCACATCACCCTCAAAAACGGCGTGCTCGACCCCCAAGGCGCGGCGATCGAATCCGCCCTCGACCATATGGGCTTCACCGGCGTCAACGCGCGCGTGGGCAAACTCATCGAGCTCGAGGTGAAAGAGACGAACGAGACCAAAGCCCGCGCGGCGATCGAGCAAATGTGCGAGAAGCTGCTGGCGAACACGGTAATTGAGAAATACCATATCGAGCTGGCGGCGTAGCATGAAATCCGCCGTTATCGTTTTTCCCGGCTCCAACTGCGACCGCGACGTGTATACCGTCATGGCGGATGAGGGGTTGAACCCGATCAAAGTTTGGCATGACGATGCGGAGCTGCCCGAAGGCCTCGACCTCGTGGTGCTGCCCGGCGGGTTTTCCTACGGCGATTATCTGCGCTGCGGGGCAATGGCGGCGCGCTCCCCCATCATGCAAAGCGTGATTAAATTCGCGGGCAAAGGCGGCCATGTACTCGGCATTTGCAATGGTTTTCAAATCCTCTGCGAATCGGGCCTGCTGCCCGGCACCTTGATGCGCAACGACCATCTGAAATTCAACTGCAAGCCGGTCGCCTTGCGCATCGAAGCGGCGGATTCGCCCTTCACCCATGGCTACAAACAAGGCCAGGTCATCACCCTGCCCGTCGCCCATGCCGAGGGGAATTATTTCGCGGATGAGGCGACGCTCGCCGAGCTGAAAGCGAACGGCCAAATCGCGCTGCGTTATGTGGATGACGACGGCAAACCGACCGAGCGCGGCAACCCCAACGGCGCGCGCGAAAACATCGCAGGCATCACCAACAAAACGAAAAACGTGCTCGGCCTCATGCCCCACCCCGAGCGCTTCGCCGATCCCGAGCTCGGTGGCAGCGACGGCGCGGTGATGTTCAAGTCGTTGCTCGCCAAATTCGCGGCATAGGCAAAATTCCTTTCCATAACGCCGATTTTTTCTGCAGTTGCATAGGGTTTTTGTTAATCAACTGCTAGTCAATAAGACTAAAACATGCTGCTTAATTATTGATTTTTCGTCATTCTCAGGCACGTCAACCGATTGTTACAATTTTATGACAACTTAACCTCTTCTTAACACCCGTTTGGTATAGTCACTACATACGGCGGTAAACAGCCAGTTCAGGGTGGTGAGTAAATGAGTTACAGTATCGATGCAGTCGGGGTGAATCCTCAGTCCGTCGCCTTCCAAGGCGCGGCCCTGCGCATGCAGCGTATTCTGGAATTGCCGCAGGAAATCGTCGAACATTTCATGCAGCAACATAAAGAGCTGACGAGCCCGCATCCGATGGGCATCGAAGGCTTACAGCGCCTTGCTATGGCTGGGGCCAGCCATGCAGAAAACTTCTCCCCGAGCGCTGGGGGATCGAATTTGGGCCGAGGCAGCAACCTTCTCGGCTAATGAGTTTTACGTGGTTTGCCAACTCGGGGCGGCTCCTTAAAAAGAGTCGCCTCTTTTTTATTTGGTAACCGTCACCACCGACAACGCATGCAATGTCGTGCCCAAATCGGCACCGAACGCAGCGTTGACCATGCGGTGTTGCGCGACGCGGCTTTGGCCGGCGAAAACGGCGGAAGTGACCGTCACTTTCCAATGATCGTCATCCCCCGCCAAATCCTCGAGCACGATTTGCGCATCGGGGATCGCAGCCTTAATGCGGCGGGTGATTTCATCGGCGGACATGGGCATAAAAATCCTGACTAAAATGAGGGATGCTGTTGCTGATACTCACGAAACCGCATCACCATCTGCGGCACGCTGATGTAAGGCGCAATGGACTGATGGCGTAGAAACACCAGTTGGCGGCTACGCAATTGCTTGTACAGATGCGCGAGATCCGCGGCGATTTCGGATAGCGGCGCACCGGCCGCCTGCCCCACCCGCTCCACCATCTCGCCGACGCTGAGATTCTGGTTCAAGAGCCGCACTAGCGCCTCCGTATGCGCGCCTTTGATCACCTGCAAATGTGGCGCATTCGGGAAGGGGCGCACTTGGAGGCCGATCTGATCGCCGATATTCGCCGTGGCCAACCCATCCGCCAATATTTTCAGGAATTCCACAAACAACATCTGCATCGGCGGCACGGTGATGACCATATCCTCGGCGAGCGCTGCGGGGGTTTTCGGCTGCTTGCTGGCATAGAAAAAATGCTTACCGATATTGCCGTTCATCAGCTCCGCAATCGCGTGGCGCTCGGGCTGGGATTTGCCTTGCACCGCGGCACCAATCCGCGGCGTGGCATTGTAATATTCCGGCTGGTAAAGCGCATCATCCGTCCCTGAGCTGTAGAAACTCACGAGGCCAAGCCCTGCTCCATTCACCCATTCATAAAGCTGCGGCACGGTGTAGGCGCGGTCGGTGGAATGCAGGAACAAATCGTAAATGCCGCTACCATCGGGGTAGAGAATATCCTCAATCATCGTGCTGTTATTCACCGTGATCCAATGGCCGATGGGCGCGTTATCGAGGAACTCGCGCGCGATGGCAATTTTCTCCGCGCGCGGGGCATTTTCCGCCATCAGATTTTTCATCAGCGCCTGCACGAGGTAAATCGAGAGGCGGCCATATTGGCCATAGACCATGATATCGATAATGCCGTCATCGCTGAGCATTTCGGCGAGCGCGGCCAGGCCCGCATCGGGGTCCGGCAAATGGTGCAGCACCCCGCTGCATTCGATCATGTCGAACTTACCCAAACCGAGCTTCGGCAAATCGAGGATGGAACAATGGTGGAACGTGACGCGGTCGGCGAGGCCGCGGCGCGTGAGGCGTTCACGCGCGATGGCGATGGAGGTCGCGGAAAGGTCGATCGCGACGAGCTCGCTCGTGCCACCGACGAGCTGCTCGGCGAGCTGCACCAGCGCCGCCGCCACCGGGCAGGTGCACGTCGAGCAGGACGACGTCGGGCTTGAACTCGAGCGCCGCGGCCACCGCCGTCGGGACGTCCTCGGCCTCCGCGACGACGTCGATGC
>JBEHYI010000126.1:0-5737 GCA_048498255.1 Pseudomonadota bacterium | reverse complement strand
CACGCCTTCCGGGCGCACCACGTCGGAATATTGGTCGGGGAAGGAGAGGCAGCCTTCGGTGAAGGTGGATTCCTCATCCGTTTCTTCGAGAATTTCGGGGTTGATGAACTTCATCGGCTCGTTACGGCCCTCGCGCACGGCGACATCGATCACGATGCAACGCTTATGCACGCCGATTTGGACTGCCGCCAAGCCGATCCCGTCATTCGCATACATCGTCTCGAGCATGTCCGCGAGCAACGCACGAATCTCATTATTCACCACTTCCACTTTCTCGGAAGGAATGTTGAGGCGCTCATCGGGCGCGATAACGAGGGGGCGAACGGCCATAAAATCCTTATGTTTATGCAGCGATTATATATGATCTACGCATAAACAATCAAGCAGGGACGGCGGCTTTGAGGCGAGAAATTGCCTCCGCCTTACCCAAAATCGCCATCGCATCGGGGATATCCGGCCCGCTCATAGCACCCACAATCGCGGCGCGGATGGGCGGCATGATCTCGCCGATTTTTTTGCCGGATGTGGTTGCGACATCGTTGAGCGCTTGCTTCACCGCGTCGGCAGTCCAGGGTTCCGCGAGGGCTTCGAGCGCGGGGAGGATGAGCGGGATGTTCGCACCGTTTTTCGCCAGCATCGCCTCGGCTTTTTCATCATACGATGTCGGTGCGGTGAGGTAAAATTCAATCGCGGATTTTAATTCTACGAGGGTGCTGACCTTCACTTTTACGCTTTCAATCGCCGCGGCAAGGGATGCCGGAACACCTAGCAAATCTGCCAGTTCTGCACCGGTTCTGAGGCGCAAATAATGTGCATTCACATGGTTCAGTTTCGCGAAATCGAGCCGCGCGGGGGCGGCGCCGATATGCTCGAGCGTGAACCACTGAATCGCTTGGTCGTCGGTGAAAATTTCGTCGTCGCCATGGCTCCAGCCCAAGCGCACGAGGTAGTTGCGCATGGCCTCGGGCAGGTAGCCCATCTCGGCATATTCGGTGGTGCTCGCGGCACCTTTGCGCTTGCTGAGCTTTTTGCCGGACTCATCATTGATCAACGGAATATGTGCGAATTCCGGGCGCGCCCAGCCCATCGCGTCGTAAATTACGCATTGGCGGAACATGTTGGTGAAATGGTCCGACCCGCGGATGACATGGGTGACGCCCATATCGTGGTCGTCGACCACGACGGCATGCATGTAGGTTGGTGAGCCATCCGAGCGCAGGATGACCATGTCGTCGAGCTCGGCGGCTTCGACGGTGGTCTCGCCCAGCACGCGGTCGATGACCGTGATGCTGCCAGTGAGCGGTGCTTTGATGCGGATGGAGGGTTTGACATCCGCGGGTGGGGTTTCACTCGCATCTCGCCAACGGCGATCATATTTGAACATTTCGCCTTTGGCTTCGGCGGCGGCGCGCTGTTCGGCGAGTTGTTCGGCGGTAGTGTAGCAGTAATAGGCCTGGCCGCGTTTGACCAGTTCTTCCGCCACTTCGCGGTGACGCGCCGCGTTTTTGCTTTGGTAAATCACCGCGCCATCTTGCGACAGGCCGAGCCATTTCAGCCCATCGAGAATCGCCGCGTAAGCCGCTTCGGAATTGCGCGCCGCATCCGTATCCTCGATGCGCAGTTTGAACTGCCCGCCCATATGGCGCGCAAACAGGTAATTGAACAGCGCCGTGCGCGCGCCGCCAATATGCAGCATGCCGGTGGGCGAGGGGGCGAAGCGGGTGATGACAGTCATAAAGCTCGTGGTGGTGGTTCGTGGTTGGCGATTTGAGGGTTACATAGGCGGTCGGGCCGCGTTTGTCATGGGTTTTAGCGCGGGCTTATTCCGCTTCGTCGACTGTGCCGACGCTCCAGGGGCGCGTGCCTTGCCAATCCGCGCTGGTTTCAAACCGCGGCTTGCCGCCCGTGAGCCACAGGGCTGCCACGCCGCTGCCGCGCAGCTGTTTGGGGCCGATGGTGAGCGCGTGGTCGCAGGCGAGCGGCTCGAGGCTCACGATGATCTGCGCGTGCGAGCAATCCTCGACGCTCGCTGCCCCATCGCCCGGGAAGGCGATTTTGAGGCCGTTGACAGTGGCGACGCAGCCGAGCTTGTCGCAGCGCCAATCGGGCTGATCGGCCTTTTCGAGCGCTTGCTTACCAAGCCCGTGGGCCCACAGCTCGGGGATCATAGAATCCGCCCGCCCACGCGCGAGGACATGGTCGCCCCCATCGCGAAAGGCGATTTGCTTCAAAGTGCCGCCCATCAACATGTCCGGCGGGGTGACGGTGAACACGCTGAGTACGCCGAGTAGTGCTGGCACCAGCCCATAACGCCGCGCGCGTGTGTGCCAGAGGCAGACCCAAAGCAGGCTGAACACGAACAACGCAAGGCCAAGCGCAGGCAGCGACGGCGCAAAAATTTGTGCATAGGGAAAATCCGCCACCCAGCGCGCGAGTGCCAACAACGCACCGATGCCATGTTGCATGAGGCTGAGCGCGAAGGCCTCGAACCCGAGCGGCAGGAGGATGAAATACAGCGCCACCACCGGCATGAGAAACAGGCTGACCAGCGGTGTGGCGAGCGTGTTGGCGAACACGCCGTAAGGCGATACATTGTTGAACATGTTGATGACGAGTGGCGCGGTCGCGGCCTCGGCCACCACACTCACCAGCACCATGGTGGCGAAGAGACGCAACACGCGGCGCACCCGCCCGCGCTCAACGCCGGGGAGGGGTTTGAGGAGGCGCATATCGATCAGCGCAATCAGCGCCAGCGTTGCCGCGAAGGAGAGCTGAAAGCCAGGGTCAAGCAGGCTTGCGGGGTCATAAAGCAAAATCAGCAGCGCAGTGATGGCGAGCGAGCGCATCGCATCCACCTGCCGGCGCACGATGATGGCGAACAGCACCAGCGCAATCATGATATACGCGCGGACAGCAGACATGGGCAGGCCGGTGACGAATAGATAGATGGTGACGAGCAGGAGCGTGACGGCGGCGGTGACGGATTTGCCTTCGGGCCGAAGCGCGAACCGTGCGGGCAGCAGCAACAGCAGCAGGCGCAGCGACACGAAAATCACCCCGGCCATAACCGCCATATGCTCGCCGGAAATGGCGATGATATGGTAGAGATTACTCGCGCGCAGGGCCTCGAAATCCGCCTCGCTGATCGCTTTCGCATCCCCCGTGATGAGGCCCGCGGCGACACCGCCGATCTCGGGCCCGAGCTGGTCGACAATGCGGTCCGTCACCTGGGTGCGCCAGGTCCAAAAGCGGTTGGCGAGGCTGGGTGACGCATTATGCCCGAGCAATTTCCAGGGCGGCAGACCGTAGCCGATGGCACCGATATCGCGGAAATAGAAATAGCGCGCAAAGTCGAACCCGCCGGGGAGTGCCGGGCCCATGGCGGGCATGAGGCCGGCGCGGATGCTGATACTATCGCCAATGTTGGGCAGCTCGAACGCGGCGCCTTTTTTGAAGCGCACGGTGAGGCGAATTTGCTCCGGCGTTTTCTCGGCGGGCAAATCCTCCACCGTCACATGTGTAAGCAATATCCGCACGCCGCGCTCGGTGCGCTCGATGTCTTTGACCACGCCGATGACGGGCCGCGGGCTGAGGGATTCCTCGAGCATCAGCGGAAAATGTTGCAAGGTGCGCACATTGGCGTAGGCCGCGCCGAAGAGGATGAGGAAAATGGCGAAAAGCGGTACGAATGCGCGCCGCCGCCAGATGAGGAGCGCCGCGAAAGCGAGCAGCGTGAGGGCTGGGAAAAGCCAGGCGGCAGGCTCAACCGGCCAAGCGTAATAGAGCGCGATGCCGGTGGCGAACCCAACCGGCACCCACAAAAAATGGCGCGTTGCCTCTGATTTCCACCAGACTTTGATTCTGTCCATCATGCTTTCGACTTAAAGGATGCGGCCCGGCTTGTCATGCGAAGATGCGGACGGTGACTTACGCGCCGAGGAGTTGTTTTGTTGCCGCCGTGACATCCTCCTGCCGCATCAGCGATTCGCCGACGAGGAAGCAGTGAATGTCGATGGCGCGCATGCGGGCGATGTCGGCTTGCGACGCGATGCCGCTTTCGCAGACCAGCGTGTAATCGGCGGGAACGAGGCCTCGCAGTTGTTCGCTGGTAGTGAGCGAAACTTCCAGCGTTTTGAGGTTGCGGTTGTTGATGCCAAGCAATTTCGAGGAGAGATGGGTGAGCGCGCGCTCCGTTTCCGCGGCGTCATGCACTTCGACCAGTACATCCATGCCAAGCTCGCGGGCGATTGCTTCGAGTTCTTTGGCTTGATCGTCCGATAACGCCGCCATGATGAGCAGAATGCAATCCGCGCTTAAGCTGCGTGCTTCGAGGATTTGATACGGGTCGAGCATGAAATCCTTGCGCAGCACGGGCAGGGTGACCGCTGCGCGCGCGGCGATGAGATAGGCGTCATCGCCCTGGAAATAGGGAATGTCGGTGAGTACGGAAAGGCAGGTTGCACCACCGGTTTGGTAGGCTTTTGCGAGCGTCGCCGGGTCAAAGTCCGCGCGGATGAGGCCCTTGCTGGGCGATGCTTTTTTCACTTCGGCAATCAGGCCAATGCCGCCTGCCGCCACGCGCTTCTTCAGCGCCTGATGGAAACCGCGCGGCGGGGTTGCGCCAAGCGCGCGCTGATGCAGCGCCTGCTCATTCGCGATCGCTTTTTGGGCGGCGATATGCTCGCGCTTTTTCGCGCAGATTTCGGCTAAAGTGTCAGTCATGGGCAAAACTCGCTTCGATAATAGCATCCAGTTTTTTGCGCGCTTCGCCGCGGGCGATGGCGCTTTTCGCGAGCGCGACGCCCTCGTGCAATGTCGGCGCTTTCTCCGCGAGCATGAGCATGGCCGCGGCGTTAAGCGCGACCGCATCGGCGTACGGGCTCTCGAGCCCATCGAGCACATCGCGCAGCGCGCGGGCGTTTTGCGTCGCGTCGCCACCGATCAGCGTGCGGCCCTCGGCGGGGCTGAGCCCGGCATCCTGCGGGCGGAAGGTGGCGTAACGAATCGTGCCATCGGTAAGTTGCGCGACATGGGTGTTGCCGGTGATGGAGAGCTCGTCTGTGCCGTCATCCCCGTGTACGGCCATGAGATGCGTGTGGCCAAGCAGTTGCGCGGTTTCCGCCATCAGCGAGGTATATTCCGGCGCGAACACGCCGAGCAGTTGGCGCTTGACGCGCGCGGGGTTGCACAGGGGGCCGAGCAGGTTGAAAATCGTGCGTTTGCCGATGGCTTTGCGAAGAGGGGCGACGCGGGCGAAACCGGGGTGGAAATTCGGCGCGAACAGAAAACAAATGCCATGCTGGTCGAGCATGCGCGCGGCGGTATTGGCATTCATGGCGCTGTTCATGCCCAGCGCCTCGAGCACATCCGCCGAGCCGGATTTGCTGGTGACGGCGCGGTTGCCATGCTTGGCTACCTTCACCCCACGTGCGGCGACGACAATGGCGGCGGCTGTGGAAATATTATAAGTGGCGCGGCCATCGCCCCCCGTGCCGCAGCAATCGAGCGCTTCCGGATGCTCGGGGAACGGCATGGCGCGTTCCATCACCGCATCCACCGCGCCGGCAAGGTGATGGGCGCTGAGGCGCGTAATGTCGAGGTTGGTGAGATATTCGATGGCGGCATCCCCCGCGAGCGTGCCATCCAGCAGCGCACCGATCCGCGCCGCCATTTCGTCGCGGGGGGTCATGCTGCCAACTCGAAGTCTGTCATTCCCGAGTTAGCTTCGTCCAAAAAC
>JBEHYI010000125.1:0-5812 GCA_048498255.1 Pseudomonadota bacterium | reverse complement strand
GCTGGAATCCACCTTTTGCACGATGAAGATGGATTCCAGCTTTCGCTGGAATGACGCATCGGGAAAAGTTGGCGCATGCCCATCCCTAAGCAGCCTTCGATTTCGGAGCGCACACCTCACGCGCGGCGGCGACAACATCATCCACCGTCGGCAGCGCGAGTTTTTCGAGGTTCGCGGCGTACGGCATCGGTACGTCCTTACCCGTCACGCGCAGCACCGGCGCGTCGAGCTCGTCGAACAATTCTTCCATCGCAATCGCGGCGATTTCAGAGCCGATGCCCGCCACTGGCCACCCTTCTTCCACCGAAATCAGGCGGTGGGTTTTGCGCACGGAATCGATGATCGCTTGTTTGTCGAGCGGACGCAGCGTGCGCAGGTCGATCACTTCGGCATCGATACCTTCGGCTTTCAATTTCTCTGCCGCATCGAGCGCGAGCTTCACGCAAATGCTGAAGGCAACGATGGTGACATCCTTACCCGGCTTGCGCACCAGCGCCTTGCCAATCGGCACCAGATGCTCGCCTTCTGGCACTTCGAACTGCCAGCCATAGGTCACTTCGTTTTCGAGGAAGATGACCGGGTTCGGGTCGCGAATCGCGGATTTCAGTAGCCCTTTCGCATCCGCCGCGCAATACGGCGCGACCACTTTCAGCCCCGGGCAATGCGCGTACCAGCTGGCGTAACACTGGCTGTGCTGGGCCGCCACGCGCGACGCCGCGCCGTTGGGCCCGCGGAATACCATTGGCGATTTCACCTGACCGCCGGACATATACAGCGTCTTCGCGGCGGAGTTGATGATCTGGTCGATCGCCTGCATCGCGAAGTTCCAGGTCATGAATTCCACGACCGGCTTCAAGCCCTGAAACGCTGCGCCAACCGCAAGGCCCGCGAAACCGTGCTCGGTGATCGGCGTATCGATCACACGCTTCGCACCAAACTCGGCGAGCAAGCCTTGCGTTACCTTATATGCGCCTTGATACTCGGCGACTTCCTCGCCCATCACGAACACGTTCTCGTCGCGGCGCAGCTCTTCCGCCATTGCGTCGCGCAGTGCATCACGTACCGTTGTCATTGCCATAGTCGTCTCTCTTTCGAATTAAACAGGCATCCACCAATGTATAAACATCCAGAAATAGGCTGGAATATACAGTAGGCAAATCGTTAGTAGAATTTTTATTACTTTAGGCGTCTTCTTCTTTTTTATTGTTATAACCAGCAACACCAGCGACAGAACGACGACCAGAAAAATCGCCAAAAAGAGTAATGCTAGCGCGAGTTTTGGCATCGCTTACTGCACAATATCCGTCCAAAGCTCGGTCACATCCGGCTCTGGGCTTTCCTTCGCGAATTCGGCTGCGTCATTGACTTTCGCTTTCACTTCGTCCTCGATTTTCTTGAACGCGGCTTCGCTGGCGATGCCTTCACGCTCGAGATATTTGCGGAATTGGGTGATCGGGTCTTTGTTCTCTTTGTAATCCTCGACCTCTTCCTTGCTGCGGTATTTCGCGGGGTCAGACATCGAGTGGCCGCGGTAGCGGTAGGTTTTCACTTCCATCAGCATCGGGCCTTTGCCGCTGCGGATATGGTCGATCACTTTTTTCGATGCTTCATACACCTCGAGTACATCCATGCCGTTCACCTGCACGCCGGGGATGCCGAAGCTTTCGCCGCGCTTGAACAGCTGCGTGTCCGCCGCGTGGCGCTTAGTGCTGGTGCCCATCGCGTATTCGTTGTTCTCGATGATGTAGAGAATCGGCAGCTGCCACAGGCTCGCCATGTTAAAGCTTTCGTAAACCTGGCCCTGGTTCGCCGCGCCGTCGCCGAAATATGCCATGGTGATATGGCCGTTGTTTTTGTATTTCTGCGCGAAGGCCATGCCGGTGCCCAGCGGCACGTTCGCGCCCACAATGCCGTGGCCGCCCCAGAATTGCTTCTCGACGGAGAACATGTGCATCGAGCCGCCTTTGCCTTTGCTGAACCCGCCGATGCGGCCGGTCAGCTCCGCCATGATCCCCTTCGGGTCCATGCCGCAAGCGAGCATATGCGCGTGGTCGCGATACGTCGTAATCACCGCGTCGCCTTCCTTTGCGGCGGCTTGAATGCCCGTCACCACCGCTTCCTGGCCGATATAGAGATGGCAGAAACCACCGATGAGGCCCATGCCGTAAAGCTGGCCCGCTTTCTCCTCAAACCGGCGGATGAGCAGCATTTCCTGATAGATTTTCAGGAGTTTTTCCTTCGGCAAACTGCTTTTACCCACGCTCGATTTCTTGGCAGTATCAACCGCTTTCAGGGCTTGGGTTTTTGCAGGGGTTTTCTGAGGCGCAGCAGGCATGAGTCATCCTTACAGTACATGAAAAATGTCGATGCACCCTTATGCCAGAGAAAATGCGAAGCACAAGCGTAAATCACCAGCATTTCCGCGGGTTAGTGTGCAGTGCAGCATGAGTGTGATTGTGTGGGAAACTTGTCATTAAACTGTCATAATTACCTGATACGGTGCCTCTATGCCCCACAAAAAACATGCCTTCTATATCCCTGTTGATCCGCCTTTAAGCCGCGCAGAAATGGCAAAATTAACGGAACACCAGCTTCTTTACCGCTCGCTTGACGATCCTAAATATGCCGGCTTTGAGCGCCATTTTGATTGGCATCGCTATATTAAACTCGTGGTGAGCAATCCCGTTTTTAAAGCGGAAATCACGGAAGTATTGGACCAATGGGCCCACACGGGACATGGCCAACATGCCATCCGCCAAGCCTATGCGGTGCGTCAACTAAAACTCAAGCAACGTCCGGATGCTGAGGACGCGCCCTTTCGCAATCACAAGCAAGTGATCATCATGGACTCCAATGATTGTGACAATTCTGTAAGCAATCAAGCCAGTCGGGAAACAGGTATCGTTTATTTAAATGCACATGCGCTAAATCATAATCGCTTTCTAGCTAAAAACGGCCATAATTTAAAGTCCACCCTCAGCGACACGATGGCGCATGAAATTGGCCATACCCGGGATCCGCTAAAAGTTTTACCAGTCTACGAACCTGTATTAAACGCGCGCATCGATAAACACCATAATGAACTACAGATAAAACGGCAGAATCTCTATAAAGCGTTGCATTTACCTTACACCGACGATTGGCTTAAAGATATTATGTATGCTGAATCTCATTTGCCACAGGCTACCGCCGATAAGCTCGTTGAGGATATATTTCGTCTAAAGCATAATTATGAGGAAAAGGAGGGCATGATTATCGAATACCCAGCCATCCTAGAAGCCAATAAGTACCGGCGAGCGCAGCATTTGCCGGAACGCGCGTTAGTGCATGACAAAGGCGATTTTGTAGAGGGTCCTATCGGTGCCAATGAAAATTGCCCAGCCTCACCGCAAACTCCAACCGTGCCCAGAATCATGCAAAAAACTACTTCGCGGAAACATCGGTAAGCATCACCACCTCGCCCTTATGCATCACGCCCATCATGCGGCGCATTTGCTCGTCGAGCAGGTCACGGTCGAGGGAGTTATCGCGCAAGTGCCGCACGCGCAGTTCCATTTTCTCGCGGTTTGATTTGGTGCTCGCGAGCTCCTGCTCCAGCTGCGCGACTTCGCGCTTGTCGCGCATCAGGGCATAGAGGCCACGCTCGCCATGCAATGTGTGGTAGCCCATGTAAAAGGTGACCAGCATCCACATCAGCGGGCGCACCAGGCGCACCGGCGTCAGCGTTTGCTTTTTTACACGCACCATCATGGGCGGCAGATCCCCTGTCACTCTTGTTTTTCACACCAAAATTAAATGCCCATTCAGAATACTGAACGGTCGTCTATTTCGGATAATCCAGATGTTATAGCAATTTAGCGGCGGATTTTACAGTATTTTTATGGCAGAAAATCCGCTTTCTGAACGGCTGAGGAAAGTTGGCAACAGGTTAGGGAAAGGCGATGGGGCCGCCCCTACTTCACCCCCCGCCCCGCATAAATCGCGGCGGTGTCGAGCATTTCTTCGATGCGGATGAGCTCGTTATATTTCGCCGTGCGGTCCGTGCGGCAAGGCGCGCCGGTTTTGATTTGCCCGCAATTCGTGGCAACGGCGAGATGCGCAATCGTCGCATCCTCCGTCTCACCCGAACGGTGACTCATCACGGCGCGATATCCGGCGCGGTGCGCCATTTCCACCGCGCGCATGGTCTCGGTCAACGTGCCGATTTGGTTCACCTTCACCAGCAGCGCATTGGCCAGGCCTTTCTTAATGCCATCCGCCAAAATCACCGGGTTGGTGACGAACAAATCATCGCCCACCAGCTGCACACGGCCGCCCAGCTCACGCGTGATCGCGGCCCAGCCAGCTTCATCTTCCTCGCTCATCGCATCCTCAATCGAGATGATCGGGAACTTGCGCAGCAGATTGTCGTAATAGCCAATCAGCCCCGCGACATCGAGCGATTGGCCCTCGCCCTTCAGTTCATAGCGGCCGTTTTTATAGAACTCCGTGGATGCAGCATCGAGCGCGAGCGCGACTTCATCGCCGGGCTTATAGCCCGCCGCTTCAATCGCTTTGCAAATGAAGGCGCAGGCCTGCTCCGCGCTGCCGATATTGGGCGCAAACCCGCCCTCATCGCCAATGCCGGTGCTAAGGCCCGCAGCAGACAGCTGCTTTTTCAGTGCGTGAAACACCTCCGCGCCGATGCGAATTGCATCCGCCATCGAGGCGGCGGCGAGCGGCATAATCATGAATTCCTGAATATCGATCGGGTTATCCGCATGCGCGCCACCATTGATGATATTCATCATCGGCACCGGCAACACCGCCGCCGTCGCGCCGCCCACATAGCGGTAGAGCGGCAGGCCGGAGGATGCCGCCGCAGCCTTTGCGACTGCGAGCGAAATGCCGAGCATCGCGTTCGCACCGAGGTTCGATTTCGTGTCTGTGCCATCGATGCGCAGCAGCAGCTCGTCGAGCGCGACCTGATCGAGGCCGTTTTCCCCGCGCAATTCCTTGTTGAGCGCGATCACATTCGCCACCGCTTTTTGCACGCCTTTGCCGAGGTAACGGCTCGCATCACCATCACGCAGTTCCAGCGCTTCCTTGCTGCCGGTCGAGGCACCCGAGGGCACCGCCGCGCGGCCAAACGCGCCATCCTCGAGGCGCACATCCACCTCAACGGTTGGGTTACCGCGGCTATCGAGAATTTCGCGGGCATAGAGGGAGCGGATGGCAGACATAAGAAGCCTTTGGCGGTTAGGTTAGCTCCCCGCTTTATAAATGCCTCGCGCGAAAAGCCAACAGCTAACTGCGACTTATCAGCGGATCCGGCCCGAACCGGTTCTCCCCGCGCGTGCCGGGCTTCACCATCCAGTAAAGCAGTGGAATAAGGCCGATGAAGGTCGCGCTAAGCAATATCCAATAAAAACTGCGGTTCACATCATGCAGTCGCCGCGCGGTGACGAACAGCGATGGCAGCAATGTAACAAGAAAAAATGCTATCCCTAGCGGGCCGATTTCGCGTGTATGAAACAGCATAAAATCCGCCACATCGCACGGGATCGACGCGAGCATGGTGAAGAGCTGCCAATACCAGAATTCCGAGCGCGACGCGCGGTCCTCGCTCATCCACCATTTCCTGAAACAGGTGATAATCGCCGTGCGGAAACCCATCGACTAGCCGACCATCTGCGACGCCAGTGGATCTGGGCCGAAGCGGTTATCGCCCGCAGTGCCTTTTTTGCATCCGATAATCAACATCGCGATAACAGGGCCAATAATAAAGCCGGGAATCACAACTAGTATGGACGCGAGCGCTAGTTGCGGTATC
>JBEHYI010000124.1:0-5842 GCA_048498255.1 Pseudomonadota bacterium | reverse complement strand
CTGAGTTTTATTGCGCCGCAGCAATCTTCACACAACTGTCACATTTCGCAGGCGCGAAATCGGCTACACTACGAAGCATCAATAGCTTAGCGCAAGGCCATGGCCTTCACACAATAAGCAGCTGAATTTTAAAGCAAACCGCATTTATCCTTGCTGTAGGGCCCATTTCGGCCTATATGGCTGCCCGGTTAAAAACAACAACGCTAGACTCGACAAACAGAATGAAACGCTCGCAACCGATCAAACCCAGCCCGAAGTCCGGTTACCTCCGCCCGGCGGCGCTTGGCGTATGGCTGGCGCTGAGCCTGTTTGCGGGCCTCACCGTTGGCGCACTCGTTGGTGGCCGCGATGCACCCGTCGAGATCGACCAAACCGCACAAACTCAACCTTTTGCGCCCAGCAACCCGGCCGAGCTCACCGCCGCCGACCGCGGGCTTTACGCCATGATCGACGCCGCGCAAACCCGTGGTGATTTCAGCGCTGCAGACCAACTCATCGCCCAGCTCAGCAACCGCAACCTCATGGGTTACGTGCTCGCCGAGCGCTACCTCGACAGCCGCTACCACGCGTCGGAAGCCGAGCTCAGCACCTGGCTGAACCGCTACAGCACGCAGCCGCAGACGGGCCGCATTGCCGCGCTCGCCATCCGCCACGGTATGGATGTGACCATGCCCAAACCCGAGCAACCCTTGCGCGGCGAAGGCTACAGCGACCATCAGGGCCGCAGCACCATGCCCGACAGCTGGTTCTCCGGCATCAGCCAATGGCGCGCGGGCAACTACAGCGCGGCGAACAATATCTTCGCGAAACTCGCGGAGAACGAGGATTTATCCGACTGGCAGCGCGCCGAGGCCTATTACTGGTCGTTCCGCGCGCACGACAAGCTCGACGAAAGCAGCGCCGCCGAAACCGCGCTGAACCACGCGGCGCGCTACCCCACCACTTTCTACGGCATTCTCGCCAACGCCGCACTTGGCAACCGTTTGCCGACCCCGGAAGCGCCGGAAGTCACCGAAAATCTGCGCAACGACCCACGCGCCATCCGCGCCACATTGCTCTCGCAACTCGGCCGTCAGGATGCGGCGGAGGACGAGCTGCGCGCGCTCTACAGCGCCACCGCGAAGCATGAGCGTGGCGGCATCGTCACGCTTGCGAGCGAGCTGAATTTGCCGAACCTGCAAATGCGCCTTGCCCGCACACCGGGCCTGAGCGAAGCCGAGCAACTCTTCGCGCAATACCCCGCGCCGCAATATATGGTGGAGCTGGCACCGGTGATGGACCCGGCGCTCATTATGGCGGTCGCGCGCAATGAATCGAGCTTCCGCGAGCAGGCGCGCAACCCTTCCGGTGCGACGGGCATGATGCAAATGCTGCCTTCGACCGCACGCGCGCTTGAGCGCCAAATCGGCCAGCAATTGCTGATTACGGCGGATGCTTCCGCAAACAGCGTGTCGATCGCGGAGCGCCTCAGCAACCCGGCCATGAGCGCGCGTTACGGCGCGGAATATTTGAAATTGCTCACCAAGCAACCCGTCATCGGCCAGAACCTCATCCATCTGCTCGTCGGCTACAACGCTGGCCCCGGCACGGTCGCGAGCTGGAAAGCCGCCGCGCGCAACGTGAGCGACCCGCTGCTTTACATCGAATCCATCCCCTATGCTGAAACGCGCAACTACGTGATGCAAGTTTCCGCGCAATACTGGATTTACCAACGCCTGATCGACGAGTCGCCGCAATCCCTGCGCGCGCTCAGCAAGGGCGAATGGCCAACGCTGCCTGTCCGCCGCGGTGCATAAGCGCATTCACGCGCTCGACAATCCTACCTGAAGATTTTATTGAAGATGCATGCCGCATCTCACCCTCGAGCTCAACCTCGCCCCTGCCCGCGTTTGCGGGGTGGATGAGGCCGGGCGCGGCCCGTGGGCGGGCCCCGTGGTCGCAAGCGCCGTATTGTTTCGCACAGGCGACGCCATTCCCGATGGGCTCAACGACAGCAAAAAACTCAGCCGCCGCACGCGGGAGCAACTGTTCGAGCAACTGCTCGCCGCGAACATCGCGCATGGCATCGGCATCGCAAGCGCAGAGGAAATCGACACGCTCAACATCTGGGGCGCGACGCAACTCGCCATGCGCCGCGCAATAGCGGGCCTGCCGTTCACGCCCGAACACGCGCTGATCGACGGCAAAATCAAACCCAAAAGCATGCCCTGCGTTTGCCACCCCGTCATCGGTGGGGATGGCATTTCCCTCTCCATCGCCGCTGCATCGATCCTCGCCAAAGTCACCCGCGACCGACTGATGGAGGAATACGCCACCACATTCCCGCATTACGGCTTCGAGCGCCATGCCGGTTACGGCACGGCCCAACACCAGCGCGCGCTGAAGGAGCACGGCCCTTGCGCCATTCACCGCCGCAGCTTCGCGCCCATCCGCGCATTGCTCGAACGCGAGGCGGCATGAGCGACACGCCTAAGAAAAAACCCTTCCGCAAGCGCCATCTCTTCGCGCGCAGCGTGGGAGACGTGGTGAAAATCGCCACCAAACCGCTGATGCATAACCAAGGTAAACTCTACAGCGCATTGCTGCAGGATTGGACGCAGATTGTGGGGCGTGAGCGCGCAAGCGTCACCCGGCCGGAGCGTTTGCAGTTTCCCACCACCGAGGCCAGCGGCGCGGTGCTCCACCTCGCCGCACGGCCAAGTGCCGCGCCGGAGCTTGCCTACATGCAGGAGCAAATGCTCGAACAATGCGCGCGCTATTTCGGCTACCGCGCCATTGCCCGCATCGTGATTCACGCAACGCATGAGGGCTTCGCGGAGCATGAAATTGCGCCCGCCGCACCCGCACCAAAACCCACCGCGCCAACTCATGCACAGCCTCTGCCCGCCAGCATTCCTGCGGATATGCGCGCGGTACTCGAGCGGATTTCCACCCATGTCGCATCCCCTAGTGACAAGAAATCCTGACTCGGCTAGAACCACTTGCACTTAACAAGGAGAGACCCATGGCCACCTCGAAAAACGGCGGAAAAATCGTACTTTTTGTGCTCGTCGCGCTGATTGGCGCCGCCGCTGGCTTTGGCTATTTCGCCCAAACCGCCAAAATGGGTGATGCCAGCGATGCCACCGCCGCCACTCCGGCAAAACTCTCGGCAGAAGGCGAAGCCACACTCGCCCTCAAACCCAACGACATCATCCTGGGCGATAACAACGCGCTCGTCACCATCGTCGAATATTCGTCGCTCTCCTGCCCGCATTGCGCCCATTTCCACCAGGAAGTGCTGCCCACCATCGAGAAGGAATTCATCACCACCGGCAAAGTGAAACTCGTGCTGCGCCATTTCCCGCTGAACGACCCGGCGATCAAAGCCTCCGAGCTCGTCGAATGTGCAGGGCAGAACGATCTGAAGCGCGAAAATTTCATCAAGGTGCTGTTTGAAATGCAATCGCAATGGGCGTTTGGCGAGAGCTACCTGAAGGATCTCAAGCAAATCGCCAGCGTCGGCGGTATCGATAGCGCCACCTTCGATAGCTGCATGGCCGATAAAGCGCTTGAAACCAAAATCTTAACCTCGCGTCAGGACGGCGAATCGAAGCTGAAGGTGGACTCGACCCCGACCTTCTTCATTGCAGGCGAAAAATTCACCGGCGACCAATCGGTTGGCAACTTCCGCAACGCCATCAAAGCCGCCATGCCGAGCGGGAAATAGAACGGTATTAACACCCGCAATTTCGCTGCTTGACAGCCACAGGGTCAATCCATAGATTGCGCGCGCCATGAGCACGGACGAAGAGAGCAGAAAAGCCCAGCTTGAGTCGCTGAATCAGCAGCTTGAGAAGGTGAAAAAGATGCAACCGGAAACCGCGCAGCCCAAAGTTTCGGGCGATGCGGCGCGCAGCGCGATCGATTTCGCGAGCGCCACCGCGGTCGGCACGGGCCTGGGTTATGGGTTCGATGTCTGGCAAGGCACCCTTCCTTGGGGGTTGTTGGTGGGGCTTCTCATCGGCACCGGGGCGGGTTTGAAATTGATGTTTCAGGAAGAGGCACGCCAAGCGCGCCGCAACGCTGAAGCAACGAAAATGAACGACGAACAGTAACGGAAAAAACGTGAGCGCTGCAGAACATTCCCCCCTCGACCAGTTTACCGTCAGCCCCATTTTGCGCCTGCCGGAAGCGTTCGGTATCGACACCAGCCTCACCAACTCGGCTTTGTTCATGCTGATTTCGGTCGTGCTCGCGAGCGTGTTTTTCCTCGTCGCCATGCGCAAACGCGCCACCGTGCCCGGCCGCATGCAGTCCCTCGCCGAAATCATGTACCAATTTGTCGATGGCATTGTGGAAGAAAACGCCGGGCATGACGGCAAGAAATTCTTCCCCTTCATCTTCACGCTCTTCCTCTTCATCCTGTTCGTGAATCTCATCGGCCTGCTGCCCTATTCCTTCGCGCCGACCAGCCACATCATCATCACGCTCGGCATGGGCGCGTTTGTGTTTGTCGGCATTATGCTCATCATGCTCGTCAAAAAAGGCCCCGTCGGTTTCATCAAGCATTTCGTGCCGGAAGGCTTGCCGATCCTCATCATTCCGCTGATGTTCGTGATCGAGCTCGTCTCCTATCTCTCGCGCCCATTCAGCCTCGGCATTCGTTTGGCAGCCAACATGGCCGCGGGTCACACCCTTATTCACGTCATCGCCGGGTTTGTCTTCGGCCTTAGCGTATTTGGCTTCTTGCCAATTCTGTTCCTCATGTTTATGACGGGCCTCGAAATTTTCGTCGCGATCCTGCAAGCATACGTGTTTACGCTGCTGTGCTGCATGTATCTTGGCGAGGCCTTCGCGGACCATCACTAGACTAAACGCTTACTAACTTATTCTTTCACTTTTGGAGTTTACTATGGAAATGCTTGCTATCAAATATCTCGGTGCCGGTCTTGTTGCCCTCGGCATGCTCGGCGCTGCTATTGGCGCTGGCATCATCTTCAGCGGCGCAGCTCAAGGCATCGCGCGCAACCCGTCGGCGGAAGATAAAATCCGCAAAACCGCGATCCTCGGTGTGGTATTCGCAGAGTTCATGGGCCTTCTGTCCTTCGTACTCGGCATCATGATCATGGGCGGCAAATAGTTCATCCATGAAATTCGCGCGCACATTCGGTTCATTGCTTCCGGCTTTCTATGCATTCTCCGCCCTCGCGGCTGAGGAGGCGGAAGGCCCACCGCAAATGGACCCAACATGGTATCCCAACCAGCTGCTCTGGCTTGCCATCAGCTTTGCGCTGCTGTTTATCGTTGTCTCGCGCTTCGTCGTGCCGGTCGTTTCCCGGGTGCTCGACGAGCGCGAGCACGCGATCAAAGAAGCAATTGCGGATGCCGAGCACGCGAAATACGAAGCCGAAACCGCTCGCGGCAGCGCCATGGGCGAGAACCGCTCGGCGCGCATGAAAGCGGCGGAAATCATGGCGAACGCCCAGGCGGAAAACAGCAAGGACGCCGCTGCCGCTTTCGACAAACTCGACCGTGAGCTTGAGCGCAAAGCCGGTAACGCCGCCGCCATCCTCGAGGATGCGGTGAGCAAAGCGCAATCGGGCATCGAGGAAGCCGCGCAAAGCTTGGGCGTAGCGATGACCAAAGCCCTGCTCGGCACGGCACAAACGCCGGAAGCCTCCGCGCCGAAATTGAAACTCGCCGTGAAAAACTAGGAAATACTGTGACCGTAGCGAAAGAACATCCTAAACTGACGACCAGCACCGTAGCCGTGGTAGAAACGCCGGAAGAGCATCATGCGCCGTCTTTCTTTGAAGAGGCAAACGTCTGGATTGCCGTTTCCTTCGTGCTCTTCATGCTG
>JBEHYI010000123.1:0-5861 GCA_048498255.1 Pseudomonadota bacterium | reverse complement strand
CAAACCGGTATCAAGCGCGTGGGTGATTTCATCGAAATTGGTGGGGGTGGCGACGATGATGTAATCCGCACCGCTGAAGGCTTCGGCGACATCGAGCGTGGCGTGGAGTTGTAAAGAGGGTTCGGTAAGTGCCGCTTCAATTTCTGCGTCGTGAATGGGGCTTTGGCGCGCATTTAACATCGCCACTTTTTCCGGAAGGATGTCGAGCATCGTCACCACGTGGTGACGCGCGAGCAGCACCGCATTCGACAATCCTACATAGCCCATTCCGGCGACGGCAATTTTCATCGTTCGTTCCTAAGCAAATCTTCCAGCGATGCTCATAGCCATGCGCGCCGCTGCTGTCAAAGATGCAATCACGATTGCGCCGTGGGGGTGAAGTTGCTAAGTGACATCGAGATTTATGGGAGCGACGATGCCATCGGCAGTGCAGGCGGTGATTTTATGCGGTGGTAGCGGCACGCGCTTGTGGCCGCTGTCGCGGGCGGATTTCCCGAAGCAGTTTTTGCGCATGTATGGTAAGGAAAGCCTGTTTCAGCTGGCGTTGAAGCGGCTTGAGGCGCTGCTCGCACAGGGGATTACGCTCCATAAACCGCTGATTGTGGCGAATGAGGAGCATCGGTTTCTTATCCTCGATCAGCTGTACGATATTGCGTGCGAGCCCGCCTCGGTGTTGCTCGAGCCTATCGGGCGCAACACCGCACCGGCGCTGACGCTTGCCATGCATGCGGCGCAAGCTGACGGTGCCGACCCGGTGTTGGTGATTAGCCCGGCGGACCAGATTATTACGGATGGGACGGCCTTTGCCGAAGCGATGGGTAAGGCGGTGGCGCTGGCTCAGGATGGCGCGATTGTGCTGCTGGGGATTTTGCCGACGCGGCCGGAAACAGGCTTTGGGTATATGCGCATCGCCGCCGAGGATTCATCGAAAGTGGCGGCGTTTGTGGAGAAGCCAGACCTTGCAACGGCGGAGCGTTATATTGCGGAAGGCGGCTATTATTGGAATAGCGGCATTTTTGTGCTCAAAGCCTCGGTGTGGCGCGCGGCGCTGCAGCAATTCCGCCCCGATATTGCGGCGGCGGTGGAAAAGGCCTGGGCTGCGCGCGACCCGGATGTATCATTCGTGCGGCCGGGAAAAACAGAATTTGAGGCGGTCCCGGCTGAATCGATCGATTATGCAGTGATGGAAAAATGCATCGGCGCCCGGGATGTGCGCATGGTGCCGCTTCATGCCGGATGGAGCGATCTTGGATCCTGGGATGCGGCGTGGCAAACGGCGGAAAAGGACGCGACCGGTAATGCATTCGTCGGCGATGCGATGATTAAGGATAGCGCCAATGTGTTTGTGCATGCTTCAAGCCGGTTGGTGAGTGTCGTTGGCTTATCGGATGTGGTGGTGGTGGAGACGCCGGATGCGGTGCTGATTGCCAACCGCGCCGCGAGCCAAGAGGTGAAGAAAGTGGTGGCGGAGCTGAGTGGCTCTAACCGCGAAGAGCATGTGCAACACCGCAAAGTGCATCGCCCGTGGGGGTGGTATGACAGCATCGATGCGGGGGCGCGGTTTAAGGTGAAGCGCATTATGGTGAAGCCGGGCGCGAGCCTGTCGCTGCAAAAACACCATCGGCGCGCGGAACATTGGGTGGTGGTGTCGGGCATTGCTAAAGTGGAATGCGGCGCAAAGACAATGCTGTTGAACGAAAATGAAAGTACCTATATTCCGCTCGGCGAAACGCATCGCTTGTCGAACCCCGGTAAGGTACCGCTCGAAATTATCGAGGTGCAATCGGGCGATTATTTGGGCGAAGACGATATCGTGCGGCTTGAAGACCAATATGGAAGGAATACGTAACCTATGCGTTTATTACCCCAATCGATTTTTGGCACTTATGCGGGGAACGATTCTGGCTCATGGCACGTTGCGCTTTTATGCGCCGTTTTAGTACCGTGGATGTTGGTGTTCACGCGCGCAGGAACGGAAATGTGCGTCGCGTTAGTGGGTATGCTTTTCCTATGGCATTCCTACAGTCAACGCGATTGGGCATGGGCGCGCACGCCGTTTATGCGCGCGGCGCTGCTTGCCTGGGCGTGGCTGGTGCTGGTGGTAAGCCCGTTTGCGTTTCACCCGGATAAATCGGTGCTGTTGGCGCTTCCTTGGATACGTTATGCGCTGTTGGTGGTTGCACTACGCTATTGGCTGTTGCGTTCGCCAGGGGCTTTTAAGGCGGTAGGAATTTCGCTGTTGCTGCTGTTGGCTTTTTGCGTGGTGGATACGCTGTGGCAATATAAAACCGGATTGTCGCTTACGCACCATGAAATTCGGCTGAATAACCGCCTCTCCGGGCCATTTTATGCGCCGAAAGTGGGTGTTTTTATGGCTAAATTAGTGGTGCCTGCTGTGGCGTTAGGTGCTGTGCTAGCTATTGTGCGTGGGCGGCGGATTGGCCTTGCGGTAGGGCTTGGCGCCATCATTGTGGCCTGCGTTATTTTGCTGACTGGCGAACGCACGGCTTACGCTTCAAGTGTCGTCGCGCTGTTGCTGATGGCTGGGTTTGCCGGCTGGTATTACAAGGCGATCCGTTGGTGGATGATGGGCCTGATGGCGCTGCTGATTGTGCTCAACGGTGCACTTTTCATTACCCAAAGCAGTGCGCAAGGCACGATTGAGCGCACCGTGGTGCATGTCGATCATTTCGCATCCTCGACTTATGGCACGGTGCTTTCCACCGCGTGGCATGCGGGGCTCGATTATTGGCCGACAGGGACGGGCATGCAAGGGTTCCGCGAGATTACCGCGAGGATTGCCGCGAATGCGCCCGTGGGTGTGCAACGTCCGGAAGCATATTTACATGCGCATAACCCGTATCTCGAGTGGTTTGCAGAAGCGGGGCTCGTGGGCGTGGTGCTGTTTGCTGTGCTTGTTGGCACATTGCTGCGTGAGGCATTGCTGGAATTGCGGCGTGCGCAGGGGGGGCTGGTGATTATTCCGGCGGCAATGCTGGGTGCGTGGGTCATGAATTTTTTCCCGGTGATGTCGACGCAAAGTTATTTCTCCAACTGGGCTGGAATTTTAACCTGGTATTGCATTGGATTGGCATTCAGCTTGCGCAATGTGTCGCCCAATGGTTTGGGGCAAAGCGACCACGCATGATGTATGCTTTCCTCAAACGCATGCTCGATATTCTCGGCGCTTTAACGGGGTTGATCCTCGCTTCGCCGATTTTATGCGTGACGGCGGTGCTGGTCTATCGCACGATGGGCTCGCCGATTTTTTTCAAGCAAGTGCGCCCAGGGTTGAACCAGAAAGCATTTTCGATTCTAAAATTTCGCACCATGCGCAATGCGGTGGATGCAGAAGGTAAGTCGCTGAGCGATGCCGAACGGCTGACGAAATTTGGTGATTTCATGCGCCGCGCCAGCATCGATGAGCTGCCGCAATTCATCAATATTTTGAAGGGCGAGATGAGTTTTGTCGGCCCGCGGCCACTATTGTTCGAGTTTTTTCCGTATTACACGCCGACCGAAATGCGTCGCCACGAGGTGAAGCCGGGTGTCACGGGCTGGGCGCAGGTGCATGGTCGCAATAACCTCGATTGGGACAAAAAGCTCGCGATGGATGTGTGGTATGTCGACCATTGTAACCTTTGGCTCGATATTCGGATTATTCTGAAAACCATTATGGTGGTGCTCAAGCGCGAGGGTGTGGCGCAGGATGGGCATGCGACGTTTGTGCGGTTGGATGAGGCGCGGGCGGGGAAGAAGGTTAGCTAGCGCATCAAGCAACTTTGCTGATCGAGTGGCGTTTGGGTGAGCATGCGCTTAGATTCCGTCATTTCGCTTAAGGCAGAAAAAAGGCAGCGCGATGTCTCTGCATCCATGGAAATTCCTTTAAGCGCCAAAAAATCCCGCAAATTTCGGCTATTCACAAAGTAGATGCCAGCGTGTGCTACGCTATCGTCGCGAAACGATAAGCTACGCAATGGATTTCCCATTTTTGCGAATTGGCATTCTGTTTCTTGCATCATCGATGCAAAGCGGCGGTAGGGTAAAGTCGCACTTAGTGAGTGATTGCCTTGGCTGCGAAAGGTCATCAGCCAGTCGCCTTCTGCAAGTGTCGTCACTTCAAGATCTGTCACAGGGTAGGCTGTTTCATCTTCGAAAAACGTGATGGTTCCTTGATGCAGCAATTCAGCGGCAGTGCTGTGCGCATGAGTGGCTTGATAAGGCTTGCTGTTAAAGGTGACATTAAGGGCTGACATGGCTCTAGGGTAAAGCTAAAAGGTTAATATGTTGTAAAGGGCCTGCCTTCCCTAAAGGGCGAATCACTGCTTGCCAAGCCCGAAAAACCGGGTTATAAACATCGGCGCACACCCCCTCAAACGGTGTGCATTTTTGTATCTGCAAATCTCCCTACGCCAAGGCTTCGGGAGACAGGTCCGATAAAATGGAGAGAAATAACATGGCCGAGTTGAACCCCGCCAAATTTATCCGCGAAGTGCGCTCCGAAGTGAGCAAGGTTTCGTGGCCGACGCGCAAGGAGACGATGATCTCGACCGCGATGGTGCTGATTTTGGCGTTTATCGCCGCGATTTTCTTCCTGGCGGTGGATGGGATTTTCGCCGTCGCGATTCACTGGATTCTGGGCCTGGGTGGCAGTGCTACCCCGCCGCAAGCCTAACGATTAGAATTAAAAAAACGGAGCAAGCAATGACCACCGAACAAGCCGCTACCAACAGCACCATGAGCCCGGAAGCCCTCGCGGCGGAAACGAAGCCGACGGCGAAAGCGAAACGCTGGTATATCATCCATGCGCATTCGGGCTTCGAGAAAAAAGTGGCGCAGGCGATTTTGGAAACAGCCGCACAAAAGGGCTTGAGCGACGCGTTCGAGCAAGTGGTGGTGCCGACGGAGAACGTGGTCGAGGTGCGCCGCGGCAAGAAAACGGCGAGTGAGCGCAAATTCTTCCCGGGCTATGTGCTCGCGAAAATGGATATGACGGATGCGACCTGGCAGATCGTGAAAACGACGCCGAAAGTGACCGGGTTCCTCGGCGGCAAAGGCATTCGCCCGCAGCCGATCACGGAAAAAGAAGCGATGAATATCTTCAGCGCGGTGGAAGAGGGCGCAGCGAGCCCACGCCACACGATTCATTACGATATCGGCGAGAATGTCAAAATCGTCGATGGTCCGTTCGAATCGTTCGTGGGTGTGGTTGAGGATGTGGATGATGGCCGCAGCAAGCTGAAAGTTTCGGTATCCATCTTCGGCCGCGCAACGCCGGTGGAGCTGAACTTCGACCAGGTGGTGAAGGTGACGGGGGCTTAAGCGTTCACACCTAATGTTTTCAAAAGCGCCGTTGCTATTGCAGCGGCGCTTTTTTGTTGGCTGCAATAGTGTAAAATGCTTGTACATCTGCGGTTCTTGTGCGTGGAGGGTCGTTCTATTGTGATGCCAAAACCACAGGCTATAAAAAACCGCTTGCATTCCACTAATTCCTGACTATATTCCCGGCTCCCTTGGGAGGGGTATGCCTTGTGCACCCCGCAATCTGCCTAGGAAAACATGGGGTTTTCGGACGGCAGGCACACCAACAACGATAAGGATGCCTCATGGCAAAGGAAATTACGGGCTATATTAAGCTGCAGATTCCTGCAGGTAAAGCCAACCCGGCCCCGCCGATCGGTCCCGCACTCGGTCAGGCTGGCCTCAACATCATGGAATTCTGTAAGCAGTTCAACGCGGCGACTGCGAAGGGCGAAGCAGGCGTGCCGATTCCGGTGGTGATCACCGCGTATAAAGACCGCAGCTTCACGTTGTACGCGGTGCCGCGCGCAGTGTGCCGTCGTGCCTCGAGAGAGCTGCTC
>JBEHYI010000122.1:0-5866 GCA_048498255.1 Pseudomonadota bacterium | reverse complement strand
ATTGGGCGGCGCGCGCGGCGGAGAAAAACGGCAATCACGATATCGCGATGGAATGGGTCGAGAAAGCGGCGCGGCACCCCACCGTGTTTTACGGCCAACTCGCGCTGCATTGGCTGAAGCCGGATGCGCCGCTGACGTTGCCGAAATCGCCGAAGGCAAGCGATGAAGAGCGCAAATTATTCGAGGCGGATGAGCGCGTCGCCGCCATTCGCCACCTCAGCAAAAACAGCGATGAGGATGCGCGCCATCTCTTCATGACCGCCATTGCCCAGCGCACCATGAGCCCCGGCCGCTTCGCGCTACTCGCCGATCTCGCCAACGAAACCAGCGGCATGTCCGGCGGGGTTGAGGCGGCAAAGCTCGCGCTACGCAACGATGCTGTGCTGATTCCCGCCGGGTGGCCGCGCATCGAGCTGCCGCTGGGCCTTGGCATCGAGCCCGCGCTGACGCTTGCCATCACCCGGCAAGAAAGCCAGTTCGACGCGCAAGCGAAAAGCCCCGCCAACGCGCAAGGGCTCATGCAATTGCTGCCGGGCACGGCGGCGCATATCGCGAAGCGTTTGGATGTCGCCTATAGCCCGCGCATGCTCACGGACCCGGCGACGAACCTCACGCTTGGCTCGGGCTATCTCGGCAAAATCATCGATGGGTTCGACGGCTCCTACATCCTCGGCATCGCGAGCTACAATGCGGGCCCCGGCTCCGTGCGCGGCTGGATCAAGGATCGCGGCACACCGCCGCAGCGCCTCGAAGGCGCGATCGATTGGGTGGAATCCATTCCATTCGGCGAAACGCGCAATTATGTCATGCGCGTGCTCGAGAATGTGAGCATTTACCGCACGCTCGCCAACCCCGATGCGCCGCTCTCGATTGAGAAGGATTTGGTGCGGTAGCCTAACCACCCCCGCACGAAGGCGCGTCATTGATTTGCTGGCAACCTTTGTATCCGCTGGGCTGAATATAATAACTATCGTTATCCAGCGGCATATGGCTCGTCGCCTGCGGCAGCGCGTAGAGATCGACCTTGCTGCCCTGGTTCGGAATGGCGCACGCGCTGAGTACAACGCAAAGTGGTACCAAAATTCCTACACTTGCTTGTTTCATGCGCATCATAGGCGGCCTATAGCATAGCTGTTGGTGCATTGCAGCAAAAACCTGTGTAAAGAACCGATAAAAAAAACCCGCTGCGAGTTAGAAATCAGCAAGTTAGGCTGCTAAATATAAATTTTAACTAAATGTTAAGGGAATCGTAGTAATGCTAATAACACCCCATGAAACCTCATTTTATGACGCTTCAGGATCCTAAGGCCATTATGGCTGCGCGAGCACATTGGCTATTGGATTCGGCCGTGGTGGGGTTTGTTTTTCTTATCCCGAATCTGCTACTGATTTTTTATTTCCGCGGTCTTTCGGCGCAGCAGCTTTCGCCTTCGTTCATGGGCATGGCCATGAACAACTACCCCGCGTTGATCTGCGTCAATCTTCTCGTGCTTTTGCTGTTTCTCATTGTGCGGCGCTTGGTGGTGCAGCCACTAGCGCATATCACGCAGCATTTGCGCCAGCTGCACGGGGCCTACAGCCAGGAGATTGGCCGCCCCACTACTCCCGCGCTCAACGTGCCGCGCCTCGCGGTTGAAATGGGGCGCTTCGTTGCCTTTGCGCTCGAACATTACCGCAAGCATCAGGAGCTGAGTGTCGAGCTCGATCAGGCGCGCGGTATCATCGCGCAATTTGCGATCATGCAGCAAACCATCCTCAAATCCACCAACCGTGAAATCGGCGTGCAGTACCGCTCCGTGCTCGCCTACGTCAATTACCTCGAGGAGCAGATCACCATCAATAAAATCGACCCCTCGCTGCGCTATGATTTCGACGATGTGTGCGAATCGAGCTTCAACCTGAAGCTCATTGCGGGGTCGCTCAATCTCCTCACCACCTCGCTGCCGACCGAGCTGGGCAATGTGCCCCTCGCCCCGCTGATGCAAAAGACCATTCTGGCGCTTGCCCCCACGCTCGACCGGCGAAGCATGAAGCTCACCACCGCGGAATTCGACATGTCCGTCGCCGTGCGTGCGGATGCGGAGATCCTCATGCAAATTTTGTGGATGATGCTGCTCGGCATGATCCGCTACGCCGCGGATGAGAGCACACTGCGCATCCGCTGCATGCATAACCGCGAGGGCACGCATGCGCTCGTCAGCATCGTCGTCAGCGAGCTCAGCCCCGCCTGCATGTCGGAAGATGAACGTAGCGATTACCTGGTGCGCCATTTGCAGCATCTCACGCCGCATATGTTTGCTGAGACCATCCGTATTCACGGGAATATTCAGCTTGCGGAACTGCTCATGAAACGCATCGAAGGCACGATCAGCGTACAACCACTCACCGTTTCCTCCTGCGAAGTATGTTTGGAGCTCCCTTCCGCGATTTTCGAATAATTTCAAAAAAATCGCGCTTTCAGCTTGGCTTCATTTTCTTATCAGTTTCGCGTCATCGCAAAGGCGTATAAGAAACTCACCTTGGCGCAAACGCCAATCAAACCCAACAGGAGAGTAACCATGAAAAAGACCCTTTCTGCTATGACCCTCGTTCTCGCCCTCGCTGCCGGCAGCGCTTACGCTGCGGATGCACCGAGCGAGCCCAAAGGCGGCGAGCACCACCGCATGGGCGGCCATATGTTCAAAGAAACCGACACCAATAGCGACGGCCTTATCAGCAAAGATGAATGGACCGCCAAAGGCGACAAAATGTTCAGCGACATCGATGCCAACAAAGACGGTAAATTATCGCAAGACGAGATGAAAGCCCACCACGACGCCAAACGCGCCGAGTGGGAAAAGCGCAAAGCCGAGCATGCTGAAAAAGCCGGCGATGTGAAAAAAGGCGAAAAACCCGCCGCGCCTGAGAAGAAGTAGTTTTTTCTGAAGCGATACTGTGAACGAACACCCCGGGGCGACCCGGGGTGTTTTTTTGTGGCGTTAGGACGCCCTCACCCGAAAATCCTCAAGGGGATTTTCGACCTCTCCCGGTGGGAGAGGTGTCCCCAGCCCCACCGTTTCGGGATATATCAAACGTTTGAACGCGCTGATGGTTCGAGCACATAGAGAGTTCGTTAGGGGCAGCGACTGGGCCGCAGCGCACCTCTCCCACGAAGGAGAGGTCTGAATTTTCCTCATCCAACGAAGCGTAGCGTAGAGGGATGAGGAAAATTCAGGGTGAGGGTTTATAGGGAAGCCTAACCCGCCCTACTCAACAAAAACACACCCTGCTCGCCAAACAAATTCGCGCGCCAACCGCGCCCCGAGAATTTCACCTTATGCCCCGCCGCATCGACCATCACGCGGTCTTCGATCGTGATGCCGAGCTCCTCGCAAAACACCACAAAATCCGCGATGGTGCAGAAATGGATGTTGGGCGTGTCGTACCACTGGTAGCTTAGCGTTTTCGTCACCGGCATGCGGCCGTTCAGCGCCAAATAAAGCCGGTTTTTCCAATGGCCGAAATTCGGCACCGACACCACCGCCTTTTTGCCGATGCGCACGAGGTCACCCAACACCGCTTTCGGGTCGCGCATCGCTTGCAGGGTTTGGCTTAAAATTACGTAATCGTAGGCCCCATCCGGGTAATGCGGCAGGTCGGAATCGACATCCCCCTGGATCACCGGAATGCCAGCGCTAATCGCACGGTTGACGGATGCCGCATCGATCTCGATCCCGCGCCCATCCACCTGTTTTTCATCGCGCAGCCATTTCAGCAGCGTGCCATCGCCGCAGCCAATATCCAGCACGCGCGAGGATGGGGCGATCAGCGAGGCGATGACGGCAAGATCGGGGCGCAAGGCAGCGCTTTGAAGCGTTTTACTGGTCATCGCTCTCTCCCCTTGTCATCACACCAGCCCCCGCGCTTTCGCGGCACCGTCGAGGAAGCCCTTCAGCGTCGCGTGGAAGTCCGGCTCGTCGAGCAAAAACGCATCGTGGCCCGTATCGGTTTGCACTTCCGTGAAACTCACATTCGCCGCCGCCGCGTTCAGCGCGCGGACGATGGCGCGGCTATCGGCGGTGGGGAACAACCAATCGCTCGAGAAGCTCACCACACAAAAGCGGATCGGCGTATCGCGGAAAATGCTCGAGAGCGGCTTGCCGAAATCCGCCTCCAGGTCGAAATAATCCATCGCGCGGGTGATGTAGAGATACGAATTCGGGTCGAACCGCTCGGTGAAGCTCTGGCCCTGATAGCGCAGGTAGGACTCCACCTGAAAATCAATGTCGAAGCCAAACCCCACTTGGCTCTTATTCTGCAGCCGGCGGCCGAATTTCTCCTGCAGCCCTTCCTGCGAGAGATACGTCACATGCGCCGTCATGCGCGCGACGGCGAGGCCCTTCACGGGGTAGGTTTTTTTCTCCAAATACCGCCCATCGCTCCAATCCGGGTCGTTCATGATCGCCTGGCGGCCCACCTCGTGAAACGCGATATTCTGCGCCGAGTGGCGGGCCGCGGTGCAAATCGGCGCACAGGCAAACAGCCGCTCAGGATAGCGCGCCGCCCATTCGAGCGCGAGCATGCCGCCCATGGACCCGCCAATGACGCAGAACAATTTCTCAATCCCGAACGAGTCGATCAGCAGCACTTGCGCGCGCACCATATCCGCAATGGTGATGACGGGAAAATCGATGCCGAAAGCTTTGCCCGTCGCGGGGTTCACCGATTTCGGTCCGCTTGACCCCAAACACCCGCCAATCACATTGCTCACGATCAAAAAATACTTATCCGTATCGAAAATTTTGCCCGGCCCAACCAAATCCTCCCACCAGCCGGGTTTGCCCGTGACCGGGTGCGTGCCGCTGAGATATTGGTCGCCGGTCAGCCCATGGCACAGCAAAATCGCGTTCGATTTCGCATCGTTCAGTGTGCCGTAGGTTTGGTAGGCGACCGTAATTGTCGGCAGTTCCGCACCGCAATCGAAGCGGAAGGGCCGCTCCGGCGTTAAATCAATGCAGCGCCCAACGCTCACCAGGCGCTGTTCGGCACCGAAAGTAAGCGGCAGATGGTAGGGGGCGGAAGTTTGCATGAGGCTGTTGTAGCGCGCTGATGCGCTCTCGCGCAAGCCCCGCTTGCACTCCCCTGCCCATTCCGCTACATCCCACCCATGGAAAAACCGGAAGATAGCTTACAAACCCTGCGTGGCCGCATCGATGCGCTCGATGAGGAACTCGCGCAATTGCTCGAAAAACGCATCGGCATCATCCGCGAAGTGGCGAAGCTGAAAGCCGAACATTGGCCCAATTCCTGCCATATCCGCCCGGGGCGCGAGGGACAAATGCACCAGGCCATCGCCAAACGCTTCGCGGCGACCGATTTCCCCGTGCTTGGCGCACTCGCCATTTGGCGGCAGCTGATTGGCGCGAGCACCCATCTCGAATCGCCGCTGAACGTGCTGTGCCTTTCTGCGAACCCCGAGCATGTCTGGCTCGCGCGCGAGTATTTCGGCGTGCAGGTGGGCGTGCAGCTCGTGCCCACACTCGTCGATGCGTTCGCGCATTTGCGTAATAACAATTGCAATATCCTCCTCCTCCCGCCGCCCGCAAACGCCGATTGGTGGAAGGCCGCCGAAGGTTTCCGCGCCGCGGAACTCTCGATTTTTGCGAGCCTGCCAGTGGTGGGCGATAACCTGCCCGCCGGCGTCGAAGGCGCAGTGGCGCTCGCCAAACTCAAACCCGAAGATTCCGGCGACGATGTGAGCTACCACGTGCATAACGGCGAGCTTGTCACCTCCGTCGGCTTCAACCCGGAGAATGAAGGATTCTTCCTCGGCGCCCACCCGCGCCCTTCTCGATCTTCGGTCCGCGTCGCTCGGCCTCGTGCTCCC
>JBEHYI010000121.1:0-5889 GCA_048498255.1 Pseudomonadota bacterium | reverse complement strand
GCAATCATGTAGTCCGCCGCCGCATGGGCCGAGTGCTTTACCGGGGTTTCGCCCTTTTCCGGCGCAATATGCGGGTCGCCTTCGAAGCGGTTGGCATAGGACAGGCTGGTATTGATCAGCGATAGAAGCTTGAGATCCGTCTCATCCATGCCGAGTTTGAGGGACTGGTTCAGCTCGCGCGCCATCAGCATATGGGCGTGGTAGCGCTCCTGATCGTTACGCTTATTTACATGCTGCTCATGGCCGGTATGGCTGATGATCATGGTGCGCAAATGGCTGTAGAGCGCCTGTGCTTGGGAGAGGATGGGATCGGTCATAAACATCACTTCAATTCGTTAAAGCGAGGTTTATAGAGGCTCCATGTGTCAGTTTGATGACAATGGCAGAATTATTTTTACCCTGAGTTTGGGCCTCGCTTTGGCGCCAACTCTGTGTTAGAACGCCGCCCATGCCTAAAAAACCCACCAAGAAAAGCAACACGAAATACAGCTCCCGCGGGTTGCATGTGAATGTAAAAACCGCGGAGAAGCGCAGCAATTCGAGTGCGCGCTGGCTGGCGCGGCAGCTGAATGACCCCTATGTTGCGAAGGCGAAGGCGGATGGGTATCGCAGCCGCGCGGCCTATAAATTGATCGATCTGGATGAGAAATTCGACCTGCTGAAACCGGGGATGAAAGTGGTGGATTTGGGCTGCGCGCCAGGCGGGTGGAGCCAGGTGGCGGTCGCGAAAATCGGTGCGGGTGGTAAAATCGTCGGCTGTGATTTGCTACCGGTGCCGGAGGTGGTGGGCGCAACGCTGATTGTGCAGGATTTCCTGGCCGAGGAAGCGCCGCAGATCATGAAGGAGCTGCTCGGCGGCCGCGCGCATCTCGTGATGAGCGACATGGCGGCGAACACGACGGGGCATACGCCCACCGACCATATCCGCATTATGCATTTATGCGAGCTGGCCTATTTGTTCGCGACCGAGATTTTGGAGCAGGGTGGGGCTTTTGTGTGCAAGGTGCTGAAAGGCGGCACGGAGAGCCAGCTGCTGAAACAAATGCAGAAGGATTTTACCAGCGTGAAGCACGCGAAGCCCAAATCCTCCCGCGCCGATTCGGCGGAGAGTTATGTGGTGGCTACCGGCTTCCGCGGGTAGGGGTTTGTTCTGGGTTGGACGTTAGCAGAATATCTTCAGCCAGGCGGATGATGAGGCTAGGCACCGCTTCGGGGGTGCCCTCGTTCAGGATCACCAACGCTGCATCCGCGAAGGTTGTTCCGGCATGGCCTGCTTCGACCATTTGTGCGCGTATTTGCTGCAAATTGCTGCGCCACTCGCTCCGCAACAAAAAATGGCTTTGTGGTAATTCTCCGCTAGGAAGACGGGCTGCTTCCAAGGTATCAATCGCTTGCTTGACCAGCAGCTCGATATTTACGGTTCCTGGGTCTGGCAGTTGCGGTTGTTCTATGGCTTCTTTCAGGGTTGGCGTTGTGAGGTGATACGAATAACGATGAATTGCCTGCACAAAATCGCGGTGTAAGCCGTAAATGATGTAGGCGGTATCAACCCAACGCTGCTTACTGAATCTATTTGTTGTATCACGAAATGCTGCCGGAAAATAACGATGCCATTTTTCTTGTAAATCGCCATTCTCATCAAAAATTGGGCCATCCGTACGCGGTGCGCCCTCAGTGAAAAGTGCTTCGCGGAGCATTGTGAGAATATGCGCTTTGCGCTCACCCTTGCGGCGGTCCCTCCATTGCGGAGTAGGGGTGGTAGACTCCCCATCTGCAAGGCGAATTTTCACGGTTAGATTATTGACATTACTTGTTCATTTGCGAGACGACGGGCGGCGTCTTCATCGTGTTCTTGCACCCAGCTAGGTGCAGGGCGTTCGAAGGGATTGATACCGGATTTTTTGGTTGTCTCGGAAATATCCGTTTGTGCTTCATCACGTGCTTGTGCCAATAGTTCGGCGCGTTTCGCAGCAAAATCGCCCCAGTTTTGAACTGCAGGCTCTTCTAAAGTATTGTTGGTGGCGCTTTTAGCTTCCGCTTGTTCTGTATCGATTTCTTTTTGTTTTAATACCGCTTCTTTAATGCCTGGGACATCCTTTGCGATCATACATTGCGAAAGTCGATAGATTATCTCTTTTTTAGGCAGCAAATAAAGATTCTCGGCACCAACCTTGTGCTCTTCTAATGTTTGCCTCAAATAAGCTTCGGCCTCGTGTGCCGCTGATTTCCAAACAGGGGTAAGAAAATCTCCGTCCTTATCTAATAAAATGGTATTGCGCGCTAGCTCACCATTTTGATCAAAAATGCAGTCGCCGAGTAGGTCCAGTGCTTTTAGGCGATCCGTGAGATTAGCCTTGGCAACATCGTTTTTAGAAGTTTTTGCTGCCCCCACTTGAAGCTTTAGCCGAGCTTCAAGTGCCATGTGTCGGCCATCAATGATTCTATAGACAAACCGTGCCGGATCGTTTTTTGTGGGTTTGAAAGGCGCGTGGCTCATTTTATCCTCATTTAAAATTTTTGATGCCCTATATTATCAGAGGAATAGGGCTCCGAATGTGACAATTCCATGAAGTTTCCGACGTTATACCACGATAACCCATTGACACACCGCCTCACCCATGCAATGAAGCGCTGCAATCTGCTGTCCACCGCTTGACCTAAGAGATTGCCATGACCGATTCCCCGTTCCCCCTCGCTTTAACCTTCGACGATGTGCTGCTGACCCCGGCCGAATCGAGCACGTTGCCGAAAGATGCCGATACGCGCACGGTGCTGGCGCGCGATATCGAGCTTGGCATTCCGCTGATGTCGGCGGCGATGGATACGGTGACGGAATCCGCACTCGCGATTGCGATGGCGCAAAATGGCGGTATCGGCACCATCCACAAAAACATGGATCTTGAGGCGCAGGCGAACGAAGTACGGCGGGTGAAGAAGTTTGAATCCGGCATGGTGATCAACCCGGTGACGATCACGCCGGAAAAGACCCTTGCCGAGGCGCATGCGCTGATGGATCAGCATAATATCTCGGGCATTCCGGTGACGGAGAAAGACGGCACGCTGGTTGGGATTTTGACCAACCGCGATGTGCGGTTTGCGACCGACACCAAACAGCCCGTCGCCGAGCTGATGACGCGCAAATTGGTGACGACGAAAGAGGGCATCAGCAAGGAAGATGCGAAGAAATTGCTGCACCAGCACCGCATCGAAAAATTGCTGGTGGTGGATGTGAATTACCGCTGCGTGGGGCTCATTACGGTGAAGGATATCGAGAAAGCGGTGAAGTACCCGCTGGCTGCGAAAGACAGCCGCGGGCGCTTGCGTGTGGCCGCCGCTGTGGGCACCGGCAAGGAAGGCATTGCGCGCGCCGAAGCGCTAATTGCTGCAGATGCGGATGCGATTATTGTCGACACCGCGCATGGCCATAGCAAGGGCGTGATCGACACGGTGCGCGAGCTGAAATTGCTGCACAAAGACATGGCGATTATTGCGGGCAATATTGCCACCGGGATGGCCGCAAAAGCACTGATTGAAGCCGGGGCGGATGCGCTGAAAGTGGGTATTGGCCCGGGCTCCATCTGCACCACGCGGATGGTGGCTGGCGTTGGCGTTCCGCAGCTTTCGGCGATCATGGATGTGGTGAAAATTGCTGCAGCAAAAAACATCCCCATCATTGCGGATGGGGGCATTAAATTCAGCGGTGATTTTGCGAAGGCGATTGCTGCAGGTGCGAACGTGGCGATGATCGGCTCGCTGCTGGCGGGCACGGAGGAATCACCGGGCGAGGTGATCCTGTTCCAGGGCCGTTCGTATAAGACCTATCGTGGCATGGGCTCGGTTGGGGCGATGGCGCGGGGCTCGGCGGATCGCTATTTCCAGGCTGAGGTGAATGAGGCGCTGAAGCTGGTGCCGGAAGGGGTCGAGGGCCGCGTGCCGTTTAAGGGCCCGGTGGCAGGCGTCATCCATCAGCTCGTCGGGGGCCTTAAAGCTGCGATGGGCTATACGGGGAACGCGACGATTGCCGACATGCGCAAAAACTGCCGCTTCGTGCGCATGACGGGTGCCGGCCTGCGCGAGAGCCATGTGCATGACATTACGATCACCAAGGAATCGCCGAATTATCGGATTGAGACGTAGCGCAAACTTCACACTATTGTCATATATCTACCGCTATAATGAGGCGATGGGATTTGCAAAAGAGGATTTAAAAAGACCAGTGCCGCAGAGGCAAGGGGGTAGTTTTACCGCTTTATCGCTGATGGGGTTCAACCAAGTAATGCGCGAAGAAGCGCGCAAAGTGCTGCTCGGGCAAAGCCGTTGGTTCTCCTTCGATGCCGAAGGCGTGCTTCATACCCTCCACCCCCGGGACACACCGGAAGATGCTGCGCAACAGACGGCGGAAGATGCACTGTTGCTGGATGTACAGGCACGGCCTGACTATTACCGTGCGCTGATCGCAGAACTGGAAGATCCGACGCGGCCGGAAAAAGAAGCCAGAGCAATCACCGATCCGCGAATTGATGCGCTGAAAGCGCAGATCGAAGCACTCGATCCCTACCGTGGGCAAATCGACGCATTGCAATCTCAGATTTACACAATTGCAGATCGCTACCAGCATATCGTGCCGAATGCGGCAGCGCTAGAAGCGGTGCGGGGGGATGCTGACTATATCGCGCTTGCGCGGGATATGGCGGCTCTGCAGGAAATGCAAAAAACGGCGATCAGTGTGCAGGATGCCCGAACCATTACGCGCCTCGAGTGGGAAATCAGTGAGATGCCTGCTGCGCGATGGCGGCTTAGTAAACATTTGGAACATAAATATGATTGGGATGCTAAGTTAATGCAGGATCGGCTCAAGCAAGTGGATATTGCTGCGGATTATGATCGTCATTTTGCTGCGCTGAAAACTTGCTGCGAACAATTGCAGGCGAACCCTTATGATCCGTTTTGCGAACAGCAATCGCAGGCCTATACGCCTGAACAAAGGGAAGCAGCCCAGCAGCTGAGGCATCGTATTACTATGGATGCAATAGACCTTGAATTGGCGGCGAAACTGCTGCCCGACGCTGCTGCGCGCGCAAAAGCGCTGGAAATCCTGCTCAAGCCCTGGCCGATAGAGACATTAGAAAGTGACATTGCACAAAAAAGGCGGGAACTGGAGGATTTTATCAGTGATGGTTTTACCCCGGGGCGCCGGCAGATTCTTGGCGCAGTGATGGCGTTTCTCGCGCGTGAGCTGCCGGCAGCGGATGGTGAAACGGCGCAGCAATTATTCAATGACCATGTGTCACTGGTAGCGCATGCCGAAAAACCATCCGTCTTTATGCGGCATATGCGCGATACGGTGTCGCAATGGCAAGATACCTCCGATTGGCAGCATCGCGAGCGCTATTCCGTAGAGGCCAGATTGGAGCGGTTGCAAGCAGGCTTGACGCAATTTGAGCGCGTCGCTGCCGGAAATCTAGAGAATAAGCCGAGCGCAGACGAGCTCGCCATGTTGGATACAAGCCCTCGCTTAACGGAGGAAGAACGCTGGGATCCAGCGGCGTTGTTGCGCCAGGCAGCGCTTGAGGCACGGCGCTTGCGGGGTGACGATTACATGCGGCTGCATAATAGTTTTCCTGAAGCGGTCAATTTCATTCGGGCCAGCAAGGACGCAGAATTTTTGCTGGATAACCATGATGCAAGCCGTGCCATTAGCGACCCGGCCAGCTTTTTCGCAAGCCCTTGGCAGCATGTATTGGGAGGTGCTGAGCTCACGGTTGATCTTCATTTACTTGCGAAAGCTCGCGCTACGGCGCAAGGCAAAGGACCGGGATTGGAGTTGCAAGACTAGTTCCATCCCGCTACACGCGGCGCCTGATGTGCCCGAGTTTGCCACCGGCGACG
>JBEHYI010000120.1:0-5928 GCA_048498255.1 Pseudomonadota bacterium | reverse complement strand
CACTCACTACTCACCACTCACCAAAGTAAAAGCATGACCGATAACGGCAACACCCCCAAAAAAGACGCGCTGAAGCTCAGCACGCCCTCCACTCTGTCGCTGACCAAAACGGTGGAATCCGGCAAGGTGAAGCAGAATTTCCAGCGTGGCCGCAGCAAAACGGTGACGGTTGAGGTGAAGAAAACCCGCACCTTCAGCCAGCGTCCGGGCCAGGGTGGCGCGATGGTGGAAGTCGATCGCGGCACGAGCGAAGCCGCCAAGCAGCGCATGCTGAATCAGGCGGAGCGCGAGGCGCGCCTGCGTGCCCTGCAGCAAGCCGAAAAGGCGGACGAGGTGCGCCAGCAAGAACATGCCGCCAACTTCACCCGCGAAGTAGAGCCGGAAGAGGGCGACGATTTGCCGCCAGAGACGACGGAAACCGAAACCGGCGCAGCGGTCGCCAACCCGGCTGCAGAAGCCCGCAGCACTCCAAGCAACCGCTCGCCGATGGATGAAATCGCCGCGCGTAACCTCGAACGTTTGCGCAACGCGCCCTCGAACCGCAGCGCGACGACGACGGCGAAACCCGCTGTCAGCCGCCCGAAGAACTTTACCACCCCAGCAGCACCTGCGCGTGGCAGCGAAGAAGAAAGCGCCGCCGAGAAAGCCAAGCGCAACAAATCCTCCGAGGAGAGCCACGAATATAAACGCGGTGGCAAGCTGACGATTGCTCAGGCGCTGGGCATGGATGATGATATCAAGGTCCGCTCGCTCTCGGCCGTGAAGCGCCAGCGCGCGAAAGTGCTGAAGAAAAACGCCAGCGTGCCTTCGAGCATGCAGGAAATGATCATCCGCGAAGTGCAGATTCCGGAAGTCATCACCGTGCAGGAACTCGCCAACCGCATGGCCGTGCGCGTGGTGGATGTGATCAAGGAACTCCTCAAACTCGGCACCATGGCGACCGCCACGCAATCGATCGATGCGGATACGGCGGAGATTATCGTAGAATCCATGGGCCACAAACCCAAGCGCGTTTCGGACGCGGATGTTGAGGAGCATATCGCCCAGCTGAACGATGCGGAAGCGGATAAATTGCCGCGCCCGCCAGTCGTGACCATCATGGGCCATGTCGATCACGGGAAAACCTCGCTGCTCGATGCGCTGCGCAAAACCGATGTGGTGGCGGGCGAGGCGGGTGGCATTACCCAGCATATCGGCGCGTATCAGGTGCAAATCCCAAGCGGCGAAAAAATCAGCTTCCTCGATACGCCAGGCCATGAAGCCTTCACCGCCATGCGTCAGCGCGGGGCGAAAGTGACGGATATTGTGGTGCTCGTTGTAGCGGCGGATGACGGCATCATGCCGCAAACCATCGAGGCAATTAACCACTCGAAAGCGGCAGGTGTGCCGATCATCGTCGCGGTCAACAAAATCGATAAGCCGGGCGCGGATTCGTCCCGCGTGAAAACCGAGCTGATGGGCCATGAGCTGATCCCCGAAGAATTCGGCGGTGACACAATGGTGGTCGAAGTTTCGGCGAAGGAAAAACTGAACCTCGATAAATTGCTCGAGGGCATTCTGCTGCAGGCGGAAGTGATGGAGCTGAAGGCAAACCCGAACCGCAAGGCGGCGGGCTCGGTCATCGAGTCGCGCGTCGATCGTGGCCGCGGTGCGGTGGCAACGCTGCTCATCCAGGCGGGTACGTTGAAGGTGGGCGATCTGATCGTCGCCGGTGGTTCGTATGGCCGCGTGCGTGCGCTGATCAACGACAAGGGCGCGGATATCGAATCGGCAGGCCCGAGCGTTCCGGTAGAAGTGCTTGGCCTCGACGCACCGCCGGAAGCAGGCGATGAATTCGCTGTGGTCGAGAACGAAAAACAAGCGCGCGAAGTCACCGAATATCGCCGCGAGAAAGAGAAAAAGCGCGTCTCGCTGGCGAGTGCGAAATCGGTGGATCAGCTCTTTGCGATTGCGGGCAAAACCAACGCCAAGGAATTCGCGGTGATTGTGAAATCCGACGTGCATGGTTCGGCGGAAGCCATTGTCGGCTCCATCCAGAAATTCAATGGCGACGAGGTGAAAGTTCGCGTCATCCACTCGGCCGTCGGTGCGATCAACGAGTCGGATATTTCGCTCGCCCAGGCCACTGGCGCGATGGTAATTGCGTTTAACGTGCGCCCAACGCCGAAAGCGAAGGAACTCGCCGCCGCGCAAAAGGTCGATATCCGCTATTACTCGATCATCTATAACGTGATCGACGATATTAAAGCGGCGCTTTCGGGCCTGCTATCGCCGGAGCTGCGCGAAGATTTCATCGGTTACGCCGAAATCCGCGAAGTGTTCAACATCACCAAAGCGGGCAAAGTGGCGGGCTGTATGGTCACCGAGGGCGTCATCAAGCGCGGCTGCAAGGTCCGTCTGCTGCGTGAAAACGTGGTGGTTCACGAAGGCACGCTCAAAACGCTGAAACGCTTCAAGGACGAAGTGAAGGATGTGAAAGCCGGCTTCGAATGCGGTATGGCCTTCGAGAATTACGAGGATATCCGCGCAGGCGATGTGATCGAGTGCTTCGAGATTCAAGCTGTCGCGCGCACGGTTGAGGCGCGGGCGGACGCGTAGAAGATTCCGGCATTAACCGGAACGAAAGGAGTAGGGCTGTGGAACAAAGCAAACGCGCACCAACCCAACGTCAGCTACGCGTCGGCGAGGAAATTCGCTCCGCGCTCGCGCTCATTTTTGCGCATGGTGAGGTGCATCACCCGGTGCTTGATTCCGCCTCCATCACCGTTTCTGAAGTGCGCATCAGCCCCGATTTGAAAAACGCGACGGCCTATATCATGCCCCTTGCGGGCGGAAATAAGGATGCGGTGCTGCAAGCATTGATCGAAAACGCCTCGCGCCTGCGCGGCCTCGTCAGCCGCAAAATCGTGCTGCGCACCAGCCCGAAAATCACGTTCAAGCTCGACCATTCCTTCGAGGAAGCCAACCGCATCAACATGCTCCTCAACAGCGAGCGCGTGCGGGCGGATGTTGAGAAACCGGCGGATGAAGAAGAGTAATCGCAACGCCATCAACGGCTGGATCAACCTCAACAAGCCGCTCAACATCACCTCTGCCGATGCGGTGAATAAGGTGAAATGGCTGCTGAAACCCACCAAAATCGGCCATGCAGGCACGCTCGACCCGCTGGCGACCGGGGTCCTCCCACTAGCGCTGGGCGAGGGGACGAAATGCATCAATCTGCTGATGGATGCGAAGAAAACCTACGAATTCGCCGTCACCTTCGGCGAGCGCCGCACCACGGATGATGCGGAGGGCGAGGTGGTTGCGACTTCGGATACCATCCCCACTGCAGAGCAAATCCAAGCCATCCTCCCGCGCTTCACGGGTGAAATCAGCCAACTCCCGCCCATCTATTCCGCCCTAAAAGTCGATGGCAAACGCGCCTATGATTTGGCCCGCGCAGGCGAGGAGGTGATGCTGCAGCCACGAATGGTGACGATTCATAAACTAGAGTTTTTGGGTTTTGAGAGCGCCAATACAGCTAATAATTTAAGCGCAAACCGCGCGGCTGGGGACGCCTCTCCCCTTGTGGGAGAGGCAACGAGGCTTAGCGTCTCCGAAGGAGCGCTTAGCCGCAGTGGTGAGGGGGCTGCGATGGTGAGCCTCCAAACTACGAACGAGCTCCGTCTCGATTCCACACTAGCGCCAAATCTCACCGCCCCCTCATCCCGGCCTTCTCCCACAAGGGGAGAAGGGGCGCTAGCGTCTCCGACGGAGGATAATGATGCAGTTGCCGCGAGGTTGCACCTACCTTTAGCGCAAGAGAAAAAACTCCAAGAATATGGCAAATTATTACGAAGGGATTCCACCAAAGCCGAAACTAAACTCTGGAATGTGATGCGTTCGCGCCAATTGGATGGCTATAAATTCCGCCGTCAGCATCACATAGGGAATTACATTGCGGATTTTATATGCTTAGAGCGACAGCTTATTGTTGAGGTGGATGGTGGCCAACATTCAGATGAAGTAGATGCAAACAGGACTGCATTTCTTAAAGGCCAAGGATTCCAAGTTTTAAGATTTTGGAATAATGAGGTGATGGAGAATATAGAGGGGGTTGTTGCCGAGATTCAGGCGCAACTCGAGGTCGCCTTGTCCTATCCTTCTCCCATGAGGGGAGAAGGAGTAGCTGCGGCAACCAAAGTATCCAATAATCAGCCAAGCAACTGTTTCACCGCCCATTTCCGCGCCACGGTCAGCAAAGGCACCTATATCCGTAGTTTAGGGCGGGATATAGCTCAAATCCTGGGCTCGGAGGGCTATATTTCCCGCCTGCACCGGTCCGCGGTCGGGCCATTTACAGACCAACACGCGATTTCGCTGGATTTTCTTGCAGAATCAGTCCATAACGCGCCACCGATTGGGGAAATTTCCCAATTTGTACTGCCGCTCAAAACCGCGCTGGACGACATCCCGGCGCTGGCATTGACGGCGCAGCAACTCGCAACGTTGCGCCATGGCCAGCAAATTACGCTGGCCGACCCCTATCCCGATACGCCGCTTTTAGGAGCGATGCATCAGGGTGAATTGGTGGGGCTGGTGAAAACGGTAGGGAATCAGGTGATTTCCGTGCGGTTGTTGAATGTGTAGTCGTGAGTTGTCAGTCGACAGTCGTTAGCAAAAAGCTCACGACTAACGACTCGAGACTAACGACTCATTTTAACCCGATGTCGTAACGAAAGAGACTACCATGACTGTAACTGCTGAACGCAAAACCGAAATCATCAAAGCAAACGCCACCGTGAAGAACGATACCGGGTCGCCGGAAGTGCAAATCGCGATTCTGAGCGAGCGCATCTCGAACCTCACCGAGCATTTCAAAACCCACGCGAAGGATCACCATTCGCGCCGCGGCCTGCTCAAAATGGTATCGAACCGCCGCCGTTTGCTCGACTACCTCAAAGCCAAAGACGCTAAGCGCTACAGCGCGCTGATCGCGAAACTGGGTATCAGAAAGTAAGTGATAGGTGACAAGTGACGGGTGATAGGTGTTCCACCTGCCACTTGTCACTCGTCACCGGTCACCAAACTTCATCCATAGGGGGTGAAGTTTTCACAGGCTCCCGCCTGATGGAATCGCGGAAGAGATAGATATATTTTTTAGCGGTCGCTGGTCTTCATAGGGAAGGCAGCTGGAGGAGGGGGAAGAAAAAAGGAATGACTATGTTTACAATTACCAAAAAAACGATGGAATGGGGCGGTCGCCCGCTGACACTCGAAACCGGCCGCATCGCGCGCCAAGCAGACGGGGCAGTCCTCGTGACCTACGGTGAAACCGTGGTACTCTGCGCCGTAACCGCCGCGAAAGCCGCAAAGCCGGATATCGACTTCTTCCCGCTCACCGTGAACTACATCGAAAAAACCTACGCTGCGGGCAAAATCCCGGGTGGCTTCTTCAAGCGTGAAGGCCGCCAGAGCGAAAAAGAAATTCTCGTTTCGCGTCTCATCGACCGTCCGATCCGCCCAATGTTTGCGGAAGGCTTCTACAACGAAGTGCAAGTAGTCTGCACCGTGATGAGCCACGACCTCGAAAACGATTCCGACATCCCAGCCCTCATCGGTGCATCCGCAGCGCTCACGCTTGCTGGCGTTCCGTTCATGGGCCCGGTTGGTGCGGCAAAAGTCGGCATGATCGATGGCCAGCTCGTGCTGAACCCGATGAAATCGCAAGAGCCGGAAAGCGCACTCGACCTCGTGGTTGCGGGTACGCGCAGCTCCGTGCTGATGGTGGAAAGCCAAGCGCAGGAACTCAGCGAAGAGCAAATGCTCAGCGCCGTCAGCTTCGCGCATAAAAGCTTCCAGCCAGTGCTCGATCTCATCATCGCGTTCGCGGAAGAAGCCGCGAAAGAGCCGTGGGATTTCACCGCGCCGGAATATCCGGCCGAG
>JBEHYI010000119.1:0-5978 GCA_048498255.1 Pseudomonadota bacterium | reverse complement strand
GATCTGAATGTGGAAAAAAAGCATGTCCGACAAAAAATCTACACACCCACGTTATCGCCAAAATCGTGGAAATCCTTCTGCGTGGAAACGTGGATTGGAAAGGGCCAAAGAGGTTATTGCTTCGGTTCTGGATTTTATGAATGACCGGCTGCTTCCGAACGTCAAAGGCTCTTTGCCCGGCGAACTGGAGCAGCATTTGCACCATAAAGATGCGGACGAAAATACAAGAACAATTCGTCTCGGCCTCAAGGGCCTAACCGCGGAACAATACAATATTTTCAAAGCCACGGTCGCCAAATTTATGGAGAAAATTCGCGCCAAGGTACAATGGCGTTCGCGGTCTAAAAAAGGCTGCATTATAACATTCCAAACCGCTTAACGCGGAGGGAAGTGTCTCAAATATGGTCTCAACAACCATTATGCGAGACACTTCCTTGCGGAAGCTAATCTTTATACGCCCGCTGCATCAATAAACAATCCGCCAGCACGCAGGCCATCATCGCCTCGCCCACCGGCACGGCGCGGATGCCGACGCACGGGTCGTGCCTGCCTTTGGTGACAATGTCCGTATTCTCACCGGATTTTGTAATGGTCTCGACCGGCGTTAAGATGCTGCTCGTCGGCTTTACCGCAAAGCGCACGACGACTGGCTGCCCGCTCGAGATACCGCCGAGGATGCCGCCGGCATGGTTGCTTTGGAACTGCGTGCCCTGCCCGCTCGCGCGCATCCGATCCGCATTCTCCTCACCGCGCAAGCGCGCGGCGTCGAACCCATCACCAATCTCCACCGCTTTCACGGCGTTGATGCTCATCATGGCGCTTGCGAGTTTCGCATCGAGCTTTTCATAAATCGGGTCGCCGAGGCCGACCGGCACGCCCGTCGCCACCACCTCGATAATCGCACCAAGCGACGAGCCATCCTTACGCGCGGCGTCGAGCGTCTGCTCCCAACGGCTGGCTGCTTTCGCATCCGGGCACCAAAACGGATTTTGCTCGATCTGCGAAGCATCGAAATGCGCGCGGTCGATTTTGTCGCCGCCCATTTCCACCAAATAGCCTTGGATATTCATCCCCGCAGCGCCGATAATCTTGCGCGCAATCGCGCCCGCCGCCACGCGCATCGCCGTTTCGCGCGCGGAGCTACGCCCGCCGCCGCGGTAATCGCGAATGCCGTATTTCATCTGGTAGGTATAATCCGCATGGCCGGGGCGGAATTTCTCCGCAATGTCGCCGTAATCTTTCGATTTCTGATCCTCGTTTTCAATCAGCAGCGAGATCGGCGTGCCCGTCGTTTTGCCCTCGAACACGCCGCTCAGGATTTTCACCGTATCCGGCTCGCGGCGTTGCGTCGTAAATTTATTCTGCCCCGGTTTGCGCTTGTCCAAAAACGGCTGAATATCCGCCTCACTCAGATCAATCAGCGACGGAACCCCATCCACCACGCAGCCAATCGCCGGCCCGTGGGACTCGCCCCAGGTGGTGAAACGGAAGAGATTGCCGAAGGAATTGCTAGCCATGTGCTTGTTATGTCAGCTGTTCGCGTGCGCGGCAATGCTAATGATGCGGATTGCGCTTTGCGCCGCCGATTCCAGCACGCTCTGTGGCACTGCTGCTGCCACGAGCTCCGTCATTCCAACGAAAGTTGGAATCCACCTTATTCTTAAAAGATGGATTCCAGCTCGCGCTTCGCTTGGCTGGAATGACGGCGTGTGCAACGGCCAATGCTACCAAGCAATTCACGCGCACTTAAAAACCCCATCGCCTCAATTATGCTGCACCGCACCTTCGCAACTGCGAAAGAAAAATTGTCATAAAAGGTTCATTTCTCAGGTGAATTTCGGCGCTATACTTTCCGCATAAAAACAACAATGCAGGATGAATCATGGCCGATACTAAGCAGAATTTCGCGTACAAAGTGATGACACCAGAAACGCGCAAAATGCTGCAGAAGAAATTCACCGCTGGGAACGCCCACCAAATGTTGAAGGCGCTTAAGTTCAACCATGCGTACGACGAGATCATGTTCGGCGAAGAAGATGCCAAAGCGTCGCTTGGTCACTTTATCATTCGCACCTATGACGATCCGCATTCTTCCATCCGCCGCGACCCACATTCCCACGTTGCAGGCATGTTGGAAGAGCAGTTCAACGCACTGCAAAAAGCACATGTGGAACTGCTGGAAAATATGCAAGCGGCAGCACATGCCGTCAATACGGATGCGCGCGGCAGCGAAGCTGCACTAACGCAGCACGATGTCACACAATCGGTGTTTCATTTGGCGGATACACTTAAAACTGCGATGCTGCAGCTGGAAGATCTGAGAAGCCCGAAACTGCTCGCGAATAAGGACCTCAAATTTATTCATGAGGGATTCAAAGATTTGCACGAGATTGCTGTCGCGACCGCAAAAAAAATGGATGGGCCGCGTTGGATTGCGCATCAAACTGAAATGTCGGAAATCACCCGCTAATCAGCGCTTCCGCACCGCCAGCTGGCTGTACACTTCCACCAGATCATACTGCCCCTTTTTCAACCGCAAAAATGCGTTCACGGCGGCGGCGACATTGTCGTTCGCGCGCTTGTAGTAGCTCCAGAAATAATCGTCGAACACGAGGATGCCGCCGGGTTTGAGCAGCGCGAAGGCCTTGAGCCCATCGATCAGCACATCGTCGCAAAAATGCGAGCCATCGACATAGATAAAATCGAACGGTGCAGCTTTTTCATGTGCGAGGAAATAGCTGAACGAGGTGCCCTTGTATTTCGTCAGCCGGTCCGCATAGCGCGCCAAATTTGCATCGAAATTCGCCTCGATCTGGTTCACCACATCCTTGCCCTGGTGCTCGTCCGAGCCATCCCACGTATCGACGCAGGTAAGTTGCGCTTGAGGCAAATGATGCAGGGTAAAAAACGCCGAGAGCCCCTCCCAACTGCCGATTTCGAGGATGCGGATTTCGCGGTTCTCCAGCCCGAATTTTTTGAAAATAATCAGCCAAGAGGGAATATTATAGCTGAACCAATCGTTCGACAATTTCAGCGCGGCGGTTTCCTGCTTGAATTGCGCGAGCGTCGCGCCCGCCGAGCATTTCATCGCAAACCGCGCGACCATGGTTTTGAGGTAGCAGCCATAAAGCGCCAACGGTGCGCCCGTGCGGTAAAAATGGCCGAAGGCCGTCATGGCAGCCTTGGCATGCTGCCTGCCCGCGGTGAGGATGCGTTGAAATTTTTGCTTCATCCCTCTCCTTACTAGGCACAAGGCACTAAGCACTAGACACTACACAAGCGCAATATCCGGCGCGTCAATCGCTTTCATGCCGACAACATGATAGCCGCCATCGACATGCAAATTTTCACCCGTGGTGCCTGCGCCGAGGTCCGAGAGTAGGAACAGCCCTGCACCGCCGACATCCTCAATCGTCGTGTTGCGCTTGAGCGGGGAGTTCAGCTCGTTCCATTTCAGAATGTAGCGGAAATCGCCGATGCCCATGGCCGCGAGCGTTTTAATCGGCCCCGCCGAAATCGCATTCACGCGGATATTCTCGCCACCCAAATCCACCGCCAGGTATTTCACACTCGCTTCGAGTGCCGCTTTCGCGAGGCCCATTACGTTATAATGCGGCGTTACTTTTTCCGCACCGTAATAGGTCAGCGTCAACAGCGAACCACCGTTTTTCATGAGCTTCGATGCGCGTTTTGCAACTGCCGTGAAGGAATAGACGCTGATATTCATCGTCATCAGGAAGTTGTCGAGGCTGGTGTCGATGTAGCGGCCCTTCAGCTCGTTCTTGTCCGAGAAGCCAATCGCATGCACCACGAAATCGATGCCGCCCCATTCCTTCTCCAACGTGTCGAATACCGAATCGATGCTGTCCATATTCGTCACATCGCACGGCAGAATAATCTTGCCGCCGACCGAATCCGCCAGCGGGCGCACGCGCTTCTCGAGCGCCTCGCCCTGGTAGGTGAAGGCGATTTCCGCCCCCTGCGCCGCGAGATATTGGGTGATGCCCCAGGCGATGGATTTGTCATTCGCGACGCCCATAATCAGGCCGCGCTTGCCCTTCATTAATGTGCCGGTGGGGATAATTTGCTCGATGTCAGCCATGTGTTTTTTATTCTGTGAGTGGTGAATAGTGAATGGTGAGTCGTGGAGTTTGTGGCGCTTCACCACTCACTATTCACGACCCACCACTCACCGGTATTTTACTGCGATACAATCTGCCAGCTGCCATCCGGTTGGCGGCAAGCCGTGCCATAGCCGCTTTCGGTTTTCCCGCCAACGGTAATTTTGTTCTGGAACTCGCGGCAATAGGTGCCTTCGCTGTTTTTGTACGGTGCGGCCGGAATGATCACGCCCGAATTGCCCGATTGCGGGTTGTTCCATGGCAGCGGCTGGCCAGCCTGGTTGCTCTCGAACGCTTTTTGCGAGGTGTTCTGGTAATATTGCATGTCCGCGCGGTCGAGCGACGAGCCGATCGAGTGGCCGATGCCAGCACCCAGCAACGCGCCGAGCGCCCCGGTCACGATGCGGCCATTGCCTTTGCCGAATTGCGCGCCCGCAACCGCACCGCCAACCGCGCCGAGGCCCGTGCCCACGTCGGATTTGCTTAACCCGCCGCCGCCGGAAACACCGCCGCGCTGCGCGTTATAGGCGTTTTGCTGGCCGTCGCACGCCGCAAGCAGCGACACGGATACCGAAACGGCAAGCAGGGTCTTCAAAGTCGATTTCATGATGAACTCCATAAAGTTGATGTAATTCGTTCGCGTGGGTTATTCCACAAGGTTGGCTTCTCTTCAAGTGATTCTATTACGGTCTATATCAGCTATCCCTGATGCGAAGCTGAAGCAGGCCGTCTGGCCCTAATCATAATGATTACGAATAAAATTCCACCGCTGATGGCGAGTAGCCCACCCAGGCCGAAAATCCCGAGCGCGACCTTGATATCCGGGGCTAAATGCTCGAACCCGCCCGCGGTTTTGCGCAAAATCCCATACCCGCCGCAATAGGCCAGCCCGCCAATATGCATGGTTTGGCCGATTCCATAGATAATCGGCTGCCAGAATGCGAGGCGCGTCGCCGCCACGGATTGATACCCAAAGCGCGGTAGCATCACGTAAGCCAGGCCCATGAGCCCCTGCGTAATGCCCACAATCATGCCGTGGTAATGGGCGGGGATGGTCACGTTCTGGCCGGAAATCATGAGCCCCAGCACCCCACCGGCGAAGAACAGAAACAGCGAAACGATGAGCGACGACGCGTAAGCACGGCTGTCACGCGCCAAGCGCACCCGCCGTAAGCTCGCCACCACCAGCACCGCCATCAGCGTCGGCGCAATGCCCGCCCATTCGATCATGATCCGCGTCTGGTCGTATTTTTTCTCGACCGGCGTCGCGGGGTCATAGGCAAAATGCAAATAGCTCAGCCCCGCGCCCATCATCGCGATCGCGTAGATCACGCGCGTATGGGTGGGTTTCGGCATCGCCCCGCCCAGCGCCGCGAGCAGCAGCAGCCACGCCGCCATAACCAGCAACGTATACGCGAACTGCATAATATGCCCGCCGAGCCAGAACATCAGCTCGTAATGCTCCACCAGCGGCAAGCCGCGCGGCACCATATTCGCGCCGTAAGCATAGCCCGCAAGGCCGATAAACACCGTAAAAATCGCGCAGAAAAACGCCGATTCCGCCGGTTGCAAATAGCGCGCATAACGCGGCTGCAAATAGGTGACGAGCGGCGGGATGAGCGACACGATAATCCCCGCCGTCAGCAACCCCAGCGAGGTGAGAAACAGCAGATTATGCAGCACGGGGATGTAATTGCTCTTCACCGGCACCCATTCGCCGAGCGGTGACACCGCCATCAGCAAGGTCGCAAGCGCCGTTGTCCAAAACCCCGCTTTGCCCCAATAAGGCCAGGCAATCGCGTGGCGTTCCATCAGCAGCGCGCCGCCCATGCAAATCATCGCGAGTGACCAGACCAG
>JBEHYI010000118.1:0-6082 GCA_048498255.1 Pseudomonadota bacterium | reverse complement strand
CTGGACGAATGAATGGGTGCGCGAGGCGGAAGTGCCAATTTTCCTCTTCTATTTGCACGAACGCGTCTGGGGCAAAGTGCGTTGGGGCCGGCGTTTGCCGATAGCCTCCGAATCCGCGGATTAACGAACGAACACCTGCGTCTCGTCATAACGCAGCCCGGGTTCGGACTGGCCGATCACATTGATGCGCTCCATCGGCACACCCATTTGCGCCATGGAATTGAGCACCGCGCGGGTGTTGTGCCCTGCAGTTGCCTGCCATTTCTGGTCGAGCTCGGCATTCCCGGTCGAGGGCGCGGCCGATACCAAATCAAACATCACATCCGGCTTTGCGGCCAACGCCTTCGCAATCGCGCCGTAAAGCTGCTGATCGTAATAAACATGCGGCTGGTTAAAGCGGATCACGACAAGCGGTTGGGCAGCCGTCGCCTCCGCCGCGCTAAGGCTCGGCAAACCGGCCGTCACCAGCGTGAACACAAGCAAAAAAGAGCGGGAAATGCGGGTCATCTGGGTCATGGCGATTGACGTAGCACGCGTCCGATGCGCGCGCAAGATCGAGATCGTACCATCCACCGCAAAAAGCCGCTTGCACATTGCGAGTGAGTTGGTTAGGTTGCCGCTCCCTGGAAACAGGCCGCGCACCCATAGCTCAACTGGATAGAGCACTTGACTACGAATCAAGAGGCTAGGAGTTCGAATCTCTTTGGGTGCGCCATTTCCTAAAAAGGCCCTGCAAGGGCCCTTTTTTAGGAAATTTCTGTACCCAGAAGTACCTCAGATGAGACTCCTTCGATTATTTACTTGGGGGAGCACAGCGAATTTAGGAAATAACACGAGGCCCCTTGGCCGAGAAAATCTCTTTGGGCATCTCCTCATAAAATCCCTAAAATCCTCGCCTATTTCTACCATCCCTCCGCTTTCTTTTTTCCAAAAACCGCTCGAAAAAACAGCGATTCCTGCTATGGTATATTTACAACAATTTTCGGGGCGGATATCGGGGGAATGCAGCGGTTTTACAGGCTCTTTCGATTTTGCCTTGCCATTTAACCGCACCCCACGAAACTATGAGCCATAAACTTATGAGGAGCCACGCATGAGCGTACAGAATAACTCCCGCGCCAGCGAACTGGGTGCATTGCTGACCGATGGCACCACCGGGTTTACCGTACGCAAACAAAGCGGTGTGGGCATCTTCTTCCACTTCTTCCTGCTCGCCTGCATGGTGGTGCTCGGCGTTGCACTGCTCGTTTATTACCAATCGCCCAAAGGCTGCTTTCTCGCGGTTGCCATCGGCGGCGCGTTTGCAATGATTGCGACGAACCTCGAGAAAACCAAGAAAATGAAACAATCGATCGAGTTCATGAACGCGCTGTTTTCCTCCGCCATGGGTAAGGGCTATAAATTCTGCTGCATCGTGAAACACACCGGCGATATCGTGTTTTACAACCGCGCCTTCCAAACCGTTTTCCCCGCCTACACCCTGCAGGATGACCGCACCCTGCGCAGCCTCATGAACCTCTACAACCTGCCAGAAAGCGATCGCGACAAACTGCGCGACATGATGTTCAACAAAACCGAAGGCTCGCTCGAAACCGCGATTCGCGCTTCAGCGGCGACGGAATCGGCCCCCATCACCTTCATCCTCGAAACCATCGAGCGCCCGACGGGCTTCTTCCTCCTGCGCGGCAAATAGCGCTTAGGCGTTGCGTTCCCTGCCCTGCTGCTTTACACCGCCAACCCTATGGCTGGGCGCGTACTTCTCGGACTCGAAGACATCTACCTGACGGTTGGCGCGCGCCTGCTGTTTTCGGGCGTGAATCTGCATATCAGCGAGGGCGATAAAATCTGCCTCGTAGGCCGCAACGGGGCGGGCAAAACCACGCTGATGCGCCTGATCATGCAAGAGCTCGAAACCGATTCCGGCAAGCGCTTCCTCCTGCCCGGCACACGCATCGGTTACCTTGCGCAACAGGTGGATTTCAAGCCGCAACAATCCGTGCGCGATTTCGTGATGCACGGCTTGCCGCTCGAGCAGCGCAGCGAGGAACTGAACCACCGCGCGGATATTGTGCTGACCCCACTCGGCCTCGACCCGGAAGCGCCGATGGGGCATTTGAGCGGCGGCCAGCTCCGCCGCGCCGCCCTCGCCCAAGCACTCGTCGATGAGCCGGATATTCTACTGCTCGATGAACCCACCAACCATCTCGACCTCGAAGCGACATTGTGGCTCGAGCAATTCCTCGCCAAAACCCGCAGCGCCATTATTTGCGTCAGCCACGACCGCGCTTTCTTAAACGCGTTTACCCACCGCGTGTTCTGGATCGACCATGGCATGGTGCGCAGCTGCCCCGTCGGCTATGCGGATTTCGATGAATGGGCGGAAAAAATCCTCGAATCCGAAGCGCGCACCCTCGCCAATATGCAAAAGAAGCTGGAGCAAGAGCTGGATTGGACCCAAGGCGGCGTCACCGCCCGGCGCAAACGCAACCAGCGCCGCATGAACGAGCTGCACCGCCTGCGCGATAAATTGAAAAAGGACAAAGCCGCCTATAACGCCAAAATCCAAGCCATCGATATCGACCCGCTGCACCCAACACCCGCCTCCAAAATCGTTGCGGAGTTCAAAGGCGTCACAAAAACCTTCGAGCGCGACGGCAAAAAAATCAAAATCCTCGATAATTTCTCTCGCCGCATTTTAAAGGGCGACCGCATCGGCATTCTCGGGCGCAACGGCTCGGGCAAATCCACTTTCCTTAAAATGCTCATCGGCGAGCTGGAACCCGATTCCGGCCTTGTATTCCGCAGTAAAAAAATCGACCTCGCTTATTTCGACCAGCACCGCACCGCGCTCGACCCGAAAAACAGCCTGTGGAACACCCTCGCCCCCAACGGCGACTACGTCTATATCGGCAGTGGCGACAACCGCCGCCACAAACATGTCGCCGCCTACCTCAAGGATTTCCTCTTCGACCCCAAACGCGCGAAGGACGAGGTCGGCACGCTTTCCGGCGGCATGCAAAACCGGCTGATGCTGGCGCGCACGCTCATCAACCCCGGCAATCTGATGATCCTCGACGAGCCGACCAACGACCTCGACATGGACACGCTCGACATGCTGCAGGAAATCCTCGCGAACTATCAGGGCACGCTGATTATCGTCAGCCATGACCGCGATTTTCTCGATCGCACGGTGACGGAAGTGCTTGCCTTCGAGGGTGATTCGCACATCGATTCCTATATCGGCGGCTACTCGGATTATTTAGCGGCGAAGGAAGCGAAGGCAAAAGAGAAAACGAAAAAGCCGAAGACAGAAATTGCAGCAGCGCCACCATCACCCACCAAAGAAAAACCGCCACAGGCTGCTCCCGCACTCAGCTTCACCGAATCGCACGAGCTCAAAAAACTGCCCGACACCATCGCCACCCTCGAAAAAGAAATGGCCGAGCTGCAGAATATTTTAGCGAACGAGCGCGACCTCTACACCAAAGACCCGCTGCGCTTCGACAAAACCATGCGCCTGCTCGCCCGCGCGCAAGCGAAGCTCGAAACGGCGGAAGAGCGCTGGTTGGAGCTTGAGGCGAAGACTGCGAATTAGGCCAACGCCGCGGCCAAATCGGCAATCAAATCCTGCTCATCCTCGATGCCCACCGAAAGGCGAATCAACCCATCCGCAATGCCGATCTTCGCGCGCACATCAGCGGGGATGCTTGCATGCGTCATAATGCCGGGATGCTCGATGAGGCTTTCGATGCCGCCCAAACTTTCCGCAAGCGTAAACACCTGCGTGCGTTTCAGCATGCGCGTCGCCGCCACCTCACCGCCTTTGACAATGGCCGAAACCATGCCGCCGAAGCCATTGCGCATTTGGCGCTTCGCGAGCGCATGCTGCGGATGGCTCGGCAAGCCGGGATAAATCACGCGCTCGATTGCTTCATGTTCTTCCAAAAATTTCGCGACCGCGAGTGCATTTTCCGAGTGCCGCTGCATGCGTAGCCCCAGCGTCTTCACCCCGCGATGGGCGAGGAAACTATCGAACGGGCCTTGAATTCCCCCGGTCGCATTTTGCAAAAACCCGAGCTTGTCGCGAATCTCCGCATTCGCCCCCGCGACCGCAATCCCGCCGATAATATCGGAATGACCATTGAGATATTTCGTCGCGGAATGGATGACAACATCGAACCCATAATCGAGCGGGCGCTGAATCCACGGCGTCGCGAAGGTATTATCGACGACACTGGTGAGATTATTCGCGCGCGCGAAGGCCGCGACCGCTTCCAAATCCACCAATTTCAGTAGCGGGTTGGTCGGCGTTTCCACCCAAATCATTTTGGTGTTGGGCTGAAGCGCGGCCTCGAGCGCACCGGGCTTGCTAAAATCGACATAGCTGAAAGAGAGATTCGCCGAACGCTTGCGCACGCGCTCGAACAGGCGGTAGCTGCCGCCATACAAATCATCCGTCGCGATAATATGCGCACCGGCATCGAGCAATTCAAGCGTCGCCGCCACTGCCGCGAGGCCCGAGGCAAACGCAAACGCGCCCGTGCCACCTTCGAGGTTATTCACCGCGCGCTCATAGGCAAAACGCGTGGGGTTATGGCTGCGGCCGTAATCGAACCCGAGATGCTCGCCCGGCGCCAGCTGCGCATAGGTCGAGGTCGCGTAAATCGGCGTAATCACCGCGTTCGTGCCCTCGTCGAACTGCTGCTCGGCGTGAATTGCGCGGGTGCTAAAGCCCCAGTTGGGGTTGGTGGTGCGTTTGCTCATAATTCCTACTTACTTTCTGTTTTGCTCATGCGTGCCCCACGCGCTTGCGTAAATAATTCAACAAATCAATCGGCGTGACGAGGCCCACGAATTGCGCGCCATCCATCACAATCGCGACCATGCCCTGGGTAAAAATCTCGAGCAATTCCGTCGGCTCTGCGTTCACATCGATGGTGGTCAACTCCTTCGCCATTGCCTGCACCACCTTGATCGTAAACCCATCTGGGTTGCCCGACACCGCGAGCAAAATATCCGTCTCGGTAATAATCCCGACAATTTCCTCTTTCACCATCACCGGCAGCTGCGACATGTCGTACATTTTCATCTTGCGGTAAGCGCTGGCGAGCGTGTCCCCTGGCACCACCGTAATCGTACTTTTTTTGCGGTAGGGCCGCGAAATCAAATCGCGCAAACTATGCGTCGGGGTGGTCGGCACCAACCCGTGATCGTCCAGCCAATGCTCGTTGAAAATCTTCGAGAGGTATTTATTGCCGCTATCGCACACCAGCGTCACCACACGCTTTGGCTTCGTCTGCGCACGGCAATATTTTAGGGCAGCCGCAATTAATGTGCCAGATGAAGAACCGCAAATAACACCCTCTTTTTTCAGCACCTCGCGCGAGGTGGCAATGCTCACCTCATCCGTAATCGTGAATGCCTCACCGACAAATTTCAGGTCGCAATTATCGGGGATAAAATCCTCGCCGATGCCTTCGACCAACCAGCTCCCCGGCTCGATCATAATACCGTCATTGACGAGCGGCGCGAGGATAGAACCTTTCGGATCGGCGAGTACCATCTCCACATGCGGGGCAACCTTGCTGAAATACCGCCCAAGGCCCGTCAGCGTGCCGCCACTGCCCACGCCCACCACCATCGCATCCATCTTCCCATCCATCTGCTGCCAGATTTCCGGGCCCGTCGCGCGCTCATGCGTCAGCGGGTTGTTCGGGTTGCTGAACTGGTTCACGTAAAACGCGCCGGGCGTCTCACGCGCAATCCGCTCCGCCATATCCTGGTAATATTCCGGGTGGCCCTTGCCCACATCCGAGCGCGTGATTAGCACCTCCGCCCCCAGCGCCTTCAGGTGAAAAATCTTCTCCTGGCTCATTTTATCGGGGATGACGAGAATCAACTTATAGCCCTTTTGGCTGGCAACCAGCGCGAGGCCAAGGCCGGTATTCCCCGCCGTCGCCTCCACCAACGTGCCGCCAGGCTTTAGCTCGCCCGTTGCCTCCGCCGCCGAAATCATCGACAGCGCAATACGGTCCTTGATCGACCCGCCAGGGTTATGGCTTTCCAGCTTGAGGTACAGCTC
>JBEHYI010000117.1:0-6105 GCA_048498255.1 Pseudomonadota bacterium | reverse complement strand
CAGCCAAACGCCCAAGAGCGTTTGGGCATCGCTTCATCGGGAATCCAGTTCTGGTTCCCGTTCAAGGTGGATTCCCGATGAAGCTTCGTAACCAAAAACTGAAGAAGTTTTTGGACGAAGCTAACTCGGGAATGATAAACCGAGAGGTGGGTAGCGCATGAGCGCAGAAATCATCGATGGCAAAGCCTTCGCCGCGAAGCTTCGCGAACAAATTGCTGCAGGCGTTGCTGCAACAAAAGCGCAGCATAACCTCACCCCCGGCCTCGCGGTTATTTTGGTGGGCGATGACCCGGCAAGCCATGTCTATGTACGCAACAAAGGCAAGGCCTGCATCGAAGCGGGCATCGCCTCCTTCGAGACCATTTTGCCCGAAAGCACCGCGCAGGAAGCATTGCTCGCGCAAGTCGCCGCCTACAATGCCGACCCCGCCGTGCACGGCATCCTCGTCCAGCTTCCGTTGCCGGACCATATGGATGCGCAGGCCGTCATCAACGCCATCGACCCCGCGAAGGATGTCGACGGGTTCCATGTCATCAATGCCGGTAAACTCGCGGTTGGGCAGGAGGGGCTCGTGCCCTGCACGCCGCTCGGCTGCCTGCTGCTGTTGAAAGATAAACTCGGCAGCCTCGCCGGCAAACACGCCGTCATTCTCGGCCGCAGCAACATCGTCGGCAAACCGATGGCGCAGCTGCTGCTCAAAGAATCCTGCACCGTCACCATCTGCCATTCGCGCACGGATTTTCTTTCGCAGGAAACCCGCCGCGGCGATATTCTCGTCGCCGCCATCGGCAAGCCGGAATTCGTCAAAGGCGCATGGGTAAAACCGGGCGCGACCATCATCGATGTCGGCATCAACCGCATTGAGCGCGACGGCAAAACTAAACTGGTCGGGGATGTCGAATTCACCGCCGCCAGCGAATTCGCGAAATTTATCACCCCCGTCCCCGGCGGCGTCGGCCCCATGACCATCGCCTGCCTGCTACGTAACACGCTGCAAGCGGCTTGTGCACTGCACAACGTGGCATTTCCACTCGCTTAATCCGTAAAATCTTCACGGAACTGTCATACAAATATGCATCCATAGTTTGTAATGTAGGCGTCTGTTTTGATTTTTTCTAAGGAGTACTCATGTCCAAGAAACCTACTTTGCATCTTCCAGAAAAACCGGAAGCTCAAGCGCAAAAACCCGAAACCAGAATTGCTTTAACCTCTGAACAAACGCTTTTTACCCAAGTTGACTCCTATGCAGGGTTTGCACGCGATCCTAGCATGCTGAATGAAACGGGTAGATTTGAACTAGCGGAAGCGCTCCGTGCCAATGGCAGTTCAAAGCACTTGCGCAAATAATCTTAGTCGATTTCTGAAAACAAAAAAGGGCGGCCAATCAGCCGCCCTTTTCATTTCTTACGTTGTAGAAACCGTGAGTTAATTCACGATCTCAACTTCAACGCGGCGGTCACGCCACAGGCAAGCCTGCTGCGCCTTACCTTTTACATCGCCGCACTCGGATTTCGACGAGGTCTCGCCGAGGCCGCGTACTTCCGATTTGCCAACCACTTTAATGCCAGCGCCGCGCAGGAACGCAGCTACTGCGTTCGCACGTTTTTGGCTGAGGCGGAGGTTGTAGGTCTCGGTGCCGATTTCATCTGCGAAACCAACGATTTTCACCGAAGCGACTTTTTTCGACTTCAGGGTTTTCGCCAGTGCTTTCAGCTTCGTTTTTGCAGCTGGCGTCAGGCTCGAGCTGTTGAAGTTGAAGTAAACGGTGCGCATTTCGCTGCTGAGCGCCGAGCAATCGCCCGATTTTGCATCCCATTTGGTGAGTACGCAGTCACCGAATTTGGTCACCACAGCGCTGCCGCCAGCGGTGCGCAGATAGTCCTTGGTAACGAATGCCGCGTTAGCCGAAGCCGCCATGACGAGCACGCTTGCCGCTGCCAGAATCGTCGAGGTTTTGAGAATTTTCATGATCATTTCCTTGAGCTATAATAATGTGAACCGCTACACCACGCGCGCGTCTTGCGAAGGCGGTGCATCGGGCCTATATCTGGCGAATCATGCCATAAGATGCAATTCTTCTATGGATTCCGCGGCTCCCCCAGGGGCGAAGAAGCGGCAACTGTTGCAAAATTACCACGGCCTGTGGCCAGGAGATGAAATGACCGATAAGACACTGAAATCAAATGATGAATGGAAGAAAACCTTGAGCCCGGACCTCTACCGGGTCGCCCGCGAGAAAGGCACCGAGCGCCCTTTCACCGGAAAATACACCGATGAGGAGGCCAAAGGCACCTATGCCTGCGCCTGTTGCGGCGCGGAATTGTTCGCCAGCGCCGCCAAGTTCCATTCCGGCTGCGGCTGGCCCAGTTTCGATGCGCCCAAAGCAGGCGGCGCGGTCGAGGAGCACCGCGACACTACCCACGGCATGGTCCGCACCGAAATCACCTGCGCGAAATGCGACGCGCATCTGGGCCATGTGTTCCCGGATGGCCCGCGCGAGACGACAGGCCTACGTTATTGCATCAATTCCGTGAGTTTGGATTTGAAGAAGGAGTGATATTCACTTCTTCTCCTTCATCACCGCCCGATACGCCGCGACATTCGCCTCATGCTCCTTCAGCGTCGCCGCAAACCGGTGGCCGCCCGAGCCAGTCGCAACGAAATACAGCGCATCCGTCGCCGCCGGACGCAGCGCCGCTTCAATCGATGCCTTGCCGGGATGGCAAATCGGCGCGGGCGGCAACCCAGGGCGCGTATAGGTATTGTAAATCGTATCGCGCTCGAGATCGGCATGCGTCAACAGGCGCCCCAGCGGCGCACCGCCCTGCAATTGCTCGAGGCCGTAAATCACCGTCGGGTCCGTCTGCAGATACATGCCCTCATGCAAACGGTTGATGAACACCCCCGCCACTGGCCCGCGCTCCGCATCCACGCCCGTCTCACGCTCGACGATCGAGGCGAGAATGAGCGCCTGCTCGGGCGTCGCAATCATCGCATCCACCGTGCGCGTAGCCCATAGTTTTGCGAGCAGTTCCTGCTGTGCTTTTTGCATGCGCGCAATCACCGCCGCACGCGCCTCGCCGCGCTGGAAATGGATCGTATCGGGCAAGATCGACCCTTCCGGCAGTTGCCCCACCTCGCCGGTGAGCAGCGGCTCCGCCATCAGCGCGGTTTTGATTTGGTAGCTCGTCCAGCCTTCGGGAATCGTCACTTTATGAACCACAATTTCCCCGCGCGCGATTTTGGCAATCACTTGCGCCGGGCTACTGCCGCCAGCAAATTCATACTCCCCGGCTTTGAGCGCATGCAGATGGCCCGAGAGCACCAGCGGCACGATCATCTCGGGCAAGCTTGGCACCAGCCCCTGCACCTTAAGCAGCGCCACCGCCCCGCGCGATCCCGTGCCGGGCGGAATAATCAGCGTCTGCGTCGGCAGATCGTTCGGCTGGTAATAGCGGTAGAAACTATAGCTTCCATACAGCGCCGCAAGCACCGCAAAAATAACCAAGCCCAGGAAGATTTTTTTCATCTTCTACGAGCTATCGTTATCGTTCACGAATGTAAATCGCGATTCGCGTTATGCGCGGTACTTCGCGCTGGGGTCGATCTCGCTTTGTTTGATCCGGTAAAGATCGCGCGGCATTGCGCTTCCGTTTACAGTACGCGCCTTATCGCCTAACGCGTCTACCACCCGAATAAGATCACGCATGGTGTTGGCAGTGATACAAATACCCGTTTGACTGCCACGAATACCCTGGCAAAATTGTATGCTTGCCTCTTTAGGAAGAGCGATCGCTTTAAGAGCAACCTCGTTTACTTTGCCATGTGAAAGAATTGTTGAATCAACACTGATGGTGAGTTCGATTTTTCCATCTTTCGTTTCTGTCAGTTTAGTAGCTAACGTACTTTTTTGGCCTTCCAGATTTCCTGAAAAACGATCTTCAGCACTGCCGAAAGGAATACATTTGATTTTGGGGATAAATATATTCTTATTTAATTTACTTGTACTGACATCTACTGCCTTAAAGGTTTGTTTTAAAGACTCAATGGTCGCCTGCTGATAACCGATTAACTCAGCATTAAGCGGCGAGTCATACATCTCCACCGCTGCTCGTAACGATGCATTCCTGAATTTTCCGCTTACTTCTGCAGCGCGCTCTTCAGCAAGCACACGATCATACGTTTCACTATGGTCCATGGATAGCTCCTAATAGTATGGTTAGAAAAGCGTTTTAGCAGACCTATTCGCCCGAAATATTAAGCTTTTATGAAGATTTGGCCCAATCCGGCCCTACCGCGTGCGCCACGGCGCAGGCCCCACCGGCTTACCGGGGTAAAAAACCATCTCCTCGCGCTCACGTGGGGCAACCCTGGCTTGCTCGGCCATTACATCCATCATCTGCGCGAAGCCTTCGGCGAGCTCCGTGACACTGCCCGCGCGCAGCACAAGTTTGCGCATGCCGCCCGCCCCATCCTCCGAAGCCAGCGCCACTCCCTCACGCTTCGTCAGCGCCTCCTGCATGGTTGCGATCAGCGCCTCGGCTTTCGCGGGTTTGCCGAAGAGAGTGCCGATAATGCCGATATTCTCGAGCGGCAGCGACAGCAGAATCTGATCGCCCACCAGCGTCACTTGCGGCATCCACTTCTCGCTGCTGAAGAAGGCCTCCTTGCGCATCTGCATGCCCCAATGCTTGTGCGCATACGCAGACACCAACCGCTCGTAGAAAATATTCGCCGCATGTGCAGCAAACGCTTTTTCAAAAGCCGACACATCGCCGCCATACGCCAACGCCGCTTGCTTCAACCCCTGCACATGGTGCAGATCATACAGCTTCGCCGTCGCGCTCGGTTGCGTCACCGTTGAAGCCGGAATTCCATTGCTGCTATCTGCCGTCATGCGCCAGTCATAGCGCAGCGAGACTGAAGATATATGACGATTGCGTGAAGATTACTCCGCCGCTTTAAACACCAAGCTGGCATTCGTGCCACCAAAGCCGAAGCTGTTCGATAGCACTGCTTTCACCTTCTTCGCTTTCGCTTTCAGCGGCACAAGGTCCATGCCCGCCACCGATTCCGAAGGGTTCTCGAGGTTCAGCGTCGGCGGCAGCATGCCATGCACCATCGCGAGCACCGCAAAAATCGCCTCGACCGAACCCGCACCACCGAGCAAATGCCCGATCGCCGATTTGGTGGAGGACATGCTCACATCCGTGCCATCGAACAAGCGGCGCACCGCCCCGGCCTCGATCTCATCGCCCTTCGGCGTGCTCGTGCCATGCGCGTTGATGTAGCCAATATCGGCAGGCTTCAACCCCGCATCGTTCAGCGCCATTTGCATGGAGCGGTAGCCGCCATCGCCATCTTCGCTCGGGCTCGTAATGTGATACGCATCGCCCGACAAACCATAGCCGCCGAACTCCGCCAGAATTTTCGCGCCACGCGCTTTCGCATGCTCATATTCCTCGAGCACGAGAATGCCCGCACCCTCGCCCATCACGAAGCCGTCGCGGCCCTGATCCCACGGACGCGACGCCTTCTGAGGCGTTTCGTTATACGAAGTGCCGAGCGCACGCGCCGCGGCAAACCCTGCAATCCCAATCCGGCAAATCGTCGATTCCGCCGAACCCGCGATCATCACATCCGCATCGCCACGCGCAATAATCTTCGCCGCATCGCCGATCGCATGCGCACCGGTGCTGCACGCCGTCACCACCGAATGGTTCGGGCCTTTAAGCCCATGTTTAATCGACACCTGACCCGACGCCAAATTGATCAGGCACGCCGGAATAAAGAACGGCGACACGCGGGATGGCCCACGCTCTTTCATCATCAGCACCGTTTCTTCAATCGCCTGCAGGCCGCCAATGCCCGAGCCAATCATCACGCCCGCGCGGCAACGCTTTTCTTCGGTTGAAAGGTCGATGCCCGATTGCTTGATCGCCTCATCCGCCGCGCCCATCGCGAAATGGATGAACTCATCCATCTTTTTCTGTTCCTTGGGCTCGATGAACTGGTCGGCATCGAACTCGCCCGCGCCCTTGCCGCGCACTACTTGGCCCGCCGCCTTTGCCTTGAGGTCGCGCGTATCTAATTTCGTGATCACGC
>JBEHYI010000116.1:0-6131 GCA_048498255.1 Pseudomonadota bacterium | reverse complement strand
CGGATTTGTCCTGGTACACCGCAATCAGGCACGGCACGCCGCCGCCTTTTTGATATTCGCCGCGCACCGTGTGGCCCGGGCCTTTCGGCGCGACCATGAACACGTCGAGATCCGCACGCGGCTTGATCAGTTCGAAATGGATGTTGAGGCCGTGCGCGAACAGCAGCGCCGCACCTTGCTTCAGATTATCCGCGAGGTCCTGCGCGTAGAGTTCGGATTGGAATTCATCGGGGGTGAGCACCATCACCACATCCGCCCATTTCGCGGCGTCTTTCGGGTTCATCACCTCGAAGCCCGCGGCTTGTGCTTTCGCGGCGGTTTTGCTGCCATCCTTCAGCGCGATGCGCACTTCCTTCACCCCGGAATCCTTGAGGTTCAGCGCATGGGCATGGCCTTGGCTACCATAGCCGACGATCACCACTTTTTTGCCTTGGATCAGCGACAGATCGCAATCCTTGTCGTAGTAAACATTCAGCGGGGCTTGGGCGGATGGTTGCTTGGTAGCAGCGGCTTGCATAACGACTCCTGTTGTTTTTCAAGCCGCGCTTTTAGCCCGAAAATGGCAGGTTGCCAAGCGATTTGTGGGTGCGCGCATCGCCGCCGCACCCCGCGAGCACTATTCAGAAAAACTAAACGGCTTAGCTAAACCTAAACGTTATTTAGGTTCGGCATTAAGTCGTGCTAATTCCCTACTTTTTCGCTCGCAAGCATCGATTCCAGAATTTGGTCCGAAATCTGCTTCACCGCCCCGGGCGAGTGCGAGAGGAACAAAGTGTTGGTCTTGTTCAGCTCACCGATCGATTTCAGCGTGTCGAAATATTGCGTGACCAGCACCAGCTGCATCACCTCCGCTGCACTCGCGCCCGAAATCACTTTCTGGAATTCGCCGATGGAATTCTGCAGCCCCTCGATAATCGCACGGCGCTGGTTCGCAATCCCCGCCCCTTGCAGCGCCTTGCTTTCGGCCTCGGCCTCCGCCTTTTTCACGACCAGAATTTTCTCCGCCTCCCCGCGTGCGGCGGCGGCCACCTGCTCGCGCTGCGCGGCGTTGATGTCGTTCATCGCCGACTTTACTTTTTGGTCGGGAATAATATCCGTCACCAGCACGTTCACGATCTCGTAGCCGAACTCCGCCATGTCGGAATCGAGCTCCTTTTTCACCGCCGCGGCGATGCCGGATTGGCTGGCGAATACTTCATCGAGCGTCATCGAGGGCACATGGCCAAGGATCACCTGCTCAACGTAAGACTGAATCTGCGCGACGGGGTTGCTGAGCTTATAAAATGCGTCATACACTTTCTGCTCACGCACGCGGTTTTGCACGGAAATGGGGATGGTGACGAACACGTTATCTTTGGTTTTGGTTTCCATGGTGAGGGTGATTTGGTTGACGCGCAAACTGACGCGGCCCGCGATCTGATCAACGAAGGGAATCTTGATGTTGAGGCCCGGATAAGCAATGCGCAAAAACTTGCCGAAGCGTTGCACAATCACCGTTTCCGCCGTGCGCACCGTGAAGAACATGAACGGCATGAAGACGATGAACAGGACGAATAAAAGGACCAAAAGCGGCATAAAATCTCCCTCGGTTGCGCTGCAAAAACCATACGCAGATAAATTATTTTTGCAAATGATTATGGTTAGGCCACTCGGTAAATGAGGATGTTCGCTTTGCCATATTGGCGCTCATCAACCAGCGCTGCACCCTCGAGCGTCACGACCGGCATGCCGCGCTGCTGCTCGCATACAATCAACGTGCCATGCTCGAGCCAATGGCCTTGCTGCAGCGATTTATAAGCGGGCGCGAGGAGTGATTTGGCGTAAGGCGGATCCATCAGCACCAAGGTTACGGGCAATTTTGCTGCAGGTAATTTTGCAGCATCCGCTTGCACAAAAAATGCAGCATTGCTGGCGCCGCAATGGAGTGCATTTTGCTTCGCGAGCTCGAGCGATTTTTTGTCTTGGTCGACGAAGGTGGCGATGCGGCTCCCTCGGGAAAGCGCCTCTAACCCTAGCGCGCCGGTGCCGCAGCATAAATCGAGCACATGGCCGCCAATGACTGAGTCACCGGCATATTTGCCATGCATCAGCAGGTTGAAAATCGCCTCGCGCGCGCGGTCGGATGTCGGGCGAATCGCATCATTTTCGGGGGTCAATAATTTGCGGCCTTTGAAGGCTCCGGCAATGATTCTCATGCTTTTTCGACTCCCAATTGCTGCAATAATTGCTGCACATGTCTAGTCGGCACTTCGGCGACCTCTTCGGCTTCCAAATCATCGAGGTGGAAATTACCATATTGCACACGGATGAGGCGGCTCACCGGCAAATCGAAATGCTCAAAAATGCGGCGAATCTCGCGGTTTTTACCCTCGCGCAAGGTGAGCGTTAGCCATTGGTTGCGGCCTTCTTTGCTGCGCTCTACTTTCACGTCAATCGGTTGGTAGTGCACGCCGTCCACCTTCACCCCGCGTTCAAGTTGCGCAAGATGCGTTTCCATCGGAGTGCCACGAACACGCACGCGGTAGACGCGTTTTTGCGCGTTGTTCGGCAGCTCCATCGCGCGCGCTAAAGCACCGCTCGTTGTCAGCAATAATAACCCTTCGCTATCGAGGTCGAGCCGCCCCACCGAAATCACCCGCGGCAGGTCGCGCGGCAGATGGTCGAACACCGTGGCGCGGCCCTTTTCATCGCGATGGCTGGTCACCAACCCGGCAGGCTTATGGTAGACAAACAGGCGCGGCATATCCGCTTTGCTGCGCACAAATTTGCCATCGACAATCACCTCATCCTTGGCGCTTACCAAGGTCGCCGGCGTGGTCAGCACCTCGCCATTCACGATCACGCGCCCATCGGCAATCCAGCGCTCCGCATCCCGCCGCGAGCACAGTCCGGCGGATGCCATAAATTTCGCGATGCGTTCGGGCTGGTCCGTCATTGCGCCGAATAGGTTTTCGCCGCTGCAACAAATGCCGCGAAAATTTTCTCATCCGCTTTCGTGATCGAAAATTCCGGGTGCCATTGCACGCCGAGACAGAACGGGTGGCTCGGCAGCTCAATGCCCTCAATCACCCCGTCGGCTGCGCGCGCATTCACCACCGCGCCGGGCGCGGCTTTGCCCACGGCCTGGTGGTGCGCACTATTCACCGCCAATGTGCCCGCGCCGACAATTTTATAGAGCAATGTATTCGCCACAATCGCCACCTCGTGCCCCGGCTCGTGGCGCGGGTTGGGCTGCTCATGCGCGAAGGCGTTGGGGATCGAATCCGGAATATGCTGAATCAGCGTGCCGCCCAAAATCACGTTCAGCAATTGCTCGCCGCCGCAAATGCCCAAAATTGGCATGTTGCGCGCGAGCGCACCTTTGGTGATCGCCCATTCGAACTCGCTGCGGCGCGGTTTGGTCGTCACCTTGTCATGCACATGGTGGTCGCCGTAAAGGGCGGGCGGCACATCGAAATTGCCGCCGGTGATGACAAGCCCATCGAGCAGGTCGAGGTACGCCTCCACCTCACCCACCTCATGCGGCAGGGCGATCGCCGCACCGCCATGGCGGGCGACGCTCGCGGTGTAGTTATCGCGCAGCGCATACCACGGATATTTCGAATAGCCGCTGGCGCTGCCTTCTTCGTAATCGAGGGTAAATCCAATAATGGGCTTCATCTTCTTTTAACCAAGTGGGTGTAAGTTGGTATCCTAACCACACTCTCAAAAAATGTAACTCGAAACTGATGCGCGGGGCAGTTTTTATGGTATGGTTGAAAAAATAAGCTATGCTCAGGCTTTCACGCTGTCATTCATAGGATTTGCATGTCGTTATCGTCGCTGCTTGGGGTTATTTTTGGCTTGATTCTGGTCGTCGGCGCGATTGCGCTCGCCACCAGCAACCCGCTCATTTACGCCGAGTGGCACGCGTTTCTCATCGTGTTCGGCGGGTCGATCGCCGCTGCCTTCATGGGCTATCACAGCAAGGATGTGTTCACCGCGTTCAAGGCGATTGTGTGGATGGTGAAGAAGCCGAAATCGACGCGCGAGGGGCTAAATACCGAGATCATGCGCCTGATCAAATGGAGCTATCTGGTGCAGCAAAAAGGCGTGCCCGCGCTTGAGGACGAGATCAAGAAAGTGCCGTTTAACGACCCGATTCTGCGCTATTGCATGGAGCTGGTGATCACCAATCACTCGCCGGTGGAGCTGCGCGCGATGATGACGACGGCGCTCGAATCGGATTTCGACCATAAAACCACTGCCGTGCCGGTGCTGCGCAATATGGGCGCCAGCGCGCCGAGCTTCGGCATGATCGGGACGTTGGTGGGCCTCATCGCCATCCTCAACCAGATGGGCGGCGGGGCGAAGAACCTGCCGGCGGTGATCGGCGGCGGCATGTCGCTGGCGCTGGTGGCGACGCTCTACGGCGTGTTTTTGGCGCGCATGGTGTTCATCCCTGCGGCGAACAAACTGATGCAGAAGGAGGAGACCGAGCGCTTCCGCAACCTCATGGTGGTCGAGGGCCTTGTCATGCTGGCCGAGAAAAAATCGCCGCGCTACATGCAGGACCGACTCAACAGCTTCCTCGAGCCGCAGAACCATTTCAACATCGATAAGCAGCTGCGCATGGGCGCGGGCGGGAACTAAGCGATGAGCCTGCGGCGCACCAAAACGGAAATTCATGAAGACGAAGGCTGGCTCATCACCTTCGCCGATATGAGCGTGCTGCTCATGTGTTTTTTCGTGCTGCTGTTCGCGCTGTCGACGCCGGATCAATCGCAGATGAAAAGCGTCGCCGAGGCGTTGCGCAAGGAAGGGTTTTACAACGATGCGATCCCGACCGAGGACCCGTACGAGAAGATCAAAAAGCAGCTTTCCATGTCACTCGGCGCCAGCGGGTTCGATAAATTCATCGCGGCGAGTGAGACACCCAAAGGCATCGATGTTGAGCTTTCCTCCGGCGCGTTTTTCGTCGCGGGTTCGGCGAATTTCAGCAATGAGGCAATCCCGATGCTCGATTTGATCTCAAAGCAAATCGCGCCGCTTGCCCGCGCCGATGTCAGGATCGATATCGAGGGCCATACGGATGATTCACCGGTGAATTCACCCCAGTTCCCAAGCAATTGGGAGCTTTCAGCTGCACGCGCGGCCTCGGTCGCGCGCTATTTCGCTTCGAAAGGTTTCCCGGCGGAGAAATTGCGGGTGATTGGCCGCGGCGCGACGATGCCCAAAGCCCCGAACCGCGATACGGCAGGCAATGTCATCCCCGCGAACCAGGACCTCAACCGCCGCGTCGTGGTGCGCATGATTAAGGGCGATGATTATTAGGGGCTAGCGTTTGCTGCGGGTGACGTAATCGCGCACTACCCCGCGAATCATCGCCTGGTAAGGCACTCCGTGCTTCTTTGCCTGCTCTTTAAAAAACGTGATGGCTTCTATGTCGAGTGCCAGCGTTATCTTGCTGGTTTTCAGTGACGCCGCAATTTCGGCGGGTGATGGCATTCCCATTGCCTTCAGCTCTTTGGGTGCCAGAGGTTTTCCGAGTTTCGGATCAGACCCAAGACCAAATGGATCATCTTCATAACCATCTTTGTCAGTGCGCATTCGTTTTTTCATAGTAAGCCTTTCCATTCCGCCAGTAACCAGCGCCAATAATTCGAATAACCCCACGGCGAACCGTATAGCGCACCGTTGCTATTTTATTGCCTACCGCTCCGAAACAATAATAGCGTTTTTCCACTTTGCTATGAGCAGGGTCCGCAATAATGACTCGTTTGGGATCGATAAAAGCTTGCATGGCTTCCTCAAATGAAATTCCGTGCTTTTCACGGTTTATCCAATTTTTTGTCGGATCCCATTCAAATTTTCCCATCTTATCATACATACTTTTCGCCATATGGTCAAGCCGCACGTATCCCCAAAATATGGCAAATCGCCTGCGTGAGCTCGGCGCGGTTCAGCGTATAGAAATGGAAATTATCGACGCCCGCCATCATCAGCATGCGGCATTGCTCGGCGGCGACCATGGCGGCGATGGAGTGGCGCAATTCGGGGTTTTCATCGAGCCCTTCGAACAATCGCGCGAGCCAGTCGGGCACATCGGTACCGCACATACCGGCGAATTTTTTGAGCTGTGCGACATTGGT
>JBEHYI010000115.1:0-6246 GCA_048498255.1 Pseudomonadota bacterium | reverse complement strand
AAGTCGCGGTCGGCGCGGCCGAATTATACTGTTTTTACAAAGGCCCTCACCGGCCAAAAAGATTTTTTGGCGGTTGGCGCATCCCCACAACCTGTTGATTTTTTGCTACGTATTCGGCGCGTGCACATTATTTTCTTCGCGCCTTGCGTGTTTTATTTGCCCGCCTAGGTTGAAGGGTTTACATTGGTTCCCATGGAAAACGCACATCATTCAGGTGGGGGTGATTCACGGGCCGCAGGCGGGCAAGAACCTGCCTTCTTGCTGACACATCCCGAGTTTTCTGAAGCGCAGCGCGAGACCTTGAAAGCTGCGTGCCAGGCGCGCGCTACGCGTGAGGTGGTGGAAATATTGGTGGTGGAGGATCAGGAATTCTCCCGCAAATTACTCATCGGCATGCTCGGGCGGCATTATAAAAACTATGCTGCGAAAAATGGTACCCAGGCGCTCGCACTTTATGCAGAACATGCGCCGGACATCGTGTTTCTCGATGTGGAATTGCCAGATATTAATGGGCATGAATTAGCGCATTTTTTGCGTGAGCAGGACCCGCAAAGCTTTGTGGTGATGGTAACCGGCAATCACTGCAAAAAGGATATCGACATAGCGCTCAGCAATCATGTGCAGGGATTTATCGCGAAGCCTTATAGCCGTAAAAAGATTCAAGACGCGCTCGATTTTTTCCTTAAGACACATAGACAATGAGGCCCTAATGCAGCCGGTGGATTTGACCAATCTCAGAGAAATGATCGATGGCGATACCGAGCTTGAGCAGGCATTATTCGAGGAGTTTTATAATGCTGGCGGCGAATGTTTGGCTGCATTGGAAGCAAGTTTAACGGCGACAGACTCCGAGGCATGGCGTAGGAATGCGCATATATTCAAGGGCATTGCTTTTAACCTCGGTGCGAATGCGTTGGGTGATTTATGCAAAAAAGGTCAGGAAGAATATAGCGCGCCTGATACCGAGAAAATGGTGCTGCTCGCGAGCATAAAAACCAGCTTCGCGCAGGTGAAGGATTACCTGAAATCGCTGTAATTTAGAACTGCCACAAAGCCCGCATCGCATGCGCATAGGCAGCAGTTGTAAAATGCTGCACGATAAATTCAGCGCCTGCTTTCCCCATAGCCTCAGACGCTACCGGATTCGCCGCAAGTTGCAGTATACGTGCCGCCGCTGCGGCGACATCCCCCACTGGAATCAGATAGCCGGTGCTGCCCTCGACCAGTATTTCCTGCGGGCCACCGCTCATGGTGGCGATAACGGGAAGCCCCGCGCCAGAAGCTTCGAGCACGGTCATCGAAAAAGATTCCGAGACCGAGAAATTCAGCGCCGCATAAGCAGTGGCGAGAATCGGCGAGGTATCGGCCACCGCGTCATGAAAACGGATGCGACCCGCCGCAGCGCCTTGCTGCGCCTCATATTCCAGCTGCGCGCGGTAGTCACGGTTTTTGGCGAGGCCCATATCGCTGCCATAGAAATGCAGTTGGATTGTCATATCCTGCGCGGCGGCGGCCATGAAAGCGCTGAGCGCCATATCCTGCCCTTTACCGCGGATGTAGTTGCCCACCATCACAAAGATTTTCGGGTAGCTCACCGCCCAGGATTTCGGTGCGCGGGAGGTACCAGTATAGGCGTCGTAAATTACTTCACTCGCCATCGGCACAAGCAGCCGCTGAATGAACTGCGATACTGCGATGATCTTATCGCTAGCACGCTGCATGAGCCACAGCATAGGTTTTGCGAGCGGGCCCGCAAAGCGCGCGGGATCGCAGCGTACCCAGGTAACGATCTGCCCGCGGAAGCCGAGCAAGCGCAGCAGTACACCGTGCAGCAGGTAAAAATCATTCACCATCAGGCGCGTTGCATTGTCACGTTTCATTAATCGGTGGAGGGCCCATGCGCCTACGAACAGCACAGGAAAATAGCGCAGCAGCGACGGAATATTTTTACGCAGCGGCGCCATGGGAATGGTTTCCACCCGCCAAAAATCCTGTAATTCCATCGCTGCAATCTGGTGGCCGCGCGGCAGCACCAATACAAGATTTGCCGTGCCAGCTAACGCAAGTGCGGCATTGCGCGCAGCGACAATTGCTCCGGTTTTGGCCATTGCACCATCCAACACGTAAAGGATGGGCAGCGCGCTATTCATGCGCTTTTACCTTCGCGAGCGCATCGCATACCGCCTCGCGCGACCAGAGGGCGACATAGCGCGGAAAATCCACCCCGCGGCGGAAATCCGGCAGCAGCGCCAGGGGTTTTGGGAAGGAAAATGGTGCGCGTTCGAAATCGATAAAGCGAAAGCCAACACTGCTAATATCGAGGTTGCGATGGAGCCAGCGCGCGCGGTGGGTGGTGAGTAGCATGTAGGGAATTTCTGACGCGATGAACTGCTCAAAGGCCGCGAAAATATCAGCGAACGGCAGATGGAAAAAACAATCGCGGCAATGCCAGAGATCCGCCTTCGGGAAAGCATCGCGGCATAAATCGAACTGGCGGATGGCAAGCGCTGGATGTTGGCGCTCGAGATTGCTCACGAGCGTCGCGCAAATATCGCCGCCTTGGTAGGCAAGCGGCACCTGCGCCAGCACGCTCGGCATCCAGTTTAAATCGCCACAGGGCGCATCGAATATCGACTGAAACCGGCGCTCACGCATAAGTTTTGCGAGAGCCGCGCGGTAGCGGCGCGTCGCTTTCAGCTCGCTGCCGACCCCGCTGCGCGACTCCGGAGAGCCCCAGAAATTTTTCTGATAAATCTCTTCGAACGCGCTCGCGCGGTTCAGCGCCGCCATGCCATATTCGAACAAGCGCGGAAACGGGTTGATGCCAAACGCGCGGCCGAAAATATTGACCACCCGCCGCACACCGAGCGGCAGCCATTGATGCGGTTCGCGCGCAGTGCTCATGGCCGCCTCCCGAGCACGGCATCGAGCGTGATGCGCTTGCCGAAATAGCGCTCGCCAAACGCGCTGTAATGGTTGCGGTCCTTCCAATAGGTCTGTTTGCAGGAGAGAAATTCCTTCGGCAAACTGAGCTGCGCGAGTGCGCGCTGCGAGCGGAAGAGAACGCCGGTATTTTTCAGCTGCTGGGCAATGGCTTCATCCAGCTTCGCGAAGATTTCTGCCTGGTTGGGCCGCAGCGCGAACGGGTAATCGCAGCCTAAATTCACCACCACATTCTCAGCGATTTCCGGCTCCACGCGTGGCCCAAGCCAGACGATACGCGCATAGGGCCCGAGCGTTTTCAGGTATTCCGCCACGCCATCGATATGCGCGATGTTGGGCGCAAAATCCGGCACGCGCGCATCAAGCGGCAGGCCGGAAAGCTGGTCCTGATCGATCTCTTTCCCGCGTGCATCGGTGAATAGATGCCAGCCCGCTTGCTCGTAAATCACGCTGTGAAATAATTTCGGCCGCTTCTTCAGCAGTGCGCGGAAGGGTTCGTAATTGCAGGTCGCAAGCGGCGCGTAAGCCCGGCACATGCCCTGCCCCAGCCCCACGATAAACGGCCGGTTGCCCGCGCGTTCCTTCAGCACGAAGAAGATATTCATGGCGTGGGAGTCACCGATGATCGCGATTCCCGGGCCGTAGCGCTTCTGGCAGGCGGCGATGCGCGCGCCCACTTTATCCGTCAGCATATTCGCGTTGAAAATGCAGTCGCCATTGTCGAAATCGAACAGGCGGGTGCGCTCGGCATCGATCAGCGCGAAGGCCTGGCGCGAATTTTCCGGCGCGCGCGCCTTCCAGGATGCAAGCCGCCCCTGGCTGAAATGGCCGTAGGCAGCGATGGTCGCAAGTAGAACTGCCGCGCTGATGGCCATGATCAACGCAGGACGATTGCTGACATAAAAGGGCTGGCGGCGGTCGCGGAAGGGCCGTTCCACCAGCCGCCAAGTGAGCGCGCCGAGCAGTAGTGCTAACAGCGAAAGCCCGAGCATGAGCGCGGAACTTGGCGTGTTGAACAGGCGAATATGCGCGAAGGCAAAAAGCGGGTGGTGCCACAAATAGGCGCTGTAGCTGATGAGGCCGATGCCGACCATAGGTCGCGCCGAAAGCAGCCGCCCGCCTAGGCTTTCCGCCGTTGCATAGAGCAAAATCAGCGCAGTGCCGAGCGCGGGCGCGAGGGAATAGACGGACGGTAAGCGCATCGCATCGCTGAAGGTGAAGACGGAAATGGCGATGAGCGCGATGCCAACTACCGAAAGAAAATCATGCTTTTTTGCTTCGCTATTGAGGTGATGAAAGGCGCAAAGCGCGCCGATCAGCAGCTCCCACGCGCGCATGGGCAGCAGAAAGAAATTGGCGCTCGTGGCATAGCGCGAAGCATATTCGCACAGGCCTAAGCTGATGAGCGTGGCGAGCGCAAGCCCATAAAGAGCGGGCTTTTTGCCTAACCGCCAGAGTAGCCATAGCGCGAGTGGGAACAGCAGGTAGAACTGCTCCTCCACCGCCAAACTCCACGTATGCAGCAGCGGTTTCTCGCCCGCAACGGCAGCGAAATAGCCACTCTCACGCCAGAAGAAAATATTCGACACAAAACTGATCACCGCCAGCGTGCTGCGCGAATACGCTTCGTATTGCGAGGGCAGCATCCACAGCAATGCGAGCGGAATTGTGAGCAGTATAACGCAGAAAAGCGCTGGCAAAATGCGGCGCGCACGGCGGGCGTAAAAGCGGCCCAGGGAGAATTCGCCTTGCACCAAATCGTTCAGCAGCAAGCCGGTGATGAGGTAGCCGGAGATGACAAAAAATACATCGACGCCAACGAATCCGCCGCGGAACAGGCCGAAGCCCGCATGGAACAAAATCACCGGCAGAACCGCCAGTGCGCGCAGGCCGTCGATCTCGCTCCGGTATTTCATGGCACCTCAAAATGCTGGAGCAAATGTTTCCATTGCTCGCCGATTTTCGCAAGGTCATAATCGTAGGCGCGCTGGGCGGTTGCGGCATTTTGTGGCTGCGGCGTGGCAAGCGCACCACGCAGGGTATTGACCCAGATTTCCTTATATTCCGGTGCGTCAATCCGCGGCATGAGGGTGCCAAAATCTGCCTGCGTGGCGGTGTGCGTGGGGTATGGCTCACTCGAAACGGGCGCCGCGTTGCATAGAATCGTGCGCACGCCCCAGGGCGTATCCGCCGCAACCACCGGCACACCGGCTGCCATCGCCTCGAGCAGCACGTTCGGGAAGCCCTCGGTTGCGGAGCTCATGGCATAGACTCGCCCGAGCGCAATCAGCGGTAGGATATTTTTCTGGTAGCCCGCGAATATCACCGCGCTGGTGCCCGGCGTCACATCATCCATCGCGATTCCGTGCGCGGCACAAAGTGCGCGCAATTGCGGCAGCATAGGCCCATCGCCGAGCAATAGCAGCTTCACGCCGGGTTCGAATTTGGCAAGCTGCGCGACGATGCGGATGAGGTGCTGGAAGCCCTTCTCCACCGATAAGCGGCCGGCCGCGACGATGACTGGCTGGCCCTTGAGCGGCGCGGAAATTTTCGGCACAGCTTCACCCAAACGCGTTTGCAGCGAGGCCGTTTCGATGAAGGGCGAAATCACCCGCACTTTTTCAAGTGTTTTAGTGCGTGCCACGCGGCGAATTTCATTCGTGAGCCCTTCCGAAACGGGCACGATGCGCGCCGCAAGGGCGAAGATAATGGGATCGAACAAATATTGGAATATGAGGCGCTGAAATTTCGGTGCCGCGGGGTCATACATGCGCGAACCACGCAGCGATACAATGGTTTTGCGGTTACTGCCCGCAAGGACATTCACGAGGTTCGGGCCGGAGAGAAAACTAATCGTGGCGTCATGTTTTTGCTTCAGCGTACGCATACGGCGGATGCGGCAAACCCAGCGCAGCAGCTGATTTTTTGCCTTTGGTGTATCGAGCAACACGATCGGCGCGTTCAGCGGCTCGTGCCCCACCGCATAGTTTTTGGCGTTGCCGTAATCGGCGGTGAAGAGCGCGACCGTCACCTCCATCGATTGCGCCAAAAAATTCGCAAGGCGGATGAAGGAAGTTTCCGCGCCACCATAGCCCAGATGTGCCGTAAGCATGAGGATACGCGGGCGTTTGCTCATACGAACCATTTTTCTATTTGCGCTAATGCAGTGGTGGAAGCGGCGCGATTTTTCTCCACGTCCTCCGCGATTTTCTCGGCAGAAACGGCGCGCATATTTTCGAGCACCTGCGCCCAATTACTCATGTCATCTATACCCACCAATTGCGTCGCCTGCGGCAGCATGGC
>JBEHYI010000114.1:0-6265 GCA_048498255.1 Pseudomonadota bacterium | reverse complement strand
CATAGAGCTCGGTTGGTCCTATGCGCCGACGGTGGCTTGGAGGCTGGACGCCACCTACGAACGGCTTCGCGGCGAAGTTCCGCATCTGAAGCGCAAGCCTCTCCGGCCAGGAATTGTGCCTCTTCTCCCGACAATGCGGTGAGGTTTGGTTCTGCGAGGATTTTGATCATGCCGTTACGTTCAAGGGCTTCGATTGCTGCGCCCACACCGCTGCTACCTGGCGTATAAATCGAGCCAGTGAGGTAGGCCGCTGTGTTTTCGGAACCTTGAATGGATTTATAAGTAAAGGCGGAAGTGGTGCCGCCGGTATTAAGCAGGCGGCCGATACCGGTGCCGAGTAAGAGCGGCATGTCGCTACTACCAAATGCTTGCAGACTCACGCCGAGATTTTTTACAGCTGCGCGTTGTGCCTCACCGATGCGGATGCGCAGCATGACCTGCTGACCGGCGCTGATTTTCATGAGATTGATAATGGGGGAGGGGGCTTTAGCTTCATCCACGGCGCGGCGGGTATCCGCCTCTTCCGACGTTAGTTTTGCGTGGGTAAATTCCTCCGCGATTTCCATTGCGGTCGCTGCGGCTGAGGCGCTCGAGACATCACCGGTCAGAGCCATACGGGTGTTCACCATGGTGACGCCGATATGCTCGTTGGGCAAGAATTGTTTCAGCGCGCGGCGTACTGCGGGCAGGTCGTAGGTCACGAACACGTCCGTGCTGCGGATGAGCTTATGGTTGCTATCGAAAATGCGTAAGGTGGTTTGGCCGACTTCGAGGCCGATGACCGAGACTTTGCGCTTGCCGTGCACCAGCACGTTCGCCACATCCGGGTCGGTGATGACAACTTCCGCCATGTCCGTTTTGGTGGTGATGAGCTCCGAACGGTTGATCGGCACGTAGAACACGCTGCTGCTTGTGCTTGCTGCACGCGGTGCTTTCGCGACCGACGGCAGTGGCAGCATCAAGGCGCTAAGCGCTAGCGCACAGGCAGCATGACGCAGGAAATGGGATGAGGATGGGTTCAAAATCATGGGACTGCCACCAGACCTGGAGTTGCGATAGTGCCGTTGGCAGGAAGGGCAGTGCCCGTGCTACCAGCCGCCGATGTTTTTGCCGCGCCGCGCGAAACGCTGGTCCCGCTCGATACATTTTCCTGCGCAACCTTGCCCGGGCCACGCACAATTTTTACCGAGCCATCCCCATTCGCTGGGCTGCCATCAATTGCGCTCGCATCCGTCTGCGAAATATCTTTCTGGTTAGTCAGCACCAGCGGGTCAGCGGTTTCCTTATCCGCCAGCGCGCGCAGGGTCAGGCTAATCGTGCCGCTTTTTTGCGCCAGCTTAATGCGCTGTGAATCTGCCTGCGACACCATGAGCGACGCCGAACGCGGGATAATGAGGTTGCCTTCTTTATCCGTCGCACCGGCGCCCGAGGCACGCTGGTCAATCGCGAGAATTTTCACATTGGTCAGCAACGTTTCCGTCACCGATACTTTATTAAGTTGCGGCTTGGCGGCGTCTTTGTCGTCATCGCTCGTCGTGCCCGCGGGTGGGTATTCCCACTTATCGACCTCATGCGTGTAGATCAAATCGACATGGTCGCCCGGGAACACGAAGCCCGCGACCCCATCCGTCTCGTTCACGGGAATGGTGACGACGCGCATGCCTTTGGGCAGGTCACCCGCGAGGAAATTCGGGTCATTCGCATTGGCGAGCTTGCTGTTGATGATCGGCTCGTTCTGCTGGAAGGGTGCGCGCGAGATCAGGCCAACGAGGTTGGTTTGGCCATCCGCCACTACAAAGCCCGGCAGCACGAGATTTTCAGGCCAAGCCTGGGATACAATCATATCTGCCGTGATGGCAGCACCCACCGGAATCGCGCGTGCGGCAACATAGACATTGGTGGTTTTTACCTGCTCCGCGGGCGAAGCGCCGGGCTGCGGGGCGGCCTGATTATTGCTCGACATACGCAAAACGATGATGGCAGCAAGCGCGGCGACAACAACCGCAGCAATTAATCCCCCATAACGCATGTGCAAACCTTTACTGTTTTTATTATTTTCATGGATGAGGCGAGTTTCACCCGGTCACAAATTCATGTGCCTAATAGTTATGACGACTCCGTTCGCGGCGTCAAGCAAATATGACCTCCTATTCCATCACTTGTTGCGACTGCGAGAAAAATCGTTGCGACAATATCACTGCGCGCTATGGTGCGCGCCAAACCATGACATTTCAGGATTTTTAATATGGCCGATTTAACGCAAGAGCGTATCCTCATTCTCGATTTCGGGAGCCAGGTGACACAGCTGATCGCGCGACGCGTGCGTGAGGCGGGCGTCTATTGCGAGATTCACCCGTTTGTGCTGCCGCTTGAGAAGATCAAGGCGTTCAACCCACGCGGGATTATTCTCTCCGGCGGACCGGCATCCGTCCATGCGGGGGCCTCGCCGAAAATCGATGCGGCGGTATTTGAGTTGGGCCTCCCCGTATTCGGTATCTGTTACGGCGAACAGCTGATCTGCGACCAGCTCGGCGGCAAGGTGCTCCCGGGTGACACGCGCGAGTTTGGCCGGGCGGAGGTCGAGGTGGTTGCTGCCAACGCATTATTCCAAGGCGTGTGGGAGCCGGGCAAGAAATACCAAGTGTGGATGAGCCATGGCGATAAGGTAACCGCCCTGCCGGAAGGGTTCACCGCCACCGCCAAAACCGCTACCGCGCCCTATGCGGCGATCGCCAACGAAGCCAAGCGCGTGTATGGCGTGCAGTTCCACCCGGAAGTGGCGCATACGCCGGAAGGTGCGAAGCTCATCGCCAATTTCGTGAAAAACATCTGCGGCTGCCATGGCCAATGGAGCATGCAGGCGTTTCGCGACGAGCAGATCAAGAAAATCCGCGCCCAGGTTGGCAAAGGTCGCGTCATTTGCGGCGTTTCGGGCGGGGTGGATTCCTCGGTGGTGGCGAAATTGCTGCACGAGGCGATCGGCGACCAGCTGACCTGCATTTTCGTCGATACCGGCATGCTGCGCCTGAACGAGGGCGCGGAGGTGAAACAGCGCTTCGAGGAGCATTACAAAATCCCGCTGGTGTATGTGGATGCGAGCGAATTGTTCCTTAGCCGCCTCGCCGGGGTGAGCGACCCGGAGCGCAAGCGCAAGATCATTGGCGAGAGCTTCATCGAAGTGTTCGAGCAGGAAGCAACGCGCATCAAGGATGTCGATTTCCTGGCGCAAGGCACGCTGTACCCGGATGTGATCGAGTCGATCTCCTTCCATGGCGGCCCGAGCGTCACTATCAAATCGCACCATAATGTCGGCGGGTTGCCGGAGCGCATGAAGATGCAGCTGGTTGAGCCGTTGCGCGAATTGTTCAAGGACGAAGTGCGCGCACTCGGCCTCGAGCTTGGCCTCACCCATGCGTTGGTCTATCGCCACCCGTTCCCGGGTCCGGGCCTTGCCATCCGCATTCCGGGCGAGATCACCCGCGACAAGCTCGATCTCCTGCGCCGCGCGGATGCGGTCTATATCGACGAGCTACGCAAAAGCGATCTTTACGACAAAATCTGGCAGGCCTTCGCAGTGCTATTGCCGGTGAACACGGTCGGCGTGATGGGTGATGCGCGCACCTATGAAGCCGTGTGCGCCCTGCGTGCCGTAACCTCAAGCGACGGGATGACGGCGGATGTGTTTCATTTCCCGCCGGAGATTTTACACCGCATCGCTGTGCGGATCGTCAACGAAGTGCGCGGCATCAACCGTGTGGTGTATGATATCACGAGCAAACCCCCCGCGACGATTGAGTGGGAGTAGTTGTTGCTTGAAGGGGACCTTGTCCCCTACGCTTCGCTGACCCCTGCCGCTTCGCGGCTCGCGTTGGAAACGCTACGCACGGCTAAATTTCGACTATTCATTATTTTCGTGTTCGATCGTTGCAGGATTTGCTGCAGACCGCTAGAGAGGTGAAAAGGAGTATCCCATGACCGACCAATTACTGCAGGAAGTCGACCAGGCGCTGCGCGCCGATAAATTCAGCGAGTTTTTGAAGCAATACCGCAATTTGTTCATCGCGATTGCGATTGCGCTCGTGCTCGGTACCGCGCTCAACAGCGCCTGGCAGCATTACCGCGAGGCGAAGGGCAGCGAAATGCTCGGCCGGTTGAGCGAGAATGAGCGTTTGCTCGGCAGCGGTAAGGCGGCGGAAGCGGCGAAAGGTTTCGGCGAAATTGCGGCAGATGCGAGCGGCGAATTCAAGGACCTCGCGCTGGTGTGGCAGTCGCGCGCGCTGGTGGTGGCGGGTGATAAAAAGGGCGCGATCGATGCGCTGAAAGCGGCGGTAAATGGTAAGAGCTTGTGGAACGATGTCGCCTGCTTGCGCCTCGCCGGGCTTGATGCGGATGCGGCGGAAACCTGCCTGAAAGCGAAGGATAAATCCCCCCTCGCCTCGACGCGCGCGGAATGGTTCGCTGCCAATCTCTGGGCCAAGGGTAACCGTGAGGACGCGGTGATCGAGGTTGAGAAACTACTCGCCAACCCCAACACCAGCGCCGATTCGCGCGCGCGGCTCAGCGAGTGGCTGACCAGCATGAAGGCGAGCACGAAGGGTGAGAAATAACATGCGTTTTTCGCGCCATGTTTTCTTGGTGATGGCGGCAGCAACATTGCTGAGTGCCTGCTCCGGGCTGCCGGATTGGATGGGCGGTGCGGTGCCGGAAATCAAGCGCGCGCCGGGCGAACGCGCGGATGTATTGCCGGGCGATCAGGGCCTGAAGGCGGATGCGAGCGTGGCGGATGTTGCGGTCGAAGTGCCGGAGCAAACCAACCTCGAGCAATGGCGCAGCATGAACGCTGCGATGGCGACGCCGCATGTCGGCCTCACCGGCGTAACGCATGAGGATTCGGCGACGATTGGTGATGGTAATGTCTTCTCGCGCAATGCGGTTTCGGCCCCCGTGGTGGCGGATGGCAAAGTGTTTGCGATGGATGCGGCGGGCGTGGTTTCGGCGCATGAAGAGCAGCATATTTCGAAAGTGATCTGGAGCGATAATACCGGTCGCCTCAAGCGCGAGAGCGATGCGCTGGGTGGCGGTATCGCGTATGACGGCGGCGTGGTTTATGCCACCACCGGTTTTGGCAATCTGCGCGCGCTGGATGCGGCGACGGGCGCACCGAAATGGAATATCAATGTCGGCGCACCGGTGCGCGGTGCGCCCGCGATTGGTGGCGGTGCGGTGGTGGTGCTCACGGCCGATAACCAAACACTGGCGTTCGATGCTGCAACGGGTGCGCCGAAATGGGAACATCGCGGCATTCGCGAAACGGCAGGCTATTTCTCCATCACTTCCCCCGTGATTAGCGACGATGTGGTTGTTTCCGCCTATTCCTCGGGCGAGGTATTTGCCCTGCGCCTCGATAGCGGCTCCGTGCTGTGGAGCGACACGCTTACCGCCAGCTCGCGCACCAAGGCCGCGGCGGTGTTCAGCGGTATCGATGCCGACCCAATTGTGCAGGAAGGGGTGGTCGTCGTCACCAACGCCGCGGGGGAAATGCAGGCGAGCGCGTTGCTCAATGGCCGCCCGTTGTGGCAGCAGCATATCGGTGCGCATTCCACGCCGTGGTCGGCGGGCAATGTGCTTTATGTGCTATCCGACAGCCACGAGATCGCGGCGGTGTTAAAGCGCGACGGCGCGATCCGCTGGGCAACGAGCCTGGCGGTGAAGGACAGCCGCGATCCGACGAAAGACAAAACCCCGCCGCTTTATGGGCCGATTCTGTCGGCCAACGCCGTGCTGGTCATCGACGCGCAAGGGAATCTCACCAGCTTCAAACCGCAGGATGGCACGCGCATCGGTTCCTACGAGCTCACAAGCGGCATCGTCACCGCACCCGTCATCGCCAACGGCGCGCTGTACGTGGTGACGAAAGACGCGAAGTTGTATCGGTATAATTAGGGGTAAGGCGATTAGAAGTAAGACGCCCTCACCCTGAATTTTCCTCATCCCTCTACGCTAACGCTTCGATGGAGGATGAAAATTCATGCGAGAAAGCGGCATACCGTTCGGCCGGGCATTGCCCGCGTCGTCGCGGCCAACGCCGCCGCGGTTCGCGAGCCCCTCGCCGAAAACTACGTCAATGCCATCCAGGTCTACCCGTTCAGCGACGGCGCACTCTATCAAGTCTACACCGCGCCCGAACGCGTGACCGACATCGCCCTCCAGCCCGGCGAGACGCTCGTCGCGGTCGCGGCGGGCGACACGGCGCGCTGGGTGATCG
>JBEHYI010000113.1:0-6268 GCA_048498255.1 Pseudomonadota bacterium | reverse complement strand
CGTGCGTTTCGCCGGAATTGCTTAAGGCGAGCACCAGATCATCCGGCGTAATCATGCCCAAATCCCCATGGCTCGCCTCGGAGGGGTGCACGAAAAACGCAGGCGTGCCGGTCGATGCCAACGTCGCCGCGATCTTTTTACCGATATGGCCGGACTTGCCCATGCCGCTGATAATCACCCGGCCCTTGAGGCCGCTGATACGCTCGATCAGCGCCACGAATTTCTCATCGAGCGCCTGGGCGACGGCCTCCAACCCCTCCACTTCCCGCGCGATCACGGCGCGGGCTGAGGCGAGTGGGTCAAAGCTTGTTTTCGGTGCGGGCTGGGTCATGAGCGGGCGCCCTCTTCCTTGGCGCGGTAAGGTTTGATTTTCGTAATCTGCTTAGCGATGTGCCGCTTCGCCTCCACCAAATCAAACAAATTCTGCAGGCGCAGAAAATAACCTTCCGAAAGCTCGAAAAAACGAGTCAGCCGCAAATCCGTATCCGCCGTAATATCACGCGTGCCATTCACAATCGCGTGGATCCGGTTGCGCGGCACGCCGAGCGCATCCGCCAGCGCGTTTTGGCTCATGCCGATTTCCGCGAGGAATTCATGCTTCAATATATCGCCCGGATGGGGGTTCTTTAACAGCGCCATCATTCCTCCTAATGATAATCCAGAATCTGGACCATCGTTGCATCTTGTCCGTCCCAATAAAAACAAATGCGCCACTGGCCGTTTACCCGAATGCTCATTTGCCCTTTGCGATCGCCCTTCAACCCCTCGAGATTATTGCCGGGTGGGTTTTTCAAATCCTCAATCATCCGCGCTGCATCCAGCTGACGCAATTTGCGCAAAGCCCGCTCTTGAATATCGCGCGGCAATTTACGACTCGCATTGCCACTCCATATTCCTTGCGTTTCTTTACATGCGAACGAGCGGATCATATCATGGTACGCGGTACGTATCAAGCATCAATGCGCAAAAATGTCGATCTCCGGCCAGCCGGCGAGGTCCAGCTTCGCGCGAGTGGGGAGGAAACGGAAGCACTCGGCGGCGAGCTCCGTGCGGCCTTCGCGCGCGAGCATCACATCGAGTTTTTCGCGCAGGCGGTGGAGGTGGCGCACGTCGGACGCCGCATATTCCTGCTGCTCGGGGGTAAGTGTCGGCTGGCCCCAGTCGCTCGATTGCTGTTGTTTCGAAACTTCCTGCCCCAGCAAATCACGGCAGATATCCTTAAACCCGTGGCGGTCCGTAAAGGTGCGCGTCAGGCGCGAGGCGATTTTGGTGCAATAGATCGGCGCGGTGGTAACGCCCAAATAATGCTGGAGGATCGTCACATCGAACCGCGCGAAATGGAAGAGTTTTACTCGGCTGGGGTCGCTGAGCAGCTTCACCAAATTCGGCGCATTGAATGCACCGGGGAGAAACTGCACGAGATGCTCATCCCCCTTGCCATCCGACAATTGCACGAGGCAGAGCCGGTCGCGCTGGTTGTTTAGGCCCATCGCCTCGGTGTCGACGGCGATATCCCCCTCGAAGGTGACAGATGCGGGCAAATCCCCAACATGTAGAAAAATAGCGATAGTAGCCTCCTAAAATGAAGGCCGAAACTGCCACAGGAAGCGCAAATGCTCAAGAAATTAGTCGGGAATTAGCGGCGAACCCGTACGGTTACGCGGCGCTGTTGCTTGTTCAGCGCGGAGGCCAGGCAAATCATGCTGGCACCAAAGACAAAGATCGATGTAAGGGTAATCAGGGTCATACAGACCAGTTAAGCATAGAATCCCTAACTATTGGTTAAGACGAAAGGTTTATTTTTGTTATCCACATCTTTAAAAAATTTTTAAATAAATTGCATTCTATTTAAGAAAATTAACCTTTGGTAAACTTTTAGATGATAAAAAGGTTAATATCGCATCAAAGAATGCACGCGAAATACGAAACACTCTTAAAACTAGGGGATTATATGCGTCACTTTCTTACTACTACTGCACTGATCGCGGCCAGCTTAGCCTCCAGCGCAGCGTTCGCCGCCACCGCCGCCGCACCTGCCCTTACCGGCCCGATTTCGGTTCTGCGCTGCACGCCGACCCAACCTTCGGTTAAAGCAGGCTTCCAGACAGTTATTAACTGCACCGCCATGCATGGCGAGAAAACGTTAAAGCAAGTCGTCACCCACTTTATGCTGAAGGACGCTAAAGGTAACGTGGTTTACGATAACGTCGTTCGCCCGGAAGATATGGTGCCAACCTACGATAAAACCACCGGCAAGCTCGCCGCGACCTATTCGGTTGAGAGCGTGCCGATTGCGCGCAACGTACCGGCGGGCACCTATAGCATCGCCGTGCGTTTCGAAAGCGACCAGGGCGCGACAAGCGTTGAGAACCAAGGCACGATCACCATTTTGCCTGCTGAGGCCGAGCTTAAGAAAACCCTCACCTTCGAGGATAATTTCGACGGCCCAAAACTGAACAAAAATATCTGGACGGATAGCCCGACCCACGGCCCGACCATTAACCGCGAGCTTGAAGGTTATATTCCGGATAGCTACTTCCTGAAAGACGGCATCATTAACATGGTGACCCGCGCGCAGAAAATCGATGATGCGCATAGCTACACCTCAGGCCATGTGACCACCCGCGGCACCTTCACCCAGACGTATGGCTACTTCGAAATGCGTGCGAAATTCACCAAAGGTCCGGGCCTGTGGCCTGCCTTCTGGTTGCTCGCGGAAGATAACACCTGGCCGCCGGAATTCGACGTGTTCGAATATCTCGGTTATGACCCGCACAACATTAACCAAACGACCCACTACATGACTGCCAAGGGTAAAAACGGCGCGCTCTACTACAAAACCCGCGGCGACGATCTCTCGCTTGATTTCCACACCTATGCGGTGGATTGGCGCCCGGATCGCGTACGTTACCTGATGGACGGCATCGTGCGCTATGAGCATGTGGGTGCCTTTGCGGCAGATGGCTCGCGTGCGATTCCAAACAAGCCGATGTATCTGATGTTCAACACCGCGGTAAGCAGCGGCGGTTGGGCAAAGCAACCGGATGCGACCACGCCGAAAGACTCGTCGTTCCAGGTGGATTACGTACGTGCCTATAAATACGACGATGCCTCGATCAATGCTGCAGTGCTTGATCCGATCAAGGTCGATTTCGGCAAAGGCGTGATTCCGGAAGATAAGCTCTATGTGAAGCCGGGCGATACGGTGCCTTTCAGCACGCGGGTTATCGCTGGTGTTAACCTGACCGATGCGAAAGTGACTTCGGGCGTGGTTAGCATGTTTGGTGAGTACACCTACCGCGACCAAAACGGCAAAATCTACAAGAGCCGCATTGGTTATATCCCCACCATCGAGGCGGAGCTGAACGCGGCGCTCGGTATCAAGGATAAGGCGAAATACGTCATCAAGCTGACGGATTATATCGCTCCGGCGGTCACCAAACTGGGCAACCTGCAAGCGGGCCAAACGGTTCCGGTGAGCGGTAGCTTCACCATTCCGGCGGATGCACCAGCAGGTGTCTACGCGGTCAGCTCCTCGATTGTTACCAAGGAGAAGAACCACGGCGTGAACAACATGGTGCAGTTCACCGTACTGAATAAGGATGGTTCGAAACCGTTCGAAGCCGTACCGGCGGCATGGCTGAATGGTGGCACCACCACCCCGACGCCGACGACGCCAGTACCAACCCCTACCGGCCCAACCCCAACGACGCCGCCGGTAGTAACTCCGCCGACGACGCCGACCGTACCGCCGGTGGTAACGCCGAACACCCCGAATACGCCGAACAATCCGGGTGAAAATCCGAAGCCGACGACTGAGAAGAAAGTGAACCTGAACCTCACCGGTAAAAACGTGAAGTTCGGCACCACCACCTTCCCGGAGACGACGATCAAGGCAGGTGCGACCTTCACGAACACCACCACCTTGACGCCGACGACGGGCCTAGCTGCGGGCGGTAGTTTTGCCCTCCGCGTGGTCGACAATAAAGGCAACATCGTCGCCTCGTCGAAACCGATCAAGCTTCCTGCCTACGCTGCGGGTAAAGAAGCGACGATCACCACTTCGACCACCCTGCCTGCAAACTTGCCGGCCGGTAAATACACCACCTCCATCGCGCTTTGGGTATCGTCGCAAGCCTACCTGAACACCGCGAATAACCTACCGAATGGGGTGACTCCGATCACGGGTGTTAAATAACCGAGTTGTTGCCTGCCCTAAAAGCTCCCCCGGGATAAAATCCGGGGGAGTTTTTATTGGGGATTAGATATTACCAGCGCACGGCGCTATTGCTCATCGTCGAACGTCGAGCCGCCTGTCCACCCATATGCTTTCCACCGATTTGCGCCATCTGCATGGGGATATGGGTTTCTAGAATCTCATCGGAGATGAGCAGGCCCGGTGCGTTGCGCCGTAAATTGCCAAAGGCTTGCGCTAATTTCTTCATGGCCATCGGGTCGGTTGCCACCTCTTCCCCAAAATGGAGCATAAATTCGCCACTGTGGGGATACTCCCCATGGATACCGACCGCCTCTAACCCTGCATCTTCCAATGCTTTAACGATCGTCTTTTTATGCGATTCAAACACGCGGTCCGAGGTGCCCACCCCCGTTTCAAGAATCATTTCATGCGGGTTCGCAGCATCGAAATACAACCCCGCCAGTGTGGCTTTGCCAATCATCGGGGCGCATAATTCCGTCATGCGCCGTTTGATCCGCGGATCTTTCATCGCGTAGCCGGATCGGTCACGCGTTCCTAGCGCATCCTCGGGGTTATGCCCGTTATCCGTCGGCACGCCTTGGATCATCCAGCGCTCATCGCCGCGGCAGCCTTCGTAATGCCGGTGTGCAGAAATGCGGTCGCTGGTGCTGTTAAACGCCACGCGCGAGACACCGGCTTGCAGCATTTCCTTCGAAAGCGGGTGCTCAATCGCCGCCTCAACCCAAGTCGCACTTTGCCGCAAAATGGCGCGCATGGCGTGAATACCATCCTGTGTGAGCGGGCGGGATTCATGCTCTTGAACCTGATAAAACAAATCATCGCCATCACGCGTTTTTACCCCAAGATCATCCCACATAATGCGGCAGGCATCGCTTACCACCGTACCACCCATGCTGTAGCCTTGCTTCATGAAATGCTGGTTGACGCGCGCCGCATCCGGCCGAAGCTCGAGCCTATCGTTGCTCTGCGCATAAGCTTCGCGCAGCGGCCTATTCTCAATAGCCAGAAGCTTCTCGGGCTCCGTCACCATCGATGCCAACATCACATTCGCAATTGCGGGTGCGCCGGGCGACGATTCCTTATACATATCCACTTGTCCCTTCGCGGCGGCTTCCTTCTGCTCCAACGACCGGCGCATCAGTGACGCAGCATTTAGCCATGGATTTTCCCGCACATCGCAACGGAAAATGACGATGGTTTCATCCGACTTAATGCCTTGATCGACATGACCGAATTTTACCTTCCAATCCGTTGCCTCACTGATCACGCGCTCGGCACCATGGGTGATTTCGGTGACATCCTTCAGCGTTTCACCGCGCGCATGGCTCGAGGTGTAAACCACCCGCGGGAACTTCTTTTCCTCCCCCGTTACCGGGTCATTTTGCGGGAATAATTTCACAATCTCTTCCGGCGCAATCGGGTGGATGCTGCCGTCGCTATATTCGGTGAGGAATTGGTGATTATAGTCCGACCGGTAGAGCATCGAGGCATCGTTCGGGTAACGCTCGCGAATCACCTGGTCAATGAAGCAAAACAGATCGATCATTTCCTGACTGCGCATCTGTTCATGAAACCAGGAATTATGCAGAATTTGCTGGTCGAAAAACATCTGCACCGGCGCCGGATACAGCGCCATGCCCGCTTCCATTTTCTTTTTCATGAAATCGTAATAGCGCCCGCCCACACTCGTTCCATCGTCGATGGTGTGGGTCTTCGCATCGTCATCCATCCAGCGCTCGAGTTCGCGCCGCGCGTAATACTCGATGGTCTTGCGCCGCATGCCCCACGGGTCCATCCATGCGCTCCAATAATCGGAGGTGCTGGCAGTCGGCGCTACCGCGATCCCCGCGGTATGGCCAACCGTGACCACGGTTCCTGACGGAAGCTTGCCCTGCTCAATTTTTTTCATCTTAGCAAAAGGATGCGTCGCACCGCCCGCCGACGCAAATCTATTCGATGCTGCAGTGCCGAAATGGCCGCAATCTTCATCAAATTGGCCAGCCGCGCCGGCCTGAAGCTGCGCACCGGGCAACGAGCCCTCGCCTCGCT
>JBEHYI010000112.1:0-6280 GCA_048498255.1 Pseudomonadota bacterium | reverse complement strand
ATTCAGCGTGTTGAGGGTATGGATATATTCGAGCTTCAGCGCATCTTCCCCCCGCACCTCGACGGAATAGGAAACCGGCAAATGCGGCGGCTTAGGTTTTTTCTCCTGACCGGTGAGGGTAGGCGATTCGATGCGCACCTCTGCGCGCTCGAAAATCATCTGCGCCGGGGCGGCACTCGGCACAACAAGCCACAACGCCAGCGCGAGGCTAACGGGCCATTTCCCGAGGCGCGACAGAAATGTCATACGCTACCTTATCCCCCGTGGCGATGCCGCTTTGCTTCGCGCGGCCACCCGCCAGTTCAATCACGGTCGCAACCGGCGCATCCGGCCCAACCGCGTCCAACGATAGTGGCTTCGCGGTGGCAATGTAAACGATGCTGCCCTTTTCATCCACAAACAGCATGTCGAGGGGGATCAAGGTGTCTTTCATCCAGAATTTCTGCGGTGCAGCATAAGGGAAGAAGAACGCCATGCCATCGCTGTGGCCGAGGGATTTGCGCTGCATAAGGCCGCGGGCGCGCTCGGCGCGCGTGGTTGCTGCTTCAAGTTTCAGCGCGATGGTTTTATGCGTGGCGGTGGTGATGGTGGTTGTAATACGCTCTTGATCCGCCGCGAAGCTCGGCGTGCTAAACGCGAAGAGCAGCAGCGCAATTAGCACGCGCATCATTTCGCTGCTTCAAGCGCGGCGGTGATATCCGCTTTCAAATCCGCAATTGACTCAAGGCCGACGGAAAGCCGCAGCGTGCCATCCGTAATACCGATCGCAGCGCGGGCATCCGCCGTCATGTTGCTATGCGTGGTGGTGGCCGGGTGCGTGGCGAGCGACTTCGCATCGCCCAGATTATTGCTAATGGCAACGATGCTCAGTGCATTGAGGAACTTGAATGCCGCCGCTTTGCCGCCCTTCAGCGTGAAAGCAATCAGCCCGCCACCGCCGCTCATTTGCTGCTGCGCGAGGGTATATTGCGGGAAGGATTTCAGGCCGGGATAATAGACCTTCTCAATCGCCGGATGCGCTTCCATCAGCTGAGCAACGGCTGACGCATTCGCCGTGTGGCGCTCCATGCGCATCGGCAGGGTTTCGAGGCCTTTCAGGATCACCCACGCATTGAACGGGCTCAGCGCCGGGCCGGTATGGCGGTGGAAGGGCAGGATTTTCTCCTCGAGTAATTGCTTCGCGCCCAAAATCGCGCCGCCCAGCGTGCGGCCCTGGCCATCCATATGTTTGGTGGTGGAGTAAACCACCATATCCGCCCCAAGCTCCAGCGGGCGCTGATAGATCGGCGAGGCAAACACGTTATCGACAATCACCAGCGCCCCGGCCTTTTTCGCGAGTTTGCACACGGCGGCAATGTCGGTGAGTTGCAGCGTCGGGTTGGCAGGGGATTCGATGAAGATGGCGGTGGCTGGCTTGCTCAGCGCCTTTTCCCAGCCCGCCATATCATCGCCATCCACCAACTCCGTAGTGATGCCGAATTTCGGCAGAATATCATTGATGATGTAATGGCAGGAACCAAACAGCACGCGGTTCGCGAGCACGCGGTCCCCGGCTTTCAGCACGCCCATCAGGCTCGCAAACACCGCCGCCATGCCACTGGCGACCGCGATGCAGCTTTCCGCGCCTTCGAGTAAAGCGAGGCGGTCCTCGACCATCGCCAGCGTCGGGTTGCGGTAGCGGGAATAGACGAAGCCCGGCTCCTCGCCGTTGAAGCGCTTTTCGGCAGTTTCCGCATCGTCGTAACAAAAGCCGGAATTGAGAAAAATCGCTTCCCCCACCTCGCCATATTGGCTGCGCAGCGCGCCGCCATGCACCAGACGGGTTTCAAGGCCGTAACAGCTAAGTTTTTCAATCGATTCGCCTTGGGATGGTTTTGGCATAATTTCCAATAAAGCTAGGTTGTATCAAGGCTTTTGGCCTGTTATAGAGCGCACAAGCTTTAACCGTAAACCTAGAACCTCGCAACCATGTTCGGCAAAAACCCCAAACGCGCCCCCGAAATCGGCGATGGCAGCACGCTCAAAATCGTCGAGATTTTCCCGACCTTGCAGGGCGAGGGGCCGTTTGTTGGCCAACCGGCCGTGTTCGTGCGTCTTGGCGGCTGCAACTTGGCGTGCGATTTTTGCGATACGGAATTTGAGGAGTTTCGCGAGATGGCGCTGCCCGATATCGTCGGCAGCATTGTGCGTGAAAGCGGCGGCGTTCGCGATCTCGTCGTCATCACCGGCGGTGAGCCGCTGCGGCAAAATATCTCGCCGTTATGCGAAGCGCTGCTGGCGCTGGGCTTACGCGTGCAGATCGAAACCAACGGCACGCTGTGGCGGCCATTGCCGGAAGCAGTCAACATCGTATGCTCACCCAAAATCACGGATGGCCGCTACCATACACTGCGCCCGGATTTGCTCACCCGCGTCGATGCGCTGAAATTCATCGTGAGTGCGGAAGCGGGTGAATATCACGGAGTCGGTGAAGTGGGGCAGGCGGGCACCAACATCCCCGTTTATGTGCAGCCGATGGATCAATACGACCCCGCCAAAAACGCCGCCAATACGGCTTACGCGCTCAAGCTTGCGCAGGAAAATGGCTATCGCTTATCGCTCCAAACCCATAAATTACTAGGCATCGCATGACCAGAAAAGCCGTTCTTCTCCTCTCCGGAGGCCTCGATTCCGCCACCACCTTTGCCCTCGCCAAGGAGCAGGGGTTCGAAATCTATGCGCTCAGTTTCCGCTACGGCCAGCGCCATGCGGTAGAGCTGCAGGCCGCCGCCCGCGTGGCGGATGCGCTGGGGGCGGTGGAGCACAAAATCGCGGATATTGATTTGCGGCTGTTTGGCGGTTCTGCGCTGACCGACGATATCGATGTGCCAAAAGACCGCTCGAACGATGAGATATCCACAGGCATCCCCATCACCTATGTGCCCGCGCGCAACACCATTTTCCTCAGCTTCGCGCTCGCCTGGGCAGAGGTGCTTGGGGCCTATGATATCTTCATCGGCGTCAACGCGCTGGATTACTCCGGCTACCCGGATTGCCGCCCGGAATTCATCGAGGCTTTTGAACGTACGGCCAACTTGGCGACAGCCTATGGGGTTGAGGCCAAACAGCACATCACCATCCACACCCCCATCATCCGCCTGACCAAGGCTGAAATCATCCGCGAGGGAATTCGCCTCGGTCTTAATTATTCTGTCACAATCTCGTGCTATGATCCAACTCCAGAAGGCAAACCCTGCGGCCATTGCGATAGCTGCGTATTGCGCAACAAGGGCTTTGCAGAAAACGGAATGATGGACCCGAGCCTAAACGCATGAAAGACGACCCTCACCTTTCACAAACCATCGATTGGGCCTTGCAAGACGGGCTCAAAAAATTCGAGACGAATCTGCGTGAGCATGAACCGCCTTTGATGCCCGAAGATTACGCCATTATCGCACTGCAACTCCAAGCGTGCCACCGCATCACACCGATGATTCAAGGCAGCCTTACGGCGCGCCTGGCTGCTAATCTCGAATGTGCCCAGGCGGATTGGAAATTGATAAAAGCAGTCACACAGCTGCCAAACCATGCGATGTTTCGTCAATTGAATGAGGCTTTCGCGAGCGATAGCACTGCTGCACATACCCACTTTGATCTCACATTGTACGCAGAAGAAATCGAGCGTAACAGCGAGAAAATCGATGCGCTATTGCAGTCATTGGCGCAAAAAACTGAGGATTACAGAGGCGCTTTCCTAGAAGCGCGCGAAGAGTTGCTGAAAGATAGCTCAGCGAATGTAGAGAAAATTCGGGATCGCCATAAAATCGATGATTTTCATATCAGCATAACCCAAGGGGATATGAAAAAAATGGCGGAGGCGGTGGCAACTTTTTCACGGGTATATCACGAAAATTCACCGGAACAGTGGGATTCTCCACTGCGTACGCAGTGCCATCGACTTTGTACGAATGCTTTAATTCCGCATTTTGAATCCGTGCTACAATCCATTGGGCAAAACCTCTGAGAAATAGGCGGTGCCTTGGCTGAAGCCAAAAATGAGGCCTTGGCGCAGCAGCCCCCAGCGGCGCCGATTCAGGTGCCAACTGCACTGAGTCGCTTGGCAAAGCGTGGTTTCACGCCAGAACAACGCAAAGCGACACTAGGCGCAGGTGTGGTCGATTTTGCGCAATTTAGGCGCACGCCGGGGGATGATTCCGGCCCCAAACGTTCCTGATTGCTTGACGTAGCGACATTTGCCAATTATCGCCAAGCCATGAAACCTGAAGATCTCATACAACTTGGCGAGCAAACCAAGATGCCGAATTCGCCGGAAGAGGCGGTGCTCGAGCGCGTCGAAAATCCGCACATGAATGTGGATTATTTGATCCGCTTCACCGCGCCGGAATTCACCTCGCTTTGCCCCAAAACTGGTCAGCCGGATTTCGCGCATTTTGTGATCGATTACGTGCCGCGCCAATGGATTGTGGAGAGTAAATCGCTGAAGCTGTTTTTACACAGTTTCCGCAACCACGGCGCGTTTCACGAGGATTGCTCGCTCATCATCGCCAAGCGCATCGTGGAATTGCTCGACCCCACCTGGCTGCGCCTTGGCGGCTATTGGTACCCGCGCGGCGGGCTGCCGATCGATATTTTCTACCAGACCGGCGACGCGCCAAAGGGCGTGTGGATTCCGGAGCAGGGCGTCGCGGGCTATCGCGGGCGCGGCTAGCGCATTCGCTTCACATTCATCGCAGCTAAATCGAGGAACGTAAACCGGTCGCGCGTCATATGCGCGTAGCTGGTCGCGAAGCGGTAGCGCTCCTCCGGCAAGCCAATCTGCGTCGGCTGCGTGCTAATGCCGCTATGCACGAACGCGCGCTCGAGCGTGTTGGTCGGCAGCATAACTTCCTTCAACGCTTCTGCTACTTCCGGCCATTTGCGCGAGACACCCATATTGATGCGCATGGACTGCTCATCGCCCAGCAGTTTTTTGCCGTAAATCGCCGCGAGCTCCCCCGCCCGCGCTTTGCCAAACAGGCGCGTGAATTGCTCGATATCATACGGCATCGCGCGCACATTCGGCATCATCAGCAGCATACGGTGCTGGAACTGGCTCATGGTCAGGCTCGCCACTGCGATCAATTCGCCATGCAGCAGATTATGCAGCTCGCTGCCATATTTCAGCTCGAGCGTATGGGCGATCATATGCTCACCTTGGCTTGCGACGGCGCTCGAGCCGAACTCCGTCATCGCATCGCCCGCGTCGAGCAGCGCAGTCATGAGCGTTGCGATATAGGCTGCTTCATTTTCGCGCGCACCCATCAGGCCCGGCAGCAGCGCCGCTTCATGCGCGCGTAGCCGGTCGAACATGGCGCGCGGGTATGCCGTGCCGAGCAAATGATGGCTGATGAGCGAGTCCGCCTCCACCGTCGTGCGGCAGAGCGTATCGCCAATGCCCGCGCGGGTGAGGCGCTTGGGCGCTTGGGTGAGCACGCCCATATCCGCCACTACGGCAAGCGGCGGCCGCGCGGGGAAGGATTGCTTCAGCCCATCCACCTCCAAACTCGCATTGGCGGAGCTGTAACCATTCATCGATGCGGCGGTGGCGATGGAGAGATAGGGCTTATCCGCACTCGCCGAAGCGTATTTTGTGAGGTCATTGATCGTGCCGGAACCAACCGCGACTAACCCGTCATAATCACGCGCGGTGGCGCTGAGTTCCTCCGCCAGCGCTTTCGTTGCCCGCACGCGTTTGCCGAGCGAACGCACCTCGATTTCCGGCAATTGGGCTTTCAGTTTCTCACCCGCGGCGGCCCAGGTCTGGTCGTCGCACAAGGCGAGCAAGCGTGGGCCCGGCAGCACTCGCGCCGTAAGCGCAGCGGTGCCTGCAATTGCATCAGGGCCAAGCACACGTTCAGGGATTCGACAGCTGTTGTTCATATTTTTCCACAGGAAACCTAGCAGTAAGCAATTCAGATGACGATGAAAAATCGCACATGTGAATGAAATTCCTTATCGCTTGCCGTTGCGTTGCCCGAGCGCCATAACTTCTATCCCACCTTTTGCTGGATGGATATGCCGCGCCGCTACTTCGCATTGCTGAGCCTGCTAATTGCCCTAACCTTTGGCGTGGGCGCGCATGCTGAGGATGCGGGATTTGATGGTTGGCTCGCACAATTTAAGGCTACCGCACAAGCACAAGGCGTTTCCGCCCGTGTGGTGGAGGATGCGCTGAGCGGCCTGACGGTGGATGAAGAAGTCGTCGCGCTCGCCCGTAAACAGCCGGAAAACAAAATCACAT
>JBEHYI010000111.1:0-6286 GCA_048498255.1 Pseudomonadota bacterium | reverse complement strand
AGGCGCAAGATAGCTATTCGGGCGTAACCACTCCGGCGGAGTATGCGCTGATGCAGGAGCGGCTTGCCAATCGTGAGACGGGGGCTTCAAAAATCAGCCCGGATGCGATTGCTGCTGCGCGCGCTAGCGTACCCGCGCCGGAAGCAGCGCCAGCGCAGTAATCCATCACGTAGCGTGATCGAAAAAGCCAGCAGAAGCTGGCTTTTTTTATGGGTTCGCCCGTGAATTCGAGGATGTGAGCCTTTAAGAGCCCTTTCGAGTACAATCTTTGCTTGACTCCGCCTCGCTTTTCTCTATGTTCCCACCTCCTTTTGAGCCGGAGCGCATATTTCCCTCTCTCGAAAGGTTCGCGGGGTTCGCCCCATTTGGGAATAGGACTAATGTTGAAAGGAGTTCGTCATGAGCAAGCGCCATGCCGTTAAGTATAAAATTTCCCGTCGTTTAGGCGAGTCCCTCTGGGGCCGCGCGAAGGATCCCGTTAACCGCCGCAACTACGCACCAGGCCAGCATGGCGTGGCTAGCAAAGGCAAAAAGAAATTGTCGGATTACGGCACGCAGCTGCGCGCCAAGCAAAAGCTGAAAGCTTACTACGGCAACATGACCGAGAAACAATTCTTCAAATTCTACGAAGAAGCGCGCCGTATGAAAGGCGACAACTCGGAGAATCTGATCGGCCTGCTCGAGTCGCGTCTCGATGCCGTGATCTACCGCATGTGCGTGGTGCCGACCGTGTTCGCGGCGCGCCAGTTCGTGAGCCATGGCCATGTGAAAGTGAACGGCAAGCGCGTCAACATCCCGAGCTACCGCGTGAAGGAAGGCGATGTGGTCGAGCTGAAAGAGAAATCGAAACAACTCGCATTGGTGCTTGAAGCCGTTGCTTCGCCGGAGCGCGACGTGCCGGATTACATCGACATGGACAGCAAGGACATGAAAGCCACCTTCACCCGCACGCCGAAACTCGGCGATGTGCCCTATCCGGTGAAAATGGAACCGAACCTGGTGGTGGAATTCTACAGCCGCTAGTTGGTTTTACTACGAATGCAAAATTTTGGGAAAGGCCTCTTCGGAGGCCTTTCTTTTTTGCGTGCTTTGTTTTGATGCCGCGATGGTGAATCAACCACCGGCTGTCATCCCCGCGAAGGCGGGGATCCAGGTCATGCCATGCGCACCTCTCTTGGTATGGGCCCCCGCCTTCGCGGGGGCGACGGCTAGTGGGCGGGGCAGCTGCACGCCTCAGTTCCAGCCTGTCACCCCGGCCAGGGTCGGCGTGAAGCTGCAAGCTTCAGGGCGAGCATGCGCCGGGGTCCATCTTCCCCCTTTAGTCTTGATATCAAACCCGTTACACTACCCCCATGCCCTTGCCTCCCACCAAACCGCTGTCCGACATCGACGCCAAGCTGCGCGATAAAATGGGCGAGCTCGAAGCGCTCATCGAAGCGATTGCGAATGAGGAACCGGATTGCGATTTGAAACTCGCGGAACTCCTCGAGAATGAATCCGAGCAAATGCGCATTTCCATCGTCGAGAAGCTGCGCGAAATGCTGCGTGCGCGGGCGGCGGAAAAAGAGAAGGAGCTCGACAAATTCCTCGCCGCCGAACAACGCCAGAAGGTCGAGCGCCAGCGCAATAATTTCCGCCAATGGCTGCAATGGATGATGTCAGAAGAAACCATCCGCAAAATGCGTGAGGCGTTTTTGGCGAATTCCATGCTCGAGCGCCTCGTGCGCGGCGTCGGGCGCGACATGGCGCAAAAAGGCATGAACGATATTCAGATGGCCGATAAGCGCGAGCTCGGCGGTATGAGCCACAATGCGCCGATGGCGAAGGGACGTGACAAGGATCGTGGGGACGATAAGGGGCGAAATTAGCGATGATGTTTCGGGCTTTTCGCTACTGATTTTGCGATGCGCATTACGGTTTGGCGTTCGGCTTCATCGCGCGGCCAGCTTTGGTTAGCCTCGAACGCCTTATCCGCGGCTGTGTTCGCGCATTGATCCTGGCTGATGGCGTGGGTATCGCGTTTGCCAAGCACTAGCTTATCGAAATAATCTGCTTTTTTGACCTCTACGGCAGGCTTCCGGTAACAGGCCGCAGCGGCCTCGATGGCGGCCCATTTCGCATCGAAACTTAGCGCAGGCAACTCATCGGCTGAGAGCGGTTTCTCATCCGTTGGTTTTGGGTGCGGCGAAGGCGGTTTTTCGGCCATAGCAGTCCATGCAAATAATCAGGATTATTCTACAGGGATTCGGTTAACGAAGTCTTTCCGCGGATTACGCCGCGTTTTCTTCTTTAAAAGCAATACCTTTTTCCTTCAGCAGCGCTTGCAGCTCGCCGGATTGGTACATGTCGCGCACGATGTCGCAGCCGCCGATGAATTCGCCTTTGATGTAAAGCTGCGGGATGGTGGGCCATTGGGCGTAGGCCTTGATGCCTTCGCGGATTTCCTGATCGGCGAGGACGTTGATATCTTTATATTCCGTGATGCCGAGACGCTCCATCACCGCCGCGACGGTCGCTGAGAACCCGCATTGCGGCAGTTTTTTGCTGCCTTTCATGAACAGCACAATGTCGTTGCTGTTAAGGTCGGCCTCGATGCGGGCAAAGATGGGGTTCTCGTTCATAGTCGGCTCGTCGGTTAGAAATGGATGACTTCTTCCTCGCCTGCGGGTGCTGCAGCCGGGGTGGCGGGGGCCATGCCGCCGCGCATGGTCGCTTCCATATCACGGTTGCATTTCTCCGCCAGTGTTTTTGCGGTTGCGTTCAGTGCCGCGGGCGGCTTTTTCTTCAGGATGTCAAATAGGTCGGGCTTGGTGAGAATCAAGCCATCCGCCATGCAGTGGCAGTAATGGTCGCCCTGGTCGGGGCTGATGGGCGGGTTCGGGCCATCGATGAGGTGCTGATCGCGTAGGCCCGCGGCACATTGGTCATAGGCTTGAGTTTGCGCCTTTTTGCTGAGCATTTCAAGCGCATAGGGCATGCCGAACAGATAGAAAAGCGGGGCGGAAATGGCCCAGAAAATCAGCATTCGTACGAGCCAGCGCATTCAACCTCTCTGAAATGTCATGGAATCTTCATATAGGTGTTTGTTTCCGCATGCAATAATTACGGCGGTAATTGTGTTTTTGTGTACCCGAGTTTTGCGTATCAAACACTTTCTGATCGAACCCAACATTCGGTCTGAAATTTCTAGTGAAGCATCGCTTCACGTTTTTAGACATGAACAGGAGAAAAATCATGTCCTTGAAAAACTTTGGCTCCGGGGTCGTGACGTCAATCACCTTTTTCGGGGTGTTCTGCGTTTTGGCAGAGTATGTTCTGTGGAGGTTTAGCCTCGGTGGTCAAGAGTGGCACTACCTGTCGATCGGTATTGCTGCGGCACTTTGCCTCTGGGTACTTGTTATGCTGCGTCGAAGACGGCCACGTGGCACGCTATCCGCTGCGGAAGCAAAAGATAGTGAAGACATCCCTCTGAGGGCTCGTGCCGATGGCGGTGGGCCTGTGGCGGTCGATCCGGTTAAGCGGCAAAAAGCTGATGCTCTACGCGCAGCCCGCGACAAGCCGCTTGCGGCTGACGCTGGCCAGCAGTTCTGGGGAGGTATCCTCGGCCTCGTCTGCGCAGTGATCGGCGCATGGGTGTTTATTACGTACCACTCGGGGCCTTTATGGTTCTTCAGTGGTGCTTAAGCACTGGACTGACCCGCGCCTTCACCGGCGCGGGTCTTTTTTTGCCAAGTTTCACTGGAATGGCGAGAGGTTTCTTAGTAATCATCGGCGCATCTTCATTCCAGGATCAGGACTGCCATGAGCGCCATTGCCAAAACACTTGCCCAAACGCCCACCATCACCAAGGAAATCATCGCCGCGCACGGGCTGACGCATGATGAATATGAGCGGGTGGTGGATATTTTGAAGCGCACGCCGAACCTCGTCGAGCTTGGCATTTTCAGCGTGATGTGGAGCGAGCATTGCAGCTACAAAACCACGCGCAAACATTTGCGCAGCTTTCCCGTCACCGGCCCGCAGGTGATTTGCGGCCCCGGCGAAAACGCGGGCGTGATCGATATTGGCGACGGGCAGGCCTGCATTTTCAAAATGGAATCGCACAACCACCCGAGCTTCATCGAGCCATTCCAGGGTGCGGCAACCGGTGTCGGCGGCATTTTGCGGGATGTGTTCACCATGGGTGCGCGGCCGATTGCGCTGATGAATGCGCTGCGTTTCGGCGAGCCGAGTAACCCCAAAACGCGCCATATTGTGAATGGGGTCGTCTCGGGCATTTCGCATTACGGCAATTGCGTCGGCGTGCCGACGGTGGGTGGGGAAACGATTTTCCACGCAAGCTATAACGGCAATCCGCTCGTCAATGCGATGGCGGTGGGCTTGGCGGAAGCGGATAAGATTTTCTACTCGAAGGCTTCGGGTGTCGGCAATTCCGTGATTTATTTTGGCGCAAAAACGGGCCGTGATGGCATTCATGGCGCGACGATGGCCTCCGCCGAGTTCGACGAGAAGAGCGAAGAGAAACGCCCAACCGTGCAAGTGGGCGACCCGTTCACCGAGAAGCTGCTGATCGAAGCGTGCCTCGAGCTGATGGCGACGGATGTGATCATCTCCATTCAGGATATGGGCGCGGCGGGGCTGACCTGTTCCAGCCTCGAGATGGCGAGCAAAGGCGAGCTCGGCATCGAGCTCATCATTGAAGATATCCCGATGCGCGAAGAGGGCATGACGGCCTATGAAGTGATGCTATCCGAAAGCCAAGAGCGCATGCTGATGGTGGTGAAGCCGGGGCAGGAAGATGTCGCCTATAAAATCATGAAGAAATGGAACCTCGCCTGCGCGACGATCGGCACGCTGACCGATACGGGCCGCATGGTGCTCAAGCACCACGGCGAAGTGGTGTGCGATATTCCCGTCGCGCCGCTGTCGGATGCGGCACCGGTCTATGACCGCCCTTATACCGAAACGCCGAAGCGCCCGAGCTTAGCGCCCGATCAAGTGCCCGCGGCGAATCTCGGCCAGGCGCTCGCGGCGCTGATGGCTTCGCCCGATATCGCATCGAAGCGTTGGATCTGGCAGCAATATGACCATATGGTGATGAACGATACGATTCAGCGTCCGGGTGGGGATGCCGCCGTAGTGCGCGTGCATGGCACGCCGAAAGCGCTCGCGATCACCACCGATTGCACGCCGCGCTATGTGTTCGCTGATCCGTATGAGGGGGGCAAGCAGGCCGTCGCCGAAAGTTACCGCAATTTGTGTGCGGTGGGTGCGTTGCCGCTCGCGATTACGGATTGTTTGAATTTTGGCAACCCGCAAAAACCCGAAATCATGGGCCAGATTGTCGGCAGCATCAAAGGCATGGCGGAAGCCTGCCGCGTGCTCGATTACCCGGTCGTCTCCGGCAATGTGTCGCTTTACAACGAAACGCATGGCGTGGGCGTGCAGCCGACGCCGGCCGTTGGTGGCGTGGGGCTGATGAAGGATAGCCGTCGCCGCACGGGCAACGCGTTCACCGAAGTTGGCCACAGTATTTTCCTCATCGGCGATACGAAGGGGCATCTGGGCAGTTCGCTTTATTTGCGCGAAATTATCGGCAGCGAGGAGGGCGCGCCGCCGCCGGTGGATCTCACGCTCGAGCTGCGCCACGGGCTGATGGTGCGTTCGCTGATCGAGGATGGACGCCTCGTTTCCGCCTGCCATGATGTGTCGGATGGCGGCTTGCTCGTCGCGCTTGCCGAAATGTGCATCGGCCGCGGCATCGGCGCGCAGGTGCGCTTCATGACGGATTTGCCTGCGCATGCTTACGGCTTCGGCGAGGATCAGGCGCGCTACCTCATCGCCATTCCGCCAAACGCGAAGGACGAGGTGACGGTGCGCCTCAACCAAGCCGATATTCGCTTCACGGATTTGGGCACGACGGTGCCGGACCTGCTCATCGTCGAAGATCAAATGCGCGTGCCGGTCGAACATTTGCGCGACGTGAATGAAACCTGGCTGCCGGGCTATATGGCGGCCTAAACTGCGGAGCATCTATGCCTGCGAACGCGACCAAGCCGAGTGAATATGCCGAGCAGGTGCGCGGCCATTACGAGGAGTTGCCGTACCCTTACCGCGACCCCAACAATGAGGGCACGAACCTCTATTGTGCGGATGGGATTTCGCTCGAAGCCCTGTCGCATATCGGCTGGGGCGGCCAGCGTGATTTGCGCCATGGCGCGCGTTTTTTAAGTGCCGGTTGCGGCACGGGGGATGCGCTGGTGCAGCTCGCCGAGCAGCTCGTCGG
>JBEHYI010000110.1:0-6383 GCA_048498255.1 Pseudomonadota bacterium | reverse complement strand
CACCAGGCTGTTATAGAGCACGCTCGTATCCCCACCACCGAGATATTGTGCGAACACCGCGAGCGGCATCGCCTGTTTCGTGTCGCCATAGACCGCGCCCGGCGCAACATATTGACGCACGAGCTGCGGCTCGTTCACCCGCGCATCATGCATCTCGCCGCGGCGCGCCATGCGGGCGGTAGGCTCCTTCGGCCAAGCGCGCGCAGCGGTATCGCCGCCCGGCAAACCGCCGTAATAACGCTGGGCGTAACGGCGCACATCGCTGGGCGATACATCCCCCGCCACCAGCAGCATCATGTTGCTCGCGCGGTAATGGTCATGAAAAAACTGGCGCGCATCCTCGGGCGTAAACGTCGCCATATCCTCCGCCCAGCCGATGACCGGGTCGCGGTACGGATGGTTCAGGAAACTCAGCGCCGTCAGCTGCTCCTGCCACTGCGCATTCGCGCTGGTGTCGATGCGCATGTTGCGCTCTTCGGTGATGATCTTGAGCTCCCGCGCCGCACGTATCGGCTCGAACACCAGGTTCATCAGCCGGTCCGCTTCCATCGTCATCACCGCCGGCAAATGCTGCTTCGCGACGGTCGCATAATAGAGCGTGTAATCGCGCGTGGTGAAGGCATTTTGCGCCCCGCCGATTTTCGCGATGGCATGGTCATACGCCCCTTCCGGGAAATTTTTCGTGCCCGTGAACATGAGATGTTCGAGGTAATGCGCAAGGCCCGTTTTACCTTCCGGATCATCCGCCCCACCAGCTTTCACAATCAGCATATGGGTGACGACGGGAATGCGGTCATTGGGCATCACCACTACCGTCAACCCGTTACTGAGCGTAAAGCGCTCAACCGGCACCGCGGCGCGCATATCGCGCTTGCTGCCCTGCCCACCCACGAGGAAATAAATCGCCACCGCCACCACCGCGAGCAGCACCAACAGCGGAATGAAATAGCGTTTCAGCATTAAAAAATACGATCGATCAGGGAGCGTGATTTGGTTTTTTCTTCCGGCACTTCGCCTTCGTTCAGCGGCTTCTTCGCGTCTTTATTGTCGCGCAGGCGCTCGGCTTCTTTTTTCGCATCCACCACCGGCTCGTTCTTCTCCGCACCAATGAGCTGATCCATCAGCGTCGTTGCGTTGCTGGTATCGGCAGGCGTCGTGGCATCGGTCGAAAGTTTTTCGCGGATGCTAGTATCCGCCGCATCCCCACCCGCACGTTTCAGCAGGTTTGCCGCCCCTCCGCTCAACACATCGCTACGCACCACGGGCACCACGGCGGTTTCGACGGTTGGCGCTTCCATACCATCGACCGTTACTTTCGCCTCCGGCGTTTTACCGGTAAGCAAACTGCGCGCCTGTTCATCGGTCGGCACACCACGCGGCGGCTCGCCGGGCTTGGGCGGGCGCAGGTTAAATTCCGGCGGCACTGCAAGCGGCGGGCGCGACACGACGGTGAACTCATCAGGCGCATCGCGGTTGAGGCCGAGCGTATCGCGCACGGTGCCATCTTCGCAGGCAGTGAGTAAGAGTGGCGAAAGAAGGAGAAGAGAGGCGAGGATTTTTTTCATGCCGCAACCCTACGAGGGTTCACCGGCGATTTCAAGCAGGCCGGTGGGGTTTTACATAGGAAAGCAGCAACAGCCCGACGCCCGCGCAAATCCCCATATCCGCGACATTGAAAGCAGGCCAGCCGAGATCGCCGATATGCGCGTAGAAAAAATCCGCCACCGCACCGAACCGTGCGCGGTCGAGCGCATTGCCCAGCGCGCCACCGACGACCAGCGCATAACCGATGCGTTCGAGGCCGTTATTCGTCTTAAGTGCAAGTCGGATCAGTAGCGCCGATACCGCCACCGCTGCGAAGGTCAGCAGCCAGCGCATTGCCCCGCCGCTATTGAGCATGCTAAAGCTGACGCCTTTGTTCCACGCCATCACCAACGCGAAATAGTCATTCACCTGCACCGGCGCGCGATGCGGCATGTCGTACACTATCACCAACCAGTATTTACTCAGCTGATCGGCGGCAAACACGACGAACACGACGATAGCGAAGAAAAAGACCTGTCGTTTTCGTTCCGCGTTTGGGGTTGGTGCCTGCTCCATCATGCATTCCTCGCTAATACCAATCGCGCCGCTTCGCAATCGCGCGCGATTTGCGCCTTGAGTTGCTCAACCCCCTCGAACTTCATCTCATCGCGCAGCTTATGCACAAGGGTCACCGAGAGGGTCTTCCCGTACATTTCCTGCAGGGTATCAAATACATAGACCTCGAAGCTCGGACAGCTATCCACAGCAACGGTGGGCCGAACGCCGAGATTGGCGACGCCTTCATAGAGTTTGCCATCCATCACCACCCAGACGGCATAAACGCCATAAGCCGGGAGCAGTAAATCCCGCGCCAGCGCTAAGTTTGCGGTCGGAAAGCCGATCGTGCGTCCGCGCTGCTCGCCCCGCACCACCCGGCCCGTCAGCCGGTAATCATGCCCGAGGAACTTTTTCGCCCCCGAAATATCGCCTTTGAGGATCGCCGAACGCACCGCGCTCGAGGAACAGACCTCTGCATCGACCATAACCGGTGGAACCGTGATTATTTCGACATTATGTTTATCACCCCATGCCTTAAGCATGGCGCTATCTCCGGTCCTGCCACGACCGAAGGCAAAATTTTCTCCGGTTACCACCGCCTTAGCACCCAATTTTCTCAAAAGGATAAAATCGAGGAAATCCTGCGCCTCGAGGGTCGCAAATGCACGGTTGAACCGCGGCACAACCACCTGTGCGACCCCTTCCGACTCCAAATGCAAAAATTTATCTTTCAACCGCTCGATCCGAAAGGCCGGAACATCCTTTTGGAAAAACCGGCGCGGGTGCGGCTCGAAGGTCAGCACGCTCGGCACCGCATCATGCGCTTTCGCCGCCTCCACCATCGCCCCAATCACCGCTTGGTGGCCGCGGTGCAGCCCGTCGAAATTCCCAATCGCCACAGCGCGCGCGGAATCGGCAGAATCAGGTAAATGGCGGATGATGCGCATGTTGCGTCGTTACACTTTCAGTGGCATGGTGCGGCCACACTTTATAAGGCAGCACGCGCACATGTCACTCGTCAAATCGACTCTTACGATTGGTTTTTTTACTTTTTTGAGCCGCATCTCGGGCTTCATCCGCGATGTGCTGATGGCGAATTTGATCGGCGCGAGCTGGCTATCGGACGCGTTTTTCGTCGCCTTCAAACTGCCCAATTTCTTCCGCCGCCTGTTTGCCGAGGGCGCCTTCAACGCCGCTTTCATCCCAAGCTTCTCCTCCATCCTCACCGCCGAAGGGCACGACGCCGCCGTGAAATTCGCCGGCGAAGTGATGAGCGTGCTGCTGCTCGTCCTCCTCGTGCTCAACGCCGTCTTCATCGTCTTCATGCCCTGGATCACGCCGCTTTTCGCCCCCGGTTTCGCCGACACGCCCGAGAAATTCGACCTCACCGTTACCCTCTCGCAAATCACCTTCCCCTACATCCTTTTCATCTCGCTCGTCTCGCTGCTCGGCGGCGTGCTCAACTCCATGGGCAAATTCGCCGCGCCCGCGGCTAGCCCCATTCTCCTCAATCTCTGCATGATCGGCGGCATGCTGTTTTTAAACGGCATGAGCCCGACCCCCGCCCACGCCCTCAGCTACGCCGTGTTCATCGCCGGCATCGTCCAATTCGGCTGGCTCATCCTCGCCTGCGTGCGCTCGGACATGATGCCCCCGCTTGTGCCCCCACGCCTCACCAAACAAGTGAAAGCCATGCTCCTCCTCATGGCCCCCGCGGCGCTGGGCTCCGGCGTGCAACAGCTCAACCTCCTCATCGATGTCATCATCGCGAGCCACATCCCCGGCGCGGTATCCTATCTCTATTACGCCGACCGCATCACCGAACTGCCGATCGGCATGATCGGCGTCGCCGTGGGCACCGTGCTGCTGCCCATGCTCAGCAAACAAATCCGCTCCGGTAACATCGCCGAAGCCCGCACCAGCATGAACCGCGCACTCGAACTCGTGCTGCTTTTCGGCCTGCCCTCCACCGCCGCACTCTGCGTCATCGCCAAGCCCATCATCATGGTGCTCTACCAGCACGGCGCCTTCACCACCCATGATATGGAAGAGGCCGTGCCCACCCTCATCGCTTTCACCGCAGGCCTTCCCGCCTTCCTCGCCGTCAAAATCTTCGCACCCGGGTTTTACGCGAACCACGACACCAAAACCCCGTTTAAAATCGCGCTTACTTGCGTCGGCGTGAATCTCTTCTTCAATCTTACCCTCGTTTATGTCGTGCATCTCGAACAGGTCGGCATGGCGCTCGCCACCACCATCGCGGGCTGGGTCAATGTCGGCGCCATGATGTGGATTTTGCACAAACGCGAAATTTTCATGCCCGATAGCCTGCTCAAATCCCGCCTCATCAAAATGCTCGGCGCAAGCGGCATCATGGCCGCCGCCCTTGCCGTGGCCCAATCCTTCGCCGCGCCCTATTACACCATCGGCACCGCGCATAAAGTCGCCGCGCTTTCGAGCGTCATCACCGTTGGTATGGTTGTTTTTGGTGCCAGCGTGTTGGTGATGAAAGCCTATGATGCGAGCTTGGTCACTCGCCTCCTCAAACGCAAACGGGCTTAAAGCGAAACCAGCGCCAGAATCACCGCGCCAAGTGCAATCCGGTACCACGCAAATACCGTAAACCCGTGCGTCTGCACGAAGCGGATCAGCCAGCGCACGACCAGCAGCGCGACGACAAACGAGACGACAAACCCCACGGCGATTTGGTCCATCCCACCCGCGCTTAAATCATGCCGCGCTTTGTAGAGATCGTACAAGGTCGCCGCGAACATGGTCGGAATCGCGAGGAAAAACGAGAACTCCGCCGCCGCCTTGCGCTCGACCTTGAGCATCAGCGCACCCATGATGGTCGCCCCCGAGCGTGACACGCCGGGAATCATCGCAATGCATTGAATGAAGCCAATCCCGAGCGCGGTTTTCCAGCCCATCGCTTCTGTGCTCTCAATCACCGCCACCGGCTTTTTCTTCTCAATCACGAGAATCGCCACACCACCGAGCAACATCGCCAACCCCACCACCGTCGGGTTAAACAACGCCGCCTTGATCTTATCGTGAAACGCCGCCCCAATCACCATCGCGGGCAAAAAAGCCAACACCACATTCCGCACAAAATGCTGCGCCGGCCGTGCCCGCGGCAACTCCACCAGCACCATCAGCAATTTCTTCCAATAGAGCGCCACAATCGCCAGAATCGCACCCAGCTGAATCACCACCTCGAACACATGCCCCGGCGGCCCCTGAAACTTCAGCAAATCGACAAACAGGATGAGATGGCCGGTGGAAGATACCGGAAGAAACTCCGTCAAGCCCTCGACGATTCCAAGAAATGCTGCATTGAGAAGTTCCATTGTTTCAACGAGCTCCCGCGGCAAAGCCGCGCACTAGGAGAGTGGGCCAGATGCGTTGGGTTTTATGTTCGCAAGTACCGCAGTGTAGCAGCGCTACATGAGGACATCTTGCGGACATAAAATCCGGCGCAGATGGTCCGCTATACTAGTGCAAATTAGACCAGATGCGTTTTTTGACGAGGTAGAAAAAGGCAGTCATCGCACCAAGGAACAGCATTACGTGAATGCCCATCGCCTTGCGCTGCTCCATCTCCGGCTCCGCCGCCCATTGCAGGAAGTTCACAATATCCTTCGCTTCCTGATCTAAGGTCGCCTTCGTCTCATCCTGGTAGGTCACCTGATCGTCCTTCAGCGGCGGCGCCATTTTGATCACATGCCCATCCATATACGGGTTGTAATGCGCACCGGCAGGGATCTCCATGCCTTCCGGCGCTTCTTCGTAACCGGTGAGCAGCGAGTAAATATAGTTCGCCCCGTCCTCACGTGCTTTCACCAGCAGCGACTGATCCGGCGGCAAGGCACCGTTATTCGCCGCACGCGCGGCATTATCGTTCGCGTAAGGCGACGGGAAATAATCCGACGGGCGGCCCGGGCGGTCAAACATCTCGCCCATATCGTTCGGGCCATCCTTGATCGTGTAACCGGCCGCGAGCGACTTCACTTCCGCCGCCGAGAAACCAGCCCCTTCGAGATGGCGGAACGAAACGCGCTTCAAACCATGGCACGCCGAGCAAACTTCCTTATAGACCTGAAACCCGCGCTGTACCGAAGCGCGGTCGAATTTGCCGAACACGCCATCGAACGCCCAGTCGATTTGCTTGGGCTCCTCGCGATCCGCCGAAGCGAACACGGGGCCCGCCGCCATCAGCAGCGCCACACTCAGGAAACGAACAAAATTTTTCATTATCACGAACTCCTAGTGATGGGCGTGGTTAGCGTGTTTCGCAAGCA
>JBEHYI010000109.1:0-6493 GCA_048498255.1 Pseudomonadota bacterium | reverse complement strand
ATCCTCGCGCTCATCATCCTCGTCGCCGCGTTCAACATCATCTCGAGCCTTGTCATGCTGGTGAAGGAAAAACGCCGCGACATCGCCGTGCTGCGCACGATGGGCGCGAGCCGCAAAAGCGTAATGAAAATTTTCATCGCCGCCGGCAGCTGGATTGGCGCGGTAGGCACAGCCGCGGGCATCGCGCTCGGCCTCATTGTCGCCGCGTATCTCGAGCCACTGCACCATCTCATCGAACGCGTGATGGGGCAGGAAATTCTCGTCGAAAATATCTATTTCCTCTCGACGCTGCCCACCAAAACCGACCCGCGCGAGGTGGCGGTCATCGTCCTTCTCTCGCTCGCGCTCTCCGTGCTCGCGACCATTTACCCGGCGCGTCGCGCGGCCAGCCTCGACCCCGCGGAGGCGCTGCGCTATGAGTAATATCGTGCTAAAACTCGACGCCATCACCCGCACCTACGCCAGCGAATCTGCGCCACTCGAAGTGCTGTGCGGGGCAGACCTCGAATTAAAATCCGGCGAACTCGTGGCGCTTATCGGTCCCTCCGGCTCCGGCAAATCGACGCTGTTGCACATCGCTGGCCTGCTCGATAGCCCGCAAAATGGTAGCATCACCATCGCCGAAACGGATGCGACCACCGCCAATGATGCCACCCGCACACAGCTTCGCAACCAGCATATTGGCTTCATCTACCAGTTCCATAATTTGCTGCCAGAGCTCACCGCGCTCGAAAATGCGATGATGCCGCAGTTGATTGCGGGCGTAAAAAAAGCGGATGCGGTGGTGCGAGCCGAAAAACTGCTCAGCCGCCTGGGGCTCGCAGAACGTCTTCGTCATCTGCCCTCGCAACTATCCGGCGGGGAGCAGCAACGCGTCGCCATCGCCCGCGCGCTCGCGAACCAGCCGAAGTTGATTTTGGCGGATGAGCCGACCGGCAATCTCGACCCGCACACCTCGGATTCTGTGACTAATCTGCTCATCGAAATCGCGAAAGAAGAGGGTGTCGCGATGCTGATTGCGACCCACAACATGGCCCTTGCCAAACGGCTCACCCGCGCGGTGACGCTGCGTGAGGGCAAGCTCGTGGCGGTATCGGAATGACCTGGAAATTTGTCATCCCCGAGTTAGCTTTGCCCAAAAAACTTCTTCAGTTTTTTGGTTGCAAAGCTTCATCGGGGATCCAGTCACTGCTCTGGCTAAAGCTAGCCGGAATGACAGTTCCAAAAGCTGGATTCCCGATGAAGCTTCGTTGCAAAATTCTGAAGGAGAATTTTGACGAAGCTAGCTCGGGAATGACAAGAGGAAAGGCCCGTGCATGACCGCGAGTTTCGTCCATCTTCGCACGCACAGCGCCTATTCGCTCCTCAAAGGCGCGATTAAAATTCCGAAATTGATTGCGCTCGCCAAAGCGGAGTTGATGCCCGCCATCGGCCTCACGGATCACGACAATCTCTTCGGCTCCCTGGAGTTTTCCGAATACGCGGTGAAGGAGGGGATTCAGCCGATTTTGGGCCTCACCCTGTCGCTTGTTCCCTTCGGCATGGGCGCGCAAGCGGCGGCGAGCACGCGGTTCGAGCCGGAGCATTTGCTGGTCTACGCGAAGGACGAAACCGGCTACGCGAATTTGCTGCAACTCAGCAGCCAGGCCTACACCGCGCCAGCACTCGGCCAAACACCGCTGATCGATTATGCGACGCTCGCAAAACACAGCGCCGGCCTCATCGCGCTCACCGGCAGCACGCAAGGCGGCTTTGCCAAATCGCTCATCACCAACCGACGCGCGGATGCAGAAAAGCTGCTCGACGGCCTGCAGGATATGTTCGCCGACCGGCTCTATATCGAACTGACACGCCATAGTCTGCCTGAAGAAAAACTCATCGAACGCGCGCAGATCGACCTCGCGCTGGCCCGCAATATCCCGCTCGTGGCAACGAATAATGTCTATTTCACCGATGCGAAAATGTACGAAGCGCATGACGCGCTGCTCTGCGTCGCCGACGGGCGCTACGTGACCGAGAGCGACCGCCCGCGCATGAATGCGGAGCACCGCTTCAAAAGCGCGAAGGAAATGAAGCTGCTGTTCAGCGACATTCCCGAAGCGCTCGAAAACACGCTCACCATCGCCCAACGCTGCCATATTTGGGCGCCGTCGCGCTCGCCGATTCTCCCCGGTTTCGCGATGAAGGATGAATCGGGCAACGTGCTCAGCGAATCCGAAGCGCTCTGCGTGCGCGCCCGCGCGGGGCTCGAAGCGCGGCTCAACAAGCTCGTCTTCACGCCGGAAATGAGCGACGCGGAGAAAGAAGCAATCGCGAAACCTTACCGCGAGCGTCTCGAATTCGAGCTCGACGTCATCATCACCATGAAATTCCCCGGCTACTTCCTCATCGTTTCGGATTTCATTTCCTGGGCGAAGGAACATGACATCCCCGTCGGCCCCGGCCGCGGCTCAGGCGCGGGTTCCATCGTCGCCTGGGTGCTGCTGATCACTGACCTTGATCCGCTGCGTTACGGCCTGCTGTTCGAGCGCTTCCTCAACCCCGAGCGCGTGTCGATGCCCGATTTCGATATCGATTTCTGCCAGGACGGGCGCGAGCGCGTGATCCATTACGTGCGCGAGAAATACGGCGATGATAAAGTCGCTTCTATCATCACCTTCGGGAAACTGCAGGCCCGTGCGGTACTGCGCGATGTGGGCCGCGTGTTGCAAATGCCCTATTCGCAGGTCGATCGCATTTGTAAATTGGTGCCCAACAACCCCGCAGCACCCGTCACGCTGAAAGAGGCGATCGACCAGGAGCCGCTCCTCAAACAAGCGCTGGATGAGGACGAAAACGCTGCGCATCTTGGCGAAATAGCGATCAAGCTCGAAGGGCTTTACCGCCACGCTTCCACCCACGCCGCAGGGGTGGTGATCGGCGACCGCCCGCTGGTCGATTTAGTGCCGATGTATCGCGATCCGAAATCCGACATGCTGGTCGTCCAATATTCCATGAAATGGGCCGAGGCCGCAGGGTTGGTGAAGTTCGATTTCCTGGGCTTGCGCACCTTATCCATCCTCAAAAAAGCGGTGGATTTCATTGCCGAAACCGGTGTTGAAATCGACCTGCTGAAACTGCCTGAAGGCGACAAGAAAACCTATTCCATGCTCACCCGCGGCGACACGCTCGGCGTGTTCCAGTTCGAATCCGCGGGCATGATCGCGGCGCTGAAAAACTTGAAGCCCGACAGCATCGAAGATCTCATCGCGCTCGGCGCGCTCTACCGTCCGGGCCCGATGGATAACATCCCAACCTATATCGACGTGAAGCATGGTCGCGAACAGCCGGATTATCTGCACCCGCTGCTCGAGCCCGTGCTGAAGGAAACCTACGGCGTGATTATTTACCAGGAGCAGGTGCAAAAAATTGCGCAGGTGCTCTCGGGTTACACGCTGGGCGGTGCGGATTTGCTGCGTCGCGCGATGGGTAAGAAAATCAAAGCGGAGATGGATGCGCAGCGCGCGATGTTTGTCGAAGGCGCGGTGAAGAACAACGTAAACAAGGCGCAGGCGAGCAACATTTTCGACCTGGTGGCAAAGTTCGCGGGCTACGGTTTCAACAAATCCCACGCGGCGGCTTACGCGGTGATTGCCTACCAAACCGCCTACCTCAAGGCGAATTACGCGGTGGAATTCATGGCCGCGTCGATGACCTACGAATCCGGCTCAACCGATAAACTCAGCCAATTCGTGCAGGAAGCGGGCAAATTCGGCATCGAGGTGCTACCGCCGGATATTAATAAGTCGCAGGTGCAGTTTGCTGTAGAAGAAGTAGGGATTCGGGATTCGGGATTCGGGATTCGGGAAGAAAACCAATCCCCAATTCCCAATCCCCAATCCCCTAAAAAGGCCGTGCGCTACGCACTCGCGGCCATCAAAAATGTCGGCCCGGCGGCAATGGCCGCGATCATCGCTGAGCGCGAGAAGAACGGCCCGTTCAAGGATATCCATGATTTCGCGCATCGCGTCGATGCCAGCGTGATGAACCGGCGGCAGATGGAATTCCTCATCATGGCCGGTGTGTTCGACTCGCTGGTGCCCAACCGCCGCCAGCTCATCGAATCACTCGATATGCTTATTGCCTCCGCACAAAACGCGACGGAAGAGCGCACCAGCAGCCAAGTGAGTCTGTTCGGCGGCGAGGCGGCGAAGGAAATGAACCGTCGCGCGCTGAAGTCCATCGAAGAATGGCCGGTGATCGAAAAGCTCAACCACGAATGCAGCGCGATTGGGTTTTACCTCACCGCGCACCCGCTCGAGCCTTACATGCCGGTGTTTAAAAAGCTCGGTGTCTCAAGCTCCACGCGCCTCAGCGAGTCGCTGCCGGATAAGCAGAAACTCAAGCTCGCGGGCATTCTCACCGCCACTAAACTGCGCAGCTCGCCGCGCGGGCGCTCGGCCTTCCTCACACTCTCGGATGCGCACGGGCAGTATGAGGTCGCCGTGTTCGACGAGCATTTGCTGAACGAAAAACACGACATGCTGAAATCCGGCACCGCGCTGCTGCTCAACGTCGATATTCGCCATGGCGAGCGCGGCATGCGCGTGCTGGTCAATCATATCGAGCTGCTCGACCAAGTGGCGCAGGGCGTGCGCGCGAACCTCGTCACCGTGAAGGTGGAAGAGATGGCGGAGCTGCCGCGTTTAAAGGAAATGCTGGGCAAACCGCTCGATCGTGGTGCGAAAGTGGAGCTGCTGGTGAGTGTGCCAAGCGGCGTCGTCAAACTGCAGCTGGCAGGGGCTTACAACATTGCCGCGCCCGAGATCATGCAGCTGCAATCGCTGCAGGGCGTGGTGGCGGAGGCGGCTTAAAGCTTTTCTAAATCCGCTTCACTCAACCCCAGCGCCGCGAGAATCCCCCGCGCTTTGGTGATGGTTTCGCGCCATTCATCCTCGGGCGTGGAGTCCGCGACAATACCGCCGCCGACCTGGAATTCGAAACGGTCGCCATCCAAAATCAACGTGCGGATGACGACGGATAAGTCGCAGATATCGCCCGCGCCGAACCAACCGATTGCGCCGCTATAGACGCCACGCTCCAGCTTCTCCCGCGCTGTGCACCAGTCGATGGCGGCGCGTTTCGGCGCACCGGTCATGGAACCCGCGGGGAAACAGGCGCGCACGGCATCATAGACGCTGACATCTGGCAATTTCTGCGCGCGAATCGTCGAAATCAAATGGTGAATCGTTGCATAAGAATACAGTGCCGATTGCTCGGCTACAGTAACGCTCATTGGCACACTCGCGCGTGAAAGATCGTTGCGCATGAGATCGACAATCATCAAATTTTCAGCGTGGTTTTTAGTGCTGCTGGCGAGTGCTGAGCGAATCTTTTCATCCGTCGCCGCATCCTCACTCCGCCGCGCGGAGCCTTTGATCGGGCGCGTTACCATCACGCCTTTTTCATCGATGCTCAAAAAACATTCCGGGCTCGAGGAGAGGATAGCGCTTTCGCCGTGGCGAATATAAGCGCTATACGGCGCGGGGCTTGCCGCCGTGAGTTTCAGAAACAGCTGCCAACTATCGGGTGCGCTATCGAAGCTACCGAAAAACTTACGCGTGATGTTGGCTTGGTAAAAATTTCCATCGCGAATTTGAGCAATCGTGTCGGCGACAATCCGCTCATATTCCGCGCGGGTGAGGTTGGACTGAAGTTGTGCGGCTCGCGCAGCTTCTTCCCTTGCGGGAGAAGGCTGAGATGGGGGAGCGATGAAGTTTTCCGCCTGCGCATAAACATCCACGCACCGCGCTTCATGATCGAACCGTTGCAACTGCGCGTAACGCACCAGGCGAAAATTCGGCAGGGAAACAGGGCTCGCCGCACCGCGCGCCGCTTCTTCGCGCATGCCGTAACCGAGATAGCCGACCCAGAGCGGCAGGCCATCCGCGGTTTCCGGCAAAGCGGGAAGCTGCTCCCACGCATCGCCACTGATTACTTCCACCACGTCGGTGAGCAAATAGCTGTAGCGTCCGCTGAATGCCTCGCGCATGCCGGAATAAAGCAGCGCCATGTTGGTGTGCGCGAACGGCTCGGCGACGGCGAGCGGTTCCGCCCAAGGCAAGGTTTGCTGATGCTGCCAGCGCATTACTTCACCCACGCCGCGATGTCGCGCGCGCGATCCGCCGCGAGCTGCGCGCTGAGGGAGGTGATGAGTGGATGCGCCGCATCATACCGCCAGCCACGCGGCGCAAGCTCCGCAACCGGCCAAATACCCAGGCGCGCGTTGGTGAGAAACACCGCATCCGCATTGGCGAGGTGATCGAGATCCGCGCGTGTTTCGTTCACCGCGGCGAGGCGCATCACGGCCGCGCGGGTAGTGCCATCAAGGCAGGCGCTGCTGAGCGCCGGGGTAAAAAGCTGAGTGTCCTTAATCCAAAAAATATTCGCGCTCGCGGCTTCGCTGATGGTGCCATCGCTCGCAAGCAGCAGCGCTTCGTCGCAACCATGCTCG
>JBEHYI010000108.1:0-6560 GCA_048498255.1 Pseudomonadota bacterium | reverse complement strand
TGTGGCGCGCTTCAACGAGACGCTGCCGGGCGGGCGTACGCATGTGGTGCTGGATGATATTCGCGAGGGACCGGCGGATAACACGCCGGTGTTTCATGTGCCGGAGGGGCATTATTTCATGATGGGCGACAACCGCGACCACTCGCAGGATAGCCGCTTTGCGGACCCGGTGGGCTATGTGCCGTTTGAGAATATCATCGGCCGCGCGGAGGTGATTGCGTTTTCGATGAAGGGCTTGAGTGGCCGCATGTTTAAGGCGATTGATTGATGGCGGCGAAGCCTGCATTCGCGGAGCTTGAAGCCACGCTCGGCTACACTTTTCGTGACGCGAAACTGCTGCAGCGCGCGCTCACCCACCGTTCGCTGGTGCGTGAGGGGGCCACGGGCAGCAACCAGCGGCTCGAGTTTTTGGGCGATGCGGTGCTGGGCTTGGTGATTGCCGAGATGGTGTACCGGTTATTTCCCGAAGAGGCCGAGGGCGATTTGAGCAAGCGCCTGGTGTCGCTGGTCAACGGCGAGCAGCTGGCGCAAATCGCGCGGGTGATGCAACTTGGCGCGCATTTGCAGCTGAGTGGCGGCGAGGAGGAGCAGGGCGGGCGCGAAAATCCTTCGAATTTGGAGGATGCGTGCGAGGCGCTGCTGGGTGCGCTGTATCTCGATGGCGGGCTTGAGGCCGCGCGGGCGGTGGTGGAGAAATTCTGGCGCGGGTATGCGGAAGCGATGAAAGCGCCGCCGAAGGATGCGAAAACGACGTTGCAGGAATGGGTGCAAGCGCGCGGGTTGCCGCTGCCGGAATACAAGGTAGTAAGTGCTGAGGGCCCAAGCCATGCGCCGCTGTTTGTGATTGAGCTGGTAGTGCAGGGCGCGGAGCCTGTGCGCGCCGAGGCGGGGGTGAAGAAACAGGCGGAGCGCCTGGCGGCGGAGAAGATGCTGGCGGCGTTGGCGGCGGGCGCATAATGACTGCGACGCGCGCGCTGACGGAGGCGGAAATCCTCGCGCGGGTGCTGCACCGGGATGCGATGATGCTGGTGATCGACAAGCCCGCGGGCATTGCCGTGCATGTGACGGGGCATGACAGAATCGCGCTCGATCAGTCGTTCACATTTTTGCAGTTTGGCTTGCCGAACCCGCCGCAGCTGGCGCATCGGCTGGATCGTGGGACTTCGGGCTGCCTCGTGTTAGGCCGCCATCGTCAGGCTTTAATCAAGCTCGGGAAACTCTTCGAAACGCAGAAGGTGGAAAAGACCTACCGCGCGATTTGTGTCGGTGTGCCGGAAGTGGCGGAGGGTGTGATCGACCGGCCGATTTTGAAATCCGGCGTGGGAAGTAAGTGGAAAATGTCGCTGGATGAGGCCGGGCAGCGCGCGGTGACGGAGTATCGGGTGGTGCGGAGTTTTGGCGAATTGTCCGAAATCCTCTTCTTCCCCAAAACCGGGCGCACGCACCAGATTCGCCTGCATGCGGCGCTGGCGCTGGGGTGCCCGATTGTTGGCGACCCGTTCTATGGGCCGGATGTGGGGGAGTTCAGCGCCGCGAAACTATCGATGATGCTGCATGCGGAGGCGGTGAGTATTCCGCTCAGCCACAACAAACCGCCGGTGGTGGTGAGGGCGGCGTTGCCTGAAAGTTTCATGAAACTGTAATATTGTGGAGCATTGTTTCGCGCTATAGCTCATTCCCAAATAAGGAGAGCTTATGTTTCCACCACGATCGTTAATGGAAGATCCAATGCCTTTTACGGCTATTGATTCCGCAGAAGGCCTAAAAGGTGTGCCAATGTGCCAAACCTTATGCGGCATATCATTCGTTGCTGTTCGCCGTACACATCGTTGGCAAGGCGACCCTGAAGGGAATACGTTCTATTGGCGCACGCCTTTCTTCGATAAGGAGCGATGCGATCAACTCGGGCAGGATATTGAAGCAAAATATGGGGCAGGCTTACGCCTTTATGCCCGCCATGAGTCGGGCGGATACCGTGTTTATGCAGACCATGACAAAATGAAAATTCTTTCAGAGCGTGCAAAAACACTTGGTACTGGCTTAGATCGTTAATCACTCACCCTGGCTAGAACTAAACCCATTCTTCCCATCGAACGTATAGAGCGTTTCGAATTTCAGGAAGTCCACGCCCTTGTCGGCGGCGGCGGAGAGCAGGTTTGCCACATCCTTCAGCGTGATGGAGTCGCCCTTTTTCTGCGGCAAGAAGCGCGCGCGGAAGCGGTCGGTCACATCCATCTCGGTGATGATGTTGGGCCAAACTTTGAGGCCTTTACACGAAAGCATGGTGAGCGAGAGTTTCGGCGTCGACAGGCTTTCCATCAGCTTGCCCAGCGTCTCGATATCCTTGCCATACCAATGCACGAAGAGGTCGAGGCCGACGAGCACGCGCTCCTCGGTTTCCTTCGCCATCACCGCGTGGCTCGCGATCGATGCGCCGTCCTTCAGCGGGGCGTATTTCACCACGCGGTAGGTCTCGGGCTCCTGGCCGAGGCGGGCGATCACGGCATCCGCGAATTCTTTGGTGCCGAGCTTGGCTTTCGACATTTCGTTATGGATATCGACCGTGTGCTGGCCGTCCTCGATCGTTTTCAGCCAGGCGTTATGGATCAGCGAGGCTTGCTCGTTGAGGCCCAGATGCACGAGCATCATGATTGCGCCGTGGAGAAGGCCCGATGGGTTCGCGATGTTTTTGCCTGCAATATCCGGCGCGCTGCCATGAATAGCTTCGAACATGGCGTAGTTCGCGCCGACGTTGGAGGAGCCGGCGAGACCGACGGAGCCCGAGACTTCCGCCGCGATATCGGAAATAATGTCACCGAAGAGATTCTCGGTCACGATCACGTCGAACACATGCGGCTTCGATGCAATACGCGCCGAGCCGATATCGATGATATAGTGCTCGTTCTCGATCTGCGGGTATTCCTTCGCGACCATGTTGAACATGTCGTGGAACGCACCATCGGTGAGTTTCATGATGTTGTCTTTCGACATACAGGTCACTTTTTTGCGGTTGTTGGCGACCGCATATTCGAACGCGTAACGCATGATGCGCTCCGAGCCCGAGCGAGTGATCATTTTCACGGATTGGAAGGCATCCTGCGTTTGGCGGTATTCGATGCCCGCGTAGAGATCTTCCTCGTTCTCGCGGATGATGACCATGTTCATGTTGGCATGCATGGATTTGATATACGGGTGGTAGCTGGTGCAGGGGCGCACGTTGGAATAGAGGCCCAGCGATTTGCGCATGGTGACGTTGAGCGATTTGTAGCCGCCGCCTTGCGGGGTGGTGATGGGGGCTTTGAGCAGCACTTTGGTGCGGCGGATGGAGTCCCAAGCCTGCGGCGGAATGCCGGTGGTGACGCCTTTTTCGTAGAATTTCTGGCCGACTTCGATCGTGTCGATCTCGAGCGGGCAGCGCGCCTCGGCGAGGATTTTGAGCACCGCTTCCATGATTTCCGGCCCGATGCCGTCGCCGTAAGCGACCGTGATGGGGTGTGGTTTCAGGCCTTTATTCAGTTGGACAACGGATGACATGTGCGAGGACTCCCAGTTATTATTGGTTATTATATTTCGATGATGTTTAGCAGAAATCCCGTCCTTCTTACAGGAGAAGGGGTTAAGGAAGTGTGAATGGGGGGAAGATTGGGGCGGCTTGTTGCATTTTGGCTGGTATGGATGCTGCTTGACGCCACTGTTTGGAAAAATTATCATTAGATAATAATAGGAGGTCGCGATGCCGAGCAGTTTCTCATTAGGTGAACATTTTGAAAGCTTCGTTCAGGCGCAGCTCGCCACGGGGCGGTATAATAATGCCAGCGAAATTCTGCGCGACGCGTTGCGGTTGATGGAGGAGCGCGATCAGTTGTTGCAGCTGCAGCAATCCGCCATCGATGCGAAGATTCAGGCGGGCATGAAATCGCTGAAAGCAGGCAAAAGCGTGGATGGCGAAGCGTTTTTTGCCAAGCTCGACGCCAAGTTGGCGGCCACGCAACCCAAGCGCAAAGCATGAGCGGTTTTCGCCTTTCCGCCGAGGCGGAGCAGGATTTAAACGAGATCAGTGCGTATCTGATCGGGCAGGGCGGCATTTATTTGGCGCGCCATGTACTGCGAGAAATTCATCAGGCAATGCGGTTTTTGGTGGAGAATCCTGAGGCCGGGCATCGCCGGACGGATTTAACGAAAGCGCCGGTGAAGTTCTGGCAGGTGTTTTCGTATCTTATTATCTATGACCCTAAAGCGCAGCCGCTGGGTATTGCGCGCGTGTTGCATAGCGCGCTGGATCTTGAGGCGATGTTTCGTAAGCAGCCGCCACGGGTGAATTAAGCTGCTAAAGCGCTGCTTTCACCGCACCAAGCGCTGCTTCCAGCTGATCGCCATTTGGCCCGCCGCCTTGGGCGAAGTCGGGTTTGCCGCCGCCGCCCTGGCCGCCGAGGGCTGCGACACCGGCTTTGACGAGTGTGGGTGCATCCACTTTGCCCGCGATTTCCTTACCGATGGCGACGATGATGCTGCCTTTGCCTTCGCTTGATGCGAGCAGCACCGAGACGGCATCCGGGTTTTGCTGGTGCATGGTGGTGGCGAGGTCGCGCAGGGATTTCGCATCGAGCTCACCGAAGATTTTGCTGGCGAGTTGGATGGGCCCAGATTTCGTGCTCGTGATTGTTTCAAGTATGGGCTCCGCACCGCCGGACATGGCGGCTTGTTTTTTGACTTCAGCTGCTTCCTTGCCGAGTTTTTTGTTGGCTTCCTGCAGTGTCTCGATGCTGGCTAGCGCTTTGCTGTTTTCGTTTTCAAAGCGGGTGATGACTTCGCCAAGCGGTGCGGATTCTACGGCTGCGAGCGATGGTGTGGAGACAACGCTACCTGCGGGTTTTTTCACTTCCGCCAGCAAGCGCGTGTTTTCCTTGATGAGGGCTTGGAGCTGCTCATCCTGCTTGCCCAATTGCTCGAGCAGGTTTTTGCGCACGTCCTCGCCCGTTACGGCCTCGATGCGGCGCACGCCGGAGCTGACGGAGCCTTCCGAAAGGATGCGGAAGAGGCCGATTTCACCGGTGTTGGAAACATGCGTGCCGCCGCAAAGCTCGACGGAGAAATCGCGGCCATCGGCGGTTTTGCCCATGGTGAGCACGCGCACTTCCGCGCCGTATTTCTCGCCGAACAGGGCCATGGCCCCGGCGGCGATGGCGTCGGCCTGGTTCATGAGCTTGGTCGTCGCATCCGATTTTTGCGCGATGTAGCGGTTCACCTCGGCCTCGACGCTTGCCAGTTCCTCGCGGCTGATGGCTTTGGGGTTGGTGATGTCGAAGCGCAGGCGGTCCTCGGCGACGAGCGAGCCTTTTTGCGTGATATGCTCGCCCAGTTGCGCGCGCAGGGCGGCGTGGAGGAGGTGGGTGGCCGAGTGGTTGGCGCGGATGCGGTTGCGGCGCGCGGTATCGATGGTGAGTTCGACGGTGTCGCCGATTTTGAGGCTGCCGTCTGTGATTTTTACCTCATGCACGAACACGCCTTCGAGCGGTTTTTGCGTGTCGGTGACAGCGGCCTTGCCGCCGGCGCTCACGATGCTGCCATGGTCGCCGATTTGGCCGCCGGATTCGCCGTAGAACGGGGTTTGATTGGTGAGGAGCTGGCCGGTTTCGCCCGCTTTCAGCTCGGTGACTTCCTTGCCATCCTTCACCAGCGCGGTGATTTGGCCTTGGGCGGATTCCATGGCGTAACCCAGGAATTCCGTCGTGCCGGTTTTTTCTTTGATGTCGAACCAGAGGGTTGCCGTCGCGCTTGCGCCGGAGCCCTTCCACGCCGCGCGGGCTTTGGCTTTTTGCTCGGCCATGGCGGCATCGAACCCCGCCATGTCGACGGTGATGTTGTCGGCGCGGAGGATATCCTGCGTGAGGTCGAGCGGGAAGCCGTAGGTGTCGTACAGCTTGAAGGCGGCGGTGCCGGAGAAAATGCCGCCGGATTTCATGCCGGTTTTTTCTTCCTCGAGCAGTTTGAGCCCGCGTTCGAGCGTTTCTTTGAAGCGTTTTTCTTCCTCGAGCAGGGTGACGGCGATGGAGGCTTCGGCGCGTTTGAGCTCGGGGTAAGCATCGCCCATTTCGCGCACGAGGGCGGGGACCATACGATGCATTAACGGCTGCTCAAATCCAAGTTGGTGTGCATAGCGCATCGCTCTGCGCATAATCCGACGCAGCACATAGCCGCGGCCTTCGTTGCTCGGTAATACGCCATCTGCAATTAGAAATGATGTGGAGCGCAGATGGTCTGCGATCACTCGCGAAGGCACTTCAAATGCTGCACGTCGATCTTCTATACGATGGGGAGTTTTTCCGTGCCTAAAAGTTTTGATTTCACCATCAAGTAAGTTCCACAAATACTCACGAATGTTTTTGAACAAATCGATGTCGTAATTATCGTGCACGCCTTGGAGGACGGCGGTGAGGCGCTCGAGGCCCATGCCGGTGTCGATGGAGGGTTTGGGGAGCGCGATTTGCGTGCCATCCGCGAGGGCTTCGTATTGCATGAAAACGAGGTTCCAGATTTCAACGTACCGCTCGCCGAAGAGG
>JBEHYI010000107.1:0-6662 GCA_048498255.1 Pseudomonadota bacterium | reverse complement strand
GCTTCAGGGGGATGTGACGACCAGCCGCCCGGGCCACGGCATCAACAACAAGCTCCTGCGCGCGATTTTCGCGGATGCGAGTAACTACCGCATCGTCGGTGGTGAGGAAGTAGATGTGCCGATGCAGATCGAGCGCACTTTAGTTGAAGAGCGTATCAGCGCTTAAGTAGCTTTACACAAATCCTATCATTTGAAGTAGTCACAAGCGGAGCGGCTGGGGACGCCTCTCCCCGTGGGAGAGGCCTAATTTGCCCAAGCGCCGTTAGGCGATTGGTTGCAAATTAGGGTGAGGGCGATGGTCCGCTGGGCTCATACTATCTATCAATTAAGGCCCATCATTTTTATATTGAGAAAACACCCAGCGGCGCGGCGCCCTCACCACTGCGGCTAAGCGTTTTCTTATCTTCCCCCGTTGGGGTCAGCTAAGAAAAGCGCTAAGCCTCGTTGCCTCTCCCGCGGGGAGAGGCGTGCCAAGCCGCACTGCTATTGCCTAATTGCTACCGCGGTCGCCCCTTCCAAGGTACCAAACTCCCGGGCACTTTCGTGAAATGCGTACCGGTCGCGACGAAGCCCTCGCGGTGGTAGAAACGGTGGGCGAGGAAGCTATCGGCATAAGCATCGAGCACGATGAGCTCGCATTTTTCAGCCAGTGCCTTGGCTTCCAGCCACTCGACCAGCTGTTTGCCAAGCCCTAAGCGGCGAAAATCCGGATGGACGAAGAAGTTATCGATATCGAGCTGCCGCCCGCACCAAAAGCGCGAGCGCAGCCAAAAGCCGCTGACGGCTACCATCTTTTTGCCCTCGAACGCCGCAACGGCGCTATACCCAAACGGCAGCATATCCTTCAAACGCTTGCTGAATAACGCTTTGGTGACACCAGGATTATGCATGTTCACCAGCGGGAAAATGCCCGCGATTTCCTTCGCCGTCAGTTCGCGCAGGGTGATTTTTGCGGGCGTCGATTTTTTCCTGTTCATAGCTTGAATCCTTAGGCATTGGCTTGTTGCGCGCGGTTCAAGCGCTGCTATAAGGAATTCATGGAACTTCGACAACAAGGATTTTGGTGCGTCACCCGTAGAGCAGCGCTTGTGCTGCTGCTCGCGCTCGCGGCGTGCGGCGATAAGGACGACGACGTCAACAAAATCGTCGAAAAAAACGAGCCGATCGATGCGCTCTACAGCAAGGCGCTCGAGACTTATCAGCGCGGCTCCTTCAAAAACGCGACGGAGCAGTTCGAGGAAGTCGAGCGCCAGCACCCTTATTCCGAATGGGCGACGCATGCGCAGATTATGGCGGCCTATTCGGCCTATCGCGGCGGCCAGTTCGAGGATGCGGTGGTGATTCTCGACCGCTTCGTGAAACTGCACCCGACCCATACCAGCACGCCGTATGCCTATTACCTCACGGCGTTGTGCTACTACACGCAGATTTCCGATGTCGGACGCGACCAGAAAATGAGCGAAAAGGCGCGCGAGGCGCTGAAGGATGTGGTGGAGCGTTTCCCGGATTCCGACTATGCGCGCGACGCGAAGGTGAAGCTCGATCTCACCGAGGACCATCTCGCGGGCAAAGAGATGGAAATTGGCCGCTATTATTTGAAGCGCAACGATTACCCGGCGGCACTCAACCGCTTCAAATATGTGATCGACCATTACCAAACCACGAGCCATGTGCCGGAAGCTTTGCATCGGTTGGTTGAAACCTATTTGCGCCTGGGCGTGGTGGCGGAAGCGAAGAAATACGCCGCCGTGCTGGGCTATAATTACCCGGGTTCGGACTGGTATAAATTCAGCTACGAAATGCTGCAGGGGAATCTCTCGCCGGAAGAAAAGAAATCGACCTTCGATCGTTATTTGAAATTTTAGGCTGCGATGCTGACGGATTTATCGATACGTAATTTATTGCTGCTCAAAAGCTGCGACATTCCGTTCGCCGCGGGCCTCAACGTGCTCACGGGCGAGACGGGCGCGGGCAAATCGATTTTGCTCGATGCGCTCGCCCAGCACGAGGCCGAGCGCAGCGACGCGGGGCTGGTGCGCAGCGGCGAAACCCAAGCGAGCGTGACGGCGGAATTCGACATTACAAAAAATGCTGCTGCACAGGCGTTGATGGCGGAGCTCGAGCTCGAGGAAAATGACGCGCTGGTGCTGCGCCGCACCTTATCTGCCGATGGCAAAAGCCGTGCGTTTGTGAATGATGCACCGGTGAGTGCCGCGGCGCTCAAGCGCTTCGGCGAGTTACTCGTCGCGCGCCATGGGCAGCATGATCAGCGTGGGTTGCTCGATAGCAAATCGCACCGTGCACTACTCGATGTTTATGGCAATCATGGGGCGCTCACAGAGAAAACCGCATCGCGTTTCGCGGCGTGGAAAGCGGCGCAAACGGCGCTCGAGCACTTGGCGGCGGAGGCTGAACGCGCGGCGCGGGATGAAGCATGGCTGCGCCAGATTGCCGAGGAGTTGGGCGCGCTCAACCCGCAAGCGGGTGAGGAAGAACAGCTCGCTGAGAAACGCAAAAAAGCGCAGGATGCGAAGCAATCCCTCGGTGCTTTGCGCGAGGCTTTGAGCTTGTTGACAGAAGCAAACGGTGCGGCGCTGCAGTTGCGCCAAGTCGCGAAACTCATCGGCCGCACGAATGCGGTGGATGCGAGCGTGGGCACGACACTTGAAACCGCGGAGAACGCAGTGGAGGAGGTGAGTGTTGCCATCGAACGCGCGCTTAATGCCGCTGAAATCGATCCGGCGGAGATGGAAGCGGCGGAGGATCGCTTGCATGCGTTACGTGGGGCCGCGCGCAAGTTTAATGTCGCTGTCGCGTTGCTGCCGGATTTGCTGAGCGATGCGAAAGCGAAAGTGAGCACGCTGACCAATCTCGAACGCGAAACGAAGGCGGCGAAAGCGACTCTCGCTACCGCAGAAACCGACTATAAAGCCGCCGCGAAAACACTCTATGACGCGCGCGAAAAAGCCGGTGAAAAAATGGTCAAGGAAGTGGTGAAGGAGCTCAAGGCCCTCAAAATGGCGAGCACGCAACTGCGCGTGGTGCAAAGCGAATTGCCGCCGCAAAGCTGGGGCGAGGGCGGGATGCATCAGGTGAGTTTTGAGGTGGCGACGAATGCCGGCATGCCGTTTGGCACGCTGAATAAAGTGGCCTCGGGCGGGGAGCTGTCGCGCCTGCTACTCGCGATGAAAGTGGTGCTGCATGCCGGTGGGCCGACCACCTCGATTTTCGATGAGATCGACACCGGCACGGGCGGCGCGGTGGCGGAGGCGATTGGCCTGCGGTTGAAGCAGCTTAGCAGTGCAACCCAGGTGATCGTGGTGACGCATGCGCCGCAGGTGGCCGCGCTCGCGGGCCATCATTTGTTCATCAGCAAAGCGGGCACGAAAGCGGTGACGACGCAGGTGGATGTGCTGGATAAGGCGGCGCGCAAGGAAGAATTGGCGCGCATGCTCTCGGGCGCGACCATCAGCGACGAAGCGCGTAAAGCGGCGGGTAAGCTGCTTGAGGCGGCGTTGTGAGTGCTGCCCGAAAAGAAGATGCGGCGCATGAAATCGCGCGCCTCAGCGATGAAATCCGTGCGCATGACAAGCGCTATTATCAGGACGATGCGCCGACGATCAGCGATGCGGAATATGATACCTTGCGTCAGCGGTTGGAGCAGCTCGAGGCGGATTATCCGGAATTGATTCGCGCCGATAGCCCAACGCAGAAAGTGGGGGTGGCGCCTTCGGAAACCTTTAGCAAAGTGCGCCATTCGCGACCGATGTTGTCGCTCGCGAATGCGTTTACGCGTGAGGATGTGGAGGAATTTATCACGCGTATTCGGCGGTTTTTGGAGCTGGATGAGAATGAAACAATTGAGCTCGTCGCCGAGCCGAAGATCGACGGGCTATCTTTCACCGCGCGCTACGAGCATGGCAAACTGGTGCTCGGCGCGACGCGTGGCGATGGCGAGGTGGGTGAGAATATCACCGAGAATTTAAAGCATGTGCTGCCAGTGGCGCTCAAAAATAATCCACCGGCGCTGCTCGAAGTGCGCGGTGAAGTCTATATGCGCAAGAGCGATTTTGCGGCGCTGAATGATTCGCGCGTGGCGGCGGAGGAACCGCTCTTCGCCAACCCGCGCAACGCGGCGGCGGGGTCGTTGCGTCAGCTGGATGCCAGCATCACCGCTGCGCGCAAGCTAAGTTATTTTGTGTATAGCTGGGCGGAGGTGAGTGCGCCGCTCGCCGAAACGCAGCGCGGGTTTATCGATGCGTTCGCGGCTTTCGGGTTAGCCACCAACCCGCGCATGGCGGTCCTGACGGATGCCGACGCGATCATGAATTATTACGAAGCGTTGGGACGTGACCGCGCGGGCCTTGAGTACGATATCGACGGTGTGGTCTATAAAGTAAATCGCCTGGATTGGCAGCAGCGTTTGGGCCAGGTGGCGCGTGCGCCGCGCTGGGCAATCGCGCATAAATTCCCAGCCGAACAGGCGGTGACGAAGATCGAAGCGATCGAGATTCAGGTGGGCCGCACGGGCGCGCTGACGCCGGTGGCGCGGCTTACGCCCGTCAATGTCGGCGGGGTGGTGGTGAGCAATGCGACGCTGCATAACGAGGACGAGATTAACCGCAAGGGCGCGCGCGTTGGCGATTCGGTAATTATTCAGCGCGCGGGGGATGTGATTCCGCAGGTGGTCGCGGTGCGCGAGGATTTGCCGCGCGGTGCGGTGGCGTATCAATTTCCAACTGCGTGTCCGGTCTGCGGTGCGCATGCCGTGCGCCCGGAAGGCGAAGTGGCGCGGCGCTGCACCGGTGGCCTCACTTGCGCGGCGCAAGCGGTGGAGCGGCTGAAGCATTTCGTCAGCCGCGATGCGATGGATATCGATGGCCTGGGCGCGAAGCAGGTGGAAGCGTTTTTTCACGAAGGGTTGATCCAAAACCCGGCGGATATTTTCACGCTGGAGGCGCGGGACGCGGAAGGTTTGTCACGCCTGAAAAACCGTGAGGGCTGGGGCGAAAAATCCGCCAGCAATTTATTTGCGGCGATTGAGAAGGCGAAGAACGTCACGCTCGCGCGGTTCATTTATGCGCTTGGTATTCGCCATGTGGGCGAGGAAACGGCGAAGCTGCTGGCGAAGCATTATGGCAGCTATGCGCAGTTGCGTGAGGCGATGGGGAGCGAGCAGGCGGCGGAGTCGCTGCTTGCCATCGATGGCATCGGCGAAACGGTGGCCGAGGCGCTGATTCAGTTTTTCGCCGAGCCGCATAACCAGGAATTGCTGGCGCAGCTTTCGGATATTCTTTCGATTCAGCATTATCAGTCGCCAGTCACCAGTCACCAGTCGCCCGTGATGGGTAAAACCGTGGTCTTCACCGGCACGCTCGAGAGAATCGGGCGGAAGGAGGCGAAGTCGCTCGCGGAATCACTCGGTGCGAAGGTGGCGAGTTCGGTGTCGAAAAAAACGGATTATGTCATCGCGGGTGCCGATGCGGGCAGCAAACTGAAAGACGCGACGGCGCTGGGTGTTGCCGTGTTGAGTGAGGCGGAGTGGATGGAATTGATTGGACGGGTTTAATTAAGGTAGAAAACTGGAGTTTGTCATTCCCCGAATCGCCTTGGCGATTATAGGGGAATCCAGGAAAGACAGCATTTCCATTGGTGCTCTGGTGAAGGAAGAAAAGAAAAATCCTGGATTCCCCTATAATTTGCTTCGCAAATTCGGGGAATGACACGTTACGAATTACGGAGAATAACATGCATAACCCCTTCATGCAGCCGCAGCAGCCGGTGCAAATCACGATTCAGGCCGCGCCCGACATGCTCGATATTATCGAGCTTAGGATGGAGGAGGTGGCGCTCGCCATCACGCGCCATGTCGACCCGGTGGTGACGCATCTCACCGTGCTCGTCGATGCGCCGAGGGTGGCGGAGGTGGAGGCGATTGTCGCGCAGGTGGATGAAAGCGCGGTGGTGCGCGTCATGCAGCTCGCTGCGATTGATTGGGTGAGCCAGGTGCAGAAGGATTTTCCGCCGTTCGCGCTCGGCCGGTTTTATGTCTATGGCAGCCATGCGAAGGACACGGTTCCGCCGAACCATCATAAGCTACTCATTGATGCGGTCGCCGCATTCGGCACCGGCGAGCATGCGACGACGGCGGGGTGCCTGCTCGCGCTGGAGGCGGTGAAGCGCACGCGAGCGCACGTGAACGAGGTGCTGGATGTTGGCTGCGGTACGGTGATTTTAGGTATCGGCGCGGCGCGGTTGTGGAAAGCGGCGCGGATTGAATCCTGCGATAACGATCCGGTGGCAGTGCGTGTCAGCCGCATTAATTTGAAGGCGAATCAGATTTCAGCCCGCGCGAAATCCTGGGTGAGCGATGGGTATAAAAACCGGCCGATCCAAAATCTGCCGAAGCAGGAAGTGATTGTCGCGAATATTCTCGCGAAGCCGCTGATGAAAATGGCGAAGGATGCGGCGCGCAAACTGACGGAAGATGGTGTGCTGATTCTCTCGGGCTTGCTGAACGAGCAGGAAGGCATGGTACTCGCCGCCCACCGTGCGCAAGGGCTGTATTTGAAACGACGGATTCGTCGCGGCAAATGGTCGATTTTGGTGTTGGCGCGTTAGAGGCAACCCTCGACGTAAGCCAAGGCAGGCAAGCGGCCGAT
>JBEHYI010000106.1:0-6678 GCA_048498255.1 Pseudomonadota bacterium | reverse complement strand
TCCATCTTCGGCTCGATGTTGACGATGGCCGAGGGCACGCCCACACACGCGGCACAGATAGCCCCATGTGCGCGGCTGGTGAGCAGCACATCCATCGCCGCAAGTTCGTTCGTAAATTGCGCGATATTCATCGCTTCCGGCTGCCAGAGATGCGTCGTGTATGCAGCCAATAATTGGCGCATTTGCTGGTCGTGCTTCACATCGAGAAGGAACCCGCTAATGTCGTATTCTTGTGCCAAGGCGGCGATAATGGGGGCGAGTTTTTCCGGCGTCATGCCCGGCCAATCGCGCAGCGCGATTCCAAGGCGTAGTCGCGCGTTTTTCAGGCGCGGCGGCACAGCTTGTGTTTGCCAATAATCGGTGAGGAAGGCGAGGTCGGACCCGGCGATGCGTTCATCTTTCATGATGCTCGCAAAGCGTTGTAACTGTGTGGTGCTTTGCGTATCGCGTAGCCATAGCGCATCGAACTCGGCGAGCATGTGGAGACGCCGCAGCACATAAGGCGAGCCAGAGGAAAACCCACCGATGCCAATGCCAAGGCCGAGGCGACGCGTGGTAGTGATGCGCGGTTTGCCAAGCACGCGACGCGCGATTTTTTCGAGCGTGAGATAGCCGGAAAAGCCAAGGGAGAAAGCCAATTTTTCGATGATCTGTGCAAAAAGATTATACTGCGCGAAATCAAAAAACACGCCGCCGCCGCCATGGATGATGAGGTCAAATTTCGCTGTGTGATCGATTGCTTGCAACTTCACGCCCGGCAGCATGTGCGCGATGTAGGCAGCTTTCGGCAACTCCGCCATCACGGTGATTTCGGCATCCGGCAACGCACGGCGCAGGATGTTGTAGGTGACCACCATCAGCACATCGTCACCGAAATTGGCGTAACCGTAGAAGCCTTGCATCAGCACGCGTTTCGTCATCACGCCCTCACCGCGATGAGCTGGTTTATTTGCGCGAGGAGCTGCTGCACCACGTGCTCCGCAGCATAGCGCGCGGGCGGTGTTTTGGGCGATGTGGCACGCAATTGCGCTAGGTTTTCGATGTGCGCCATCAGGCACTCCGCCAAGGATTGAGGATTATTGGGCGCAACCGCGAACCCATAGCCCTCGCGGCAAATCGCTTCGGTTTCACTGCCTGCGGGCGTGAGGGCCAGCAATGGTTTTTGCATCGCCAAAGATTCGAGCACTTTGGAGGGAAGGAAACAATTGCCGAGCGCGTGGTCGAGCGCAGGTTCGATGCTGAGCACCATATCCGCCGCGACTTGGGCAGCGCAGGAATCCGCGAAGGAAACGGGGCCGTGATACTGCAGTACATCGCTCGTGCCAGTCAGCAAGCTGAGCGAGGGTTCCTGCGCTTTGCCGTAGACATCGACGCGCAGGCGCTGCAGTAATTCCGGGTGTGTGGTGCGCAAAATATCGAGTGCGGCGGTAAGCGGTGCGATGGAGCGCTCGCCGTAGAGATTGCCGGCGAAAACGAGATGCAGCTTATCGTCCTTCGCGCGCGCGGGCGACGCTGCTAACCAGCTTTTTGCCTCATCCTCCGTCGGCATCACATTCGGGCACACACTGATTTTTGCGGCATAAACCGGGTATTTCTTGCGGTAATGTTCCGCCTGGCCTTGCGTGGTCAAGGTAATAGCATCCGCCCGCGCGAAGCAGCTGGCCTCGAGCGCGGATTGGCGCGCGCTGGGCGTGCCGTAAGGGCTATCCGCCCAGGGGTCGCTCAAATGCATAATCCACGGCACATTCAGCTTCTCCGCCAGTTTTTTGGCGAGCAGCGCGCCGCTCATGGGGTAAGAGCGCGAGTAAATAACATTCGGTTTTTGGCTCAGCGCAGCAAGCACGCGCGGCACCATGCAGCTAACCCACCACATCGCGTCTGGCACGTGAAAACGGCGCATGCGGTGCGACATCAGCACGTGTTTCGTGAGGCGGTGCAGCGGCAAGGAGAGATATTGCGTGTCGAAATTTTTGAGCGTGAGTGCAAGCGAATCATCGCGGCCAGTCCAGCCCTCTTCATCCGGCAGCATGGTGACTAACCGGCCGGTGGCATGCTGATCGAGCTCGAGCAATATGCGCCGGACTTGAATCGCTTCCGCCGCATTTTGTGGGGGCGCGCAGGGGGCCACGACAAGCACGTTGGGGCGGCGCGCGCTCATGATCATGTCACGCGGGAAACATCATCCGCCGGAAAGCGCGTGACGGCGATGCAAGCCACCAGCAACACCACATTGCGCGCGGACCAGATCACCGCGAGATAGAGCACCGCCGTGTAAATATCGAGGCTCGCGAAATGCAGCGCCGCCACGGCGACGGCAACCCCCGCCGTGAAAAGCTCGAGGAAAAACTGCAGCTTCAGCCGGCGGGTGACGCGGAACACGGAGTTCACGCCAATCACCGCGAAGGCACCGACATTGGAAATGGCAAGGATGCCCGCCATGCGGCCCGCCGGGCCCCAAACCGAGCCAAAAATAAAGCGGAAAATTTCTTCCCCAAAGAAAAACAGCGGGCACATCACCAACGTACCGACGCCCAAATACGCCACCGTTGCGCGCACTACATCCACCCCAAGCTGCGGCGGGTTGGTGTGGCCAACCTCAATGAAATGGCGATACAGCACGGGGGCGGTCGCGAGCGCGACCAGGCTCACCGGCATGTTCAAAATCGAAATCGCGAGGATATATTGCCCCGCTACATCCTTTGTGAATACGGCAACGATGGAGAGCTGGATCGCGAGCATGGCCAGCATTTGCGATTGCTGTGAGGCGGTGTTGAACACCACGAAATCCATGTAGCGGCGCAGCACGCGGAACGGGTTCACGGTAATGTGGAACACCGACCGCCAATCCTTGAAACGTTCGCGCAATGTCATGCGCGCAACGGTGTAGGCCGTCGCCAAATGGCCGACCGCTACTGAAAATAGAATGAAGGCCGGGTGCCCGCCCGAGAGAATGCCAAACGCCACCGCGCCGCTACGCGCGCAGGCGGGCTCGACGATTTGGCCAACGGAGAGGCTGTTGAAATCCGCGCATTCGGTTGCGACACTCACCATCATTTGGCGAATGCCGAACGTGGCGACCAGCAGCGGCAGCAGCGCTAGTGTTGCAATGCCGAATTCGAATACGTTCAGCGCCGACATAATAATCGCCGCGATAGTGGAGAGGATGATGAGCACGATGAGCATCACCGTCATCGCCTGCACCACATCCGCACGTTTGGCGGTGTCTTTTTCCTGCGGATAGACGTTCGGCAGCGAGAGCAACCCCACGCCGATCACCGCAATGGCGATGCTATGCACCACGCCAAAGGCGCTGTAGGCCGCCGGTCCGTAAAGGCGCGTCATCAGCGGTGTCGTCATCATCATGATGGCGAACTGAACGCCGCTGGAGCTCACGGACTTCACAATATCGGCAAAAAACTTCGGTAGTGGCTGCATGCTTCCCTTCACTGCTACTATTTGTTACGCTATTTGAAATGCCATGTCACTGAAATGAGCACATGAACCACGAAAATATAGATATAAGAACTGTTAACTCTTTCGGTGACGAATGGTCGCGGTTTGACCAGACGCAAGCGCCGGAAGCGGAATTACGCCGCTTTTTCGATGAATATTTCAGCATTTTCCCCTGGTCTCAGCTGCCGCCGAACGCGCAAGGATTCGATATGGGGTGCGGCTCCGGCCGCTGGGCGAATTTCGTTGCCCCGCATGTGGATAAGCTCCATTGCATCGACCCATCCGAGCAGGCGCTCGCCGTCGCGCGGCGGAATTTGGCGGCACATGCGAATGTCGCGCTCTATCACGCCTCGGTGGACACGGCGCCGCTGCCGGAAAACAGCCAGGATTTTGGCTATTCGCTCGGCGTATTGCACCATATTCCGGATACGGGGGCAGCGCTCGCGCAATGTGTGAAACTGCTGAAACCCGGCGCGCCGTTTTTGGTGTATCTCTACTACCGGTTCGATAATCGTTCGCTGATATTTCGCTGTGCGTGGGCGATGAGCGATGCGATGCGCCGGGTGATTCACCATTTGCCGCGGGGCATTAAACCGCGCGTGACGGATGCGCTGGCGGCGCTGATTTATTGGCCGCTGGGGCGCGGCTGCCGGGTGTTGGAGCGCCTGGGCATCCACGCGAAAAACATTCCGCTTTATGCCTACCGTAATGCCAGTTTTTACACCATGCGCACGGATAGTTTGGACCGTTTCGGCACGCCGCTGGAGCACCGTTTCACACGCGCAGAAATCGAGCAAATGATGCAAAAAAGCGGTCTGCGCGACATCCAATTTTCGCCGCAAGCGCCCTATTGGTGCGCGGTGGGGTTCAAGGCATGAAGCGCGGCCTCGTATTCGCGAAATACGGCACGCTCGCAGCCAGCACACGTCAGCGTTTTGTGCAAGCGGTGCCTTACCTGGAGCAGGCGGGGATCAGTATCGAGATTCATCCGCTGTTCGATAATGCTTATTTGGCGCGGTTGTTTAGTGGCAAGCCGCGCTCGAAGGCGAGTGTGGCCGCGGCTTACCTCAAGCGTTTCGGCAAGTTACTCACCACGCGTGATTATGATTTTATCTGGGTGCATTGCGAGTTGTTTCCCTATTTGCCGGGTGCGTTCGAGCGTTTGGTTGCCTTAAGCGGCAAGCCCGTCATTTTCGATTACGACGATGCGATTTTTCATCAATATGATGCGCACAGGAGCCCGCTGGTCCGCAGGCTGCTCGGCGAAAAACTGGCACCGTTGCTACGCCGAAGCGCCATCGCTTTTTGCGGCAACGCCTATTTGCGTAGCTATGCCGAGCGCTATTGTAAACGCACGGAAATTATTCCGACGACGGTGGATGTTTCGCTCTATCAACCGCGCACTTCTGCGCCTTCTACGCCGCTGACGCTGGGCTGGATCGGCTCGCCCTCCACCTGGAAATATTGCGCGGAAAAGGCGGACGTGCTCAGCGAATTCGTCAAAACCAATCAGCTAAAGGTGCTCGTCGTCGGCGCGGAGCATGCAGCGGATGCGGCTTACCCGTTCGAATATCGCAGCTGGCTCGAATCGCGCGAGATCGCGGATATTCAGCAGATGGATATCGGCATTATGCCCATCCCCGATGCGTCCTGGGCGCGGGGGAAATGCGGTTATAAGCTGATTCAATATATGGCCTGCGGCATTCCGGTGATTGCCTCGCCAGTGGGGGTGAATGCGGAAATTGTCGAACATGGCGTGAATGGTTTTTTGGCGACGACGGATGCTGAGTGGCGCGAGGCAATTGGGCGCTTAGCGGGTGATGCAGAGCTGCGCGCGCGCATGGGTGCGGCTGGCCGTGCGCGGGTGGAGGCCGCCTACTCCATCCAGCATTACGGGCCGAAAATGGCGGCGCTGATTCACACGCTATAAGCCGCCAGCCAGCTTTGGAACATCAGAATATTCCACAGCGCATGCTCGCGTTCGCGCTGGCCGGTTTGGTGCATCTGCCACATGGCCGCCACTTCGTCGGGGTTGAAATAGCCCTGGCGGCGCAACGTATCGGGCGCGAGTAAATCCTCCGCCCAACTTTTCAAATCGTTGCGTAACCACGCGCCAATGGGCACGGCGAAGCCCGCTTTCGGCCGCTCGATCAGGTTCTGCGGCACATAGTTATACAGCATTTGGCGCAGCAGCCACTTCCCCTGCCCCTCGCGGATTTTCATGCCGAGCGGCAGGCTCCAGGCAAATGCCATCACCTCCGGATCGGTAAACGGCGTGCGGGTTTCAAGGCTCACGGCCATCGCCGCGCGGTCGACTTTCACCAGAATATCATTCGGGAAATAGGTCAGCGCATCCTCGAGCATCATCCATTCGGCGAAGGACAGCCCCATCGCGCTCACATCCACCGCTTCCGGCGCTGCGCCTATGACGAGTTCCTCCGGATGATTATTGATCGAGCAAAGCCCGCGGTAAAATTCCTGCGCGGAAGCGGTGCCGATTTTTTCGTAATAATTGCCAAGTTTGCGCACCAAGCGATTGAGGCGCGAGCCCGCGCCCTGCGCCGCCACACGGCCAATCAGCACATGGTGCGCGGCGAGCAAACTGCGCGCCACCACGCGGCGGGCAGACAGCGGCATGCTGGATATGGCGCGCCACAAGCCGGGCCCGCGCACATAACGGTTATAACCGCCGAACATTTCGTCCCCCCCATCGCCCGAAAGCGCGACGGTGACATGCTGGCGCGCAAATTTCGCGACGAGATAGGTCGGAATTTGCGACGAATCGGCAAACGGCTCGTCGTAAATCTGCGGCAGCTGCGGAATGACCTCCGCCGCCTCGTGCGGGGAGACGTAAAGTTCATGATGGTCCGTCCCCAAATGCGCGGCGACCGCTTTGGCGTAAGGCGCTTCGTCGAACCCGCGCTCGTTAAAACCGATGGTAAAGGTTTGGATCGGCCGCGCCGATTGCGCCTGCATTAACGCGACGATGGCGGAGGAATCCACCCCGCCAGATAAAAACGCACCGAGCGGCACGTCTGCCATCATGCGCTGCTTCACTGCGAAGCGCATCTTATCGTCGAGGATGGTGATGGCTTCTTCGATTGTACCGGCAAACCGAGCGGCGGCATTCTCACGCGCCATTTCCTCGAAAGACCAATACTCTACAGGTGATATTTCATCTCTTCCCGCAACTAATGTAAGGTAGGTCGCGGGGGGTAATTTACG
>JBEHYI010000105.1:0-6775 GCA_048498255.1 Pseudomonadota bacterium | reverse complement strand
AATGGATGAACTCATCCATCTTTTTCTGTTCCTTGGGCTCGATGAACTGGTCGGCATCGAACTCGCCCGCGCCCTTGCCGCGCACTACTTGGCCCGCCACCTTTGCCTTGAGGTCGCTCGTATCGAATTTCGTGATCACGCTGAGGCCCGACTCCCCCGCAATCAAACGTTTCCAGGTGGTATCCACCCCCGTACCCAGCGGCGTGACAAGGCCCATCCCGGTAACAACAACACGACGGTTCATAACATCTCCTCTCAAGCAAAAAGCGCGGCATAACTTGTCGTTAATGCGCGCGCTTTTCTAATTTAGTGCTTCAATATCAGCTTACGCTGCGTTCTTCTCGATGAAGTCGATCGCATTCTGAACGGTCTGGATTTTCTCCGCCGCCTCATCCGGGATCTCAACGCCGAATTCTTCTTCGAACGCCATCACGAGCTCAACCGTGTCGAGCGAGTCAGCGCCCAGATCATCGATGAAGTTGGCTTCGGCGGTAACTTTTGCTTCTTCAACGCCAAGATGTTCAACAACGATCTTTTTCACGCGTGCAGCAGTATCAGACATGGAATCCTCATTATTTAGTTAAGTCGAAGATGGCGTCGTTTTCTTAATGTCAGCCCACCATCTTGGGAACGTTTCGCGGCTTTACCATAGGCCAAACAGCTTTGGCTAGAGAAATGTTGCCGAATATAACAGAAGGCCGGCCAACCTCTTGCAAGCCCTTAACTTCTCAGTTTGTCATTCCCCGAATTTTTGTCCTTCACAAAATTCGGGGAATGACAAACGGCGCGACCGGCGCCCCTACTTACACCATCAACAATCCGCCATTAATATGTAACGTCTGCCCGGTGATATAGCTCGCGCTATCGCTAGCTAAAAACGCCACGCCCGCCGCGATATCCTCCGGTAAGCCAAAGCGTGACGCGGGAATATTATCCGTAATGCGCTTTTGTTGTTCTTCATTCAGTTTATCCGTCATCGCCGTTTTGATAAAACCGGGCGCGACGCAGTTCACGGTGATGCCACGCGAGCCGACTTCCTGCGCCAGTGATTTGCTCATGCCGATCATGCCCGCTTTGCTCGCGCAATAATTCGCCTGGCCGGGGTTGCCCATCACCGCCACCACCGACGCAATATTAATAATCCGCCCCGAGCGCTGTTTCATAAAGGGTTTGAGCACAGCGCGGTTCAAACGGAACGTCGAAACAAGGTTGATATCAATCACCGATTGGAAATCCTCATCCTTCATCCGCATCGCGAGGCCATCCTTGGTCACGCCCGCGTTACAAATCAAAATATCCAAACCACCCAAGGCGGCTTCCGCTTGGCCCGGCAGCGCATCCACCGCCGCCGCATCCGTCAAATTACAGGGGAGAATCTTCGCCTTGCCGCCCAGCTCCGCGTTCAAGGCCTCCAAAGCCTCCACCCGTGTGCCGGAAATCGCGACTTCCGCACCCCACTGCACCAATTGCTTTGCAATCGCGCCGCCAATGCCTCCCGAAGCGCCGGTGATGAGTGCTTTTTTCCCTGCTAATCCAGCCATATTCGTCTCCTGATGATCGATTTCGCAAGCTCTATAGCCGCATTCTTTTCCCCCCGCAACCTCAGCCTGAAATCAGTTTCGCGTGGTAACCTCACGGCAATTCCATTATCCAACCACCATCATCACCCAAGGGAGCCTTTATGCGTATCATGCTTGCTAGCCTCATGCTTCTCACCGCCACCGCCGCTTCGGCCCAAAATGCGGATCTTGCCGCCGACCACGCTGCCGGTGTAGCCAACCAAGCCGCCTCACAGCAAGTGAATGCCAAACTGAAAGCGGACCTCGCCGCTCATGCTGACAAAGCGACCATCGAGGCCGACAAAGCCGCGATCGCCAAGCAACACGAGAAAAACGTCGCAGATGAAGCCAAAACCAAAGCCGACCTCAACGCCCAAAAGCAAAAGCTCGAGGCCGAACGCCAGGCTGCGAAACACTAGCATTTAAGCACCTACACATCCTCCATGCTCACTTCCTGATCGCTCTCTTATAAGCGATTACCTAAGGTAGCTGAACATGGAGGGTCTGTGTTTTATGCGTAATTTTATTCCAATGATGCTGGCTTTGCTGGCCCTACCATGCTTTGCCGCGCCCCTGCCACCGGCTGCCGTCAGCCCCACCACGGCCATTCCGCGCACGGCACTCAGCAACGATCAGAACGTGCTGAATAATGATGCAACCTTGCCGACCGATGCTCAAGCGCGCGATGTGATTAAGGATACGAATACGCCAGATACCTCACCCGCCGCCCTGCTCAAAGCCAAAGTGCGTGCCGATCATGAACGGTTGGATAAAGCAAATTATGAACTCAATAACATTATTACCAATAGCGAAAACCGGCTAAAGCTTCGCGCGGCGGTGAATGATGCCAAGCATCAGCTCGAGCTCGACCAAAAAGCCTGCACTGCCGCCGCTAAAGCCGCAAATGTAGCCGATGCACAAGCGGTGATTGATTGTTTGTAGGGTTAGGAAATCGACGCCGCACTCCCCGTGACGACGAGTTCGTTCTCCCTTAATCTAAGCCGCTTTCGCGTAGCTCTCAATCTCTTCCGGCGTGCCGATATTCACGACCGGAATCTCCGGCGTAATGCGTTTGATAAGCCCGGCGAGCACATTGCCATGGCCAATCTCGATGATCTTGGTCACGCCCAGCGCCTTTAACCGCTCCATCGAATCCACCCAGCGCACCATGCCAGTGACTTGTTGCACCAGCAATTGCTTAATCACCGCCGCATCGCGCACCGCATCTGCCGTCACATTCGCAATCAACGGAATGGCGGGGGAGGTGAGATTCGAACTGGCGAGCGCCTGCTCCATCACCTTCGCCGCCGGTGCCATCAACGAGCAATGGAACGGTGCCGAAACCGGCAGCGGCAGCGCGCGCTTCGCGCCCTTCTCTTTCGCCACTTCGATCGCCACTTCCATCCCCTTCGCGGAGCCGGAAATCACGATCTGGTTCGTCGAATTATGGTTTGCAATCTCGATCACTTCGCCCGATGCCTTCTCGCGCGCGGCTTTCACAATTTCCTCAACACCGGCGAGATCCGGGCCGATAATCGCGACCATCCCGCCCTGGCCCTGCGGCACGGCTTTCTGCATCGCCTCACCGCGAATGCGCAGCAACTTCGCCGCTTCAGCCACGGAAAGCGAACCCGCCGCCGTCAGCGCCGAATATTCACCAAGCGAGTGGCCCGCAACATAAGCAGCACCTTCCGGCAGTTTAAAGCCCATCTGCTTTTCCATCACCCGAAACGCCGCGAGCGACGCCGCCATAATCGCCGGCTGCGCGTTCTGCGTCGAGGTCAGCTCCGCCTCCGGCCCATCCTTCATCAGTGCCGAGAGCTTGAAGCTCAGCGCATCATCAACCTCTTGAAAAACCTCACGAGCTTCGGCAAAATTCGCCGCGAGCGACTGGCCCATGCCGATAGCTTGCGAGCCCTGGCCCGGGAATACGAGTGCGGTGGTCATTATCTTTCTCCTACTATATAACGCTGGCTGCCCGCCTAGCCGCCCCAGCTTGAAACGTCAAGCCCGGCCAGTTTTCGCTTGCCAATCGTCCCCCGTTCCCCTAAAAGCCCCGCTCCCTGAGAGGGAAACCATTAATTCACAGGTCTGTCCGGTACTGGCACATGGGGTGTCATCATCAAAGCAGGCCGTTAATGAAACGAGGAAGTTATGGCATTCTACGAATGCAATTTCGTCACGCGTCCGGATTTTTCCCGCGCTGACGTACAAAAACTCACCGATGCATTGAGCAAAATCGTCACCGACGGTAAAGGCTCGGTGATTAAAGCTGAGTATTGGGGCCTGCGCCAGCTGGCTTACAAAATCAACAAAATGAGCAAGGGCCACTACACCATGCTCGGCATCGAAGCCGACGCAGCGACCTTGAAAGAGCTCGAGCGCAACATGAGCATCAACGAAGATATCATCCGCACCCTCACCGTGCGCGTTGATAGCATGGATGCAACCCCGACCGTGATGCTGCAAAGCAAATCGGGCGATAGCTACGAAACCGCAGCGTAAGGAGAGAGACCATGAGCGAACAATTCCAATCCCGCGCCCCACGTGGCGATCGTCCAACCGGTGGTAGCCGTGAAGGCCGCAGCTTCGGCGGCGGTGACCGCGCGCCGCGCGATGGCGCTGGCCGTCCAGGTGCTGAAGGCGATGCAGCCGGTGGCCGCAAAGTATTCTTCCGCCGCCGCAAATCGTGCCCGTTGACGGGTCCGAACGCACCGGCCGTTGATTACAAAGACGTGAAACTGCTCGGCCGCTTCATCTCGGAGCGTGGCAAAATCCTGCCGAGCCGCATCACCGCCGTTTCCGCGAAAAAGCAACGTGCTTTGTCGCAAGCGATCAAACGCGCACGTAACTTGGCCTTGCTGCCATACGTCGTACAGAACTAGGAGCTACGATCATGGATGTGATTCTTTTGGAACGTATCGCCCGCCTCGGTGGTGTTGGTGATGTGGTAAAAGTGAAAAACGGTTTCGGCCGCAACTTCCTCCTGCCGCAGAAAAAAGCCCTGCGCGCAACGGAAGAAAACAAGAAAGTGTTCGAAGGCCGCCGCGCTGTTCTCGAGAAGCAAAACTCGGAAACCCGCGCAGCTGCTGAAAAACAAGCAGCAGGCAGGCAGAACCTCTCGGTCAGCATCATCCGCCAAGCGTCGGAAGATGGCAAACTGTATGGTTCCGTTGCCGCGCGCGATGTCGAAGTCGCACTTGCTGACGCTGGCCACAAAATCGAGCGTCGCTACATCGACCTCAACACCGCGATCAAATCGCTCGGTGTCTATGAGGCGGTCGTTCACCTCCACCCCGAAGTTGCGGTGAAAGTGAAAGTACAAGTAGCCCGCAACGCGGAAGGTCTCTTGGCACAAGAGCTCGAAGCGAAAGAAGAGCCGGTGGCAGAAGTTGAAGCAGCAGACGACGAGTCGGCAGCGTAAATTTCTTCCGCAAGGACGAATTGAAAAACCCAGCCCTCACCGGCTGGGTTTTTTTGTTGCGTGAAAAACTTATCCCCACCCATCACCCGCCCAAACCGCCACGCATGTGGACAGCGCGGATAACTTATCACGCGTGATTGTCGCATTGCTTTCTGCTAGTATGGTGAATCCCCTTCACGATTCACCACGCACCCCTCACGAGCTTTATGGCAACCGTTCTCGAACATCCCAACACCGCCCCCAAAAGCGATTTGCCGTTGAAAGAAGCGCCGAACAACCTCGAGGCGGAACAAGCCGTGCTCGGCGCCATCCTCGCCAATAACGAGGCGCTGAACCATGTCGGCCCGAGCCTCGAGGCGGAGGATTTCTACGCCGGCATCCACCAGCGCATTTTCAAAGCCATCAAGCAATTCAACGATAAAGGACTGATCGCGAACCCCGTCACCTTGAAGCACCATTTCGCGGGCGTCGAGGGCGTTGAGGACCAATACCTCGCGCGCCTGGTCGGTAGCGCCACCTCCATCATCAACATCCATGATTACGCGCGCGTCATTCGCGACCTCGCCATCAAACGCCGCCTGATTGCAGTGGGCGAAGAAACCGTGCTCGGCGCCTTCAACCCGCAAGCGGAAGCGAACGGCATCACGCAAGTGGAGCAAGCCGAACAAAAACTCTTCAAACTCGCCACCGATGGCGACGGCGAAGGCGGCTTCAAACCCCTCAAAAACTCCGTGGTCGAAGCGCTGAACCGCACCGAGAAAGCCTTCCAGCGCTCGGGCGCGGTGGTCGGCATCGATACCGGCTTCAAAGACATGAACCGCCTGCTCGGCGGCCTCCACCCGTCGGACCTCATCATCCTTGCCGGCCGCCCGGCAATGGGCAAAACCGCACTCGCCACCACCATTGCCCAAAACGCCGCCCGCGCGGTAATGCGCGAGGATGAAGGCATCATGGAACATGGCGGCAAGCCGCGCTCCGTCGGTTTCTTCTCGCTCGAGATGTCGGGCGAGCAACTCGCCATGCGTTTGCTTGCGTCCGAATGCGGCGTCGGCTCGCATAAACTTCAACGCGGGGAACTCACGCAGGACGAATTCCAGCGCCTGGTCGAAAGCAGCAACGCCATGGCCGCTTTGCCCCTCCACATCGATGACACGCCCGCCCTCTCCATCGGCGCGCTGCGCAGCCGCGCCCGCCGCTTAAAACGCGTGCATAACGTCTCGCTGCTCGTGATCGATTACCTGCAGCTGCTGCGCCCCTCGACGAGCAGCAACCAAATGAACCGCGTACAGGAAGTCTCCGAAATCACCCAAGGCTTGAAGGCCATCGCGAAGGAGCTCGACATCCCCGTCATCGCCCTCTCGCAGCTTTCCCGCGCGGTCGAAAGCCGCGACGACAAGCGCCCACAACTCGCGGACTTACGCGAATCCGGCTCCATCGAGCAAGACGCCGATATCGTGATGTTCGTGTTCCGCGAGGAATATTCCATGCAGCGCCTACAGCCGAAGGAAGGCACGCCCGAGCACGCCACCTGGATGGCCGACATGGCCGCCATCCACGGCGTCGCGGAAGTCATCGTGGCGAAGCACCGTAACGGCCCCGTCGATACCGTGAAGCTGCAATTCCAGGGCGAACTCACGCGCTTCCTCGACCTCGCGAAGGAAGATCATTTGCCGGAGCAGTATTATTAGTTTTTGTGATTGAAGGGGACCTTGTCCCCTACGCTTCGCTGACCCCTGCCGCTTCGCGGCTCGCGCGGAGCGCTACGCGCGGCTGAATTTCCGCTATTCCTTTT
>JBEHYI010000104.1:0-6874 GCA_048498255.1 Pseudomonadota bacterium | reverse complement strand
ACGGCGGCAAATACGGGCTTTATCGCGGGCCCGAACGTGCTCGCATCCATGGCAGTCGACCGCTGGATGCCGCATATGTTCTCCTCGCTCAGCAACCGCCTCGTCACCAAAAACGGCATTTTGCTGATGGGTTTTTCCGCCATCGGTGCGCTACTGATGACCGGCGGCGTGGTGCATTTGCTGGTCATCATGTATTCGATTAACGTCTTCTATACCTTCACGATTACGCTCGCTGCCGTCACCCGCCACCGCTGGCACGAGCGCAAAAATCCGCGCTGCTGGCATAAGCTCGGCATCGCCTTCCTCGCCATGATCGTCTGCGCGACGATTCTGACCACCACCATCATCGAAAAATTCTCGTATGGCGGCTGGAAAACCATCCTCATCACCAGCATCGTCATCGCGCTGTCGCTCATGATCCGCCGCCATTACGACGCGGTGCGTGCGCGCATGAGCGATATTGAAACCGAGCTCGGCGGGGCGATGTTCAGCACCACGCGACCGATGCCCGAGGAGAAGCCGAAAATGGACCCGCGCCAACAAACCGCGGTGTTTTTGGTGGGCGGTTCAGCCGCGACCGGCATGCATACTTTCCTTTGGGTTCAGCGGCTTTTCCCAGGCGTATTCAAGAACTTCGTGTTCGCGAGCGTGGGCGAAATCGACACCGAAGAATTCTCCGACGAATCGCGTTGGCACGCGCTGCGCCGCGACACCAAAACCATGCTGAAACAATATGTCGATTTTTGTTCTGCGCGGGGCCTGCCCTCGACCTATTACCATGATTACGGCACGGATGTGATTGATACCGTCAGCCGCCTCACCGAGCGCATCTCGGCGGATTTCCCGCATGCGGTATTTTTCGCGGCGAAACTGATTTTCGATAAGGAAAATTTCGCGACCCAAATTCTGCACAACCAAACCGCTTACATGATCCAAAAGAAGCTGCACAATAAGGGGCAGAACCTGATTATCATGCCGATGAAAGTATGATGCACGAAACGCCAAAAAATCCGGAAAATGTTGCAGCTAACGCTACCCATGTTGCAACCAAGGTTGCACAAAAACCTGCGGCTGAACCGCAAGACGAACCCGCGTTCGACGAGGACGATGTGCAATGCTGCCCCGGCTGCATGACCCATCCGACGAACCGGTAAGCGGCTGCTTTTCTAGCGTTTCTCTATCTGCAGCAGACTAAAATGCTGCAGCAGGTGTGCGCCTCACGCACTTGCGAAACTTCATCCTCGCAGCAGCAGCACTGCAACATGGTTTTCTAAAAACCGCTGATTTTTAAGGGCCGCATACGTTGCAAGGTTGCATTTCGTTACAACGAACCGTGATTTACATGAATGAAGATACGCCCAACGCGGTACACCCGGAAGTAGCGCGAAACTAGCCGCGGCCGGACGCAAAGCCGCTCGTATCGAGGCCAAGCGCACTCATCGCCGCGAGCGTTTGTGGATTAAGCTCGATGCTGTTCGTAACCACATTCGTATCGGGAGCCGCGCCCTCGCCCATGCAAGCGTCCGCATTGCCGTTTTGTGTCGGCGCGGATGATGTAGGAGATGGTGGCACGGCCAATGCACCCGGCATCGGCACTGTCGGTGCTGCCGGCGGCGGCTCCGGCCGCTGCTCGACTTTGGGTGCCACCCACCCATCCGCCGTAACCGGCGTGGTGCCCTCAAGCCCGCTTTGCATTTGCCCGGCGATGGTATTTTTCGACGGCGCAACCTGCATCAACCCGTCATACACGCGGTGCAAATGCGGCAGATATTCCGTCTCCCAAATTTCATTCATGCCGGGCGCGAGAAAATGGAGCAACTCCGGCTGCGACTTATATTCCACCTGGCGGAGTTCCGCGTAGCGCGAAATAATCTCGCGGAAACGCTCGTGCGAACTGTCATAGCCGCTGACCGCATAGCGCGCGCCTTCGATGCGCAGCGTGTCATACGCATGCTTGACGAGATACTGGAAATCATGCGCATCGCGCAAATAGGGGAACAGCCCATCGACCGTGAGGCCCTTGGGCGCGAGCCATGCGTTGGCGCTTTGGATGACCGCTGCTTTTTCCGCCGCGTTGCCCGCATTATACGCACGCACGAATTTTTCGAAATTCGTGAAATTCGCGACATCCCCGGTGATGCTCTGCCAGGCGGCGTAACGGTTGCCATCATTGGTCGCGAGGGTATCGATGCGCGCGACCGCTTGCGGCGTGAACTGCTCCGGCCAGAGATTATGCGCGATTTCATGCACCAGCGTGCGCATGGAACCTTTGAGATCACCCCGGCCCGAGAAATAAATATGGTAGGTGCCTTGGGTATCGCGCAGATCATTCGCCGCCTTGCGGTGCAAACCATAAATGCCCGGGAAAAACGCAATGCCGTCCGCCGTGACATCCGGCGTGTAGCAAATCTCGTAGCCGAGTTTGAACATCAGCGCGCGCTGGATCGGGTCGACCAGATTCAGCGCCTCGGCGATGCGGTTTTCTTCCTGCTTGATGGGCGCGGCGACATCGAAGAAATTATGGAACCGCGCGCGCGCCTCGGCGGTGATGTGGGTGATGTGGGCCTCTAAGCCAGTCGCGATTTTTTGCGCGAAGGTGGAGACTTGATCTTTGAGCAACTGGCGACCCAAATGCCAATGCTCGATGAGATTCAGGCTGAATTCTTGGGATGCCGCCTGGTTGGTGAGCTGCTTCACATCCGCAATATAGGCCGCATCCAGGCCGAGGAGCTGCCCCACACCATCAATACCGCCCTTGAGCGCTGCCTCGCGCACGGCGAGTGGCGACACGCCGATTTTTTCGCCCAGATCCGACAGCACCTGATCGGGCGTGCGCGTATGGGGGACATAGCTCGTCAGCGGGTTGCGAAAATTGAGGCGCGTTAGTTTCTCGCGCATCAGCAAATAAATCGCGACACCGTTTTTCAGCGTCTCGACACCGACCGGGTCTTTCGCCGGTTTCTCGACCGTATCGCGCACAATGGCGGCGAACGGATGCTGCTTGTCGTTCAGCTGTTTTTGTAGGCCCGCATCCGCGCCGGATTCCACCTGGTCGTTGTATTTTTTCACCTGCTCGAGCAGTTTCGAATGCTGCGCCTCGAGCGAAACCGGCAGGATTTGCGCGAGGTTCAGCGCCACCGCCAATCGGTCGCGGTCCTCGTAGAAAGACGGGTTATTGACGGTTAACGTCAGCGCCAGTTTCTCTTTGAGCAGCTTTTCTTTCTCGGGCGTCGGCTCCAACTCGCGCGGGTTCAGCGTGAGGAAGCCGTTATAAAACAGCGAGCCATCCTTGATGTGGATGCGGTTGCTTTTCTCAAAATCCGCACCTTTGAAGCCCGGTGTGTTTTCGGTGATCGCCACATGCGGGGTCGGGGTCGCTTGCGGCTTCACCGCCGGATTGTGGGAGGGTGTGGGATGAGCAGCCGTCGTAGTTGGCGGCGCGGCAAGCGCGAGCTCAGCGCCCTGCTCGGGCTGCTCACGCTTCGCTTCTGCCACAATCGTGCTCATGCTCTAGTTAGATCCTCATCGTCAGGCCAGCGAGTTTATCCGCGCTGGCAGTTTTGTCGGTCCAGCTTTCCGGCTTATCGGCCGCTTCTGGCTTGGTTTGTGGAATATTATCGTTCACCGCTTCGCGCGCGATCATCGGCTCCGAACGTTCACGCTCGCCGATAGTGGTGAGCGGTGCGGGCGTTTCTGCCATAGCAGGCGCGTCATCCTTCGCCAGATCAGCGGGGGCTGCTGCATCCTGCGCCGCATCCGCTACCATACCAGCGGCGGGGAAGCCCGGCGGCTTGGTGTCAACCGTGGGCGGCGTCACTTCAATCACCGGCTCTTTACCACGCCCTGCGCCGTTAATCAGCGTGGCCTGCAGCTTCTGATCGAGCAGGGTGTTTTCAGACAGGAATTTCGCACCAAGATAGAGCAGGCTCACGCCAACCACGCCGAGGGCCGCAAGCCCCATCAACGGAAGTGCGGCGGCGGAAATCATGGTCACAAACGTCGTCGCATGCGCAGCGTAAATCGCCGTGTTGGCAGCAACGACAAGCGCATTGCCCACGGCACTCACCAGCCCGAAGACCAGCGCCGCACCGATGCCTGACGCAACCGTCTGGCGGAACTTCGCGTTCACTGCCTCGGCTTTATACGCCGCCGCTTCTGCATCGTCGTCGATGCCGTTATTGTCTAAGTCAGCCATATATTTAGTTCTCCACCTTGCCATTCTAGCGGGATGCCGGAAAAGTAATGTGAAGATTGTGTGAAGATGCGGGCGGGCTAGGCGACCGGTTTTTGGAACAGCAGCGTCACCCAATCTTCGATCTGGAGACGGGCGGTGAGCTCGAGGCCAAGCTGTTGATAGACATCGCGAATTTGTACTTCCTGCCACACCAGAATGCCCGAGAGAATCAGCGCGCCTTCGGGGGCGAGATGACGCGCGGCTTCGCCAGCGAGTGCGAGGAGCGGTTCGGCGAGGATATTCATCATGATGAGGTCGTAAGGCGCTAAGTCGCTGATTTGCTTATGATCGAACCCATCCGCATGGAGTGCCGTCAGCGCTGCGCCGTAGCCGCTGGTTTTGAAGTTTTCGCGCAAAATATCAACCGCTTGACGGTCGAGCTCCCCCGCCACTACCTTACAGGCAAAACGCTGGGCAATCGCGAGCGACAAAATGCCCGACCCGGCACCGATATCGAGCGCAATGCGTGGCGTGAACTGGTCCGGGTCAATCGACGCGACCGCCGCGAGCACCCCGCGCGTGGTGGGGTGGTTGCCATCCCCAAACGCACCCGGCCCGGCCTGAATGATCATCTCTTCCATGCGCGCAGCATAGGCCGCCATAAAAATTAGAAAAGTTTTTGTTCTCTCCCCCATTTTTGCGTAGCCTGCGCACCATGGAAAACATGCCCGATCACCTCAAAAGCTGGATCGCCGAAAATATCCTCATCGGCAGCGATTTAGAACAGCTCGCACAAATGCTGATCGCTCGTGGATTCAGCGCGCAGCTGGTCGAAACCGAAATCGAAACCGCGCAGCAAAGCCCCTATTTGCAAGGCGCGGCGCGGCAACAAACCATCCTCAAAAAACGCAATTCGCTGCTTAAATCGCTCGACCATTTTCACCGGCTCGACCCTGATTACCTCACGCTCGAGAAAAAACCCGTGCCGCCCTTCGCGGAATTCTTGCGCGAGTATTACAGCAAAAACCGCCCCGGCCTGTTCAGCGGCGCGGCCGACCATTGGCCCGCGCGGGGCTGGACGCCGCAGCTACTGCTCGATATCGTGGGCGAGCAAACCCTGGTCGAGCTCCAAGGCAACCGCGACAGCGAAGCGAAATTCGAGGTCGAGAAAGCCAAGCTCAAACGCACCATGCCATTCGGCGAATTCATCCGCCGCGTCGAGTGCGAGGAAACCAACGATGTGTACCTCACCGCCAACAACATGGCGCTGGGCAGCAATGTCGCCTTCTCGTCGCTGCTGCAGGATGTCGGCAATATTGCGGATGGGTATCTCGACATGGCGCGGCTCGATTCCGGCATGTTTTTGTGGGTTGGCCCGAAAGGCACCATCACGCCGCTACACCATGACGCGACGAATAATCTCTTCGCGCAAATCTACGGCACCAAGCGTTTTCACCTGATTCCGGCGATGCAAGCGCCTTATGTCTATAACCGCCACGCCGTGTTCAGCGATGTCGATTTACTGAACCCCGACCTTGCCCAACACCCACATTTTGCGCATGCGGCAAGCATCGAAGTCACGGTCGGCCCCGGCGATTTTCTGTTTTTACCCGCTTGCTGGTGGCACCATGTGGTAAGCGAAAGCGCGAGCATCAGCCTCACCTTTAACAATGTGAACGCACACAACTACCTGATCGATTATCCCGAGGATTTGGGGTATTAGCGTTTCTGCAATTGTCATAAAACTGTCATGCTTCTCGCCGATTATCGCGCTATAGGGGCGGGCGATGTTTGATGCGACGAAATCCTTTACCCCCACCGCCGCGGATGAAGAATCCGCGAAAGGACGTGGCTTGTCTGAGCTTAAGAACACCATGCTGCAGAAACCAAGCGAAGCAGAGAGCGACCGCGCCTTGCTGCTTACGCTCGTCAGTCCTCAAGGAAAAACCTACTACCACGATATTTCCTCACACGCGCCGTTGAGGCTGACGCAACCCTCGCAACGGCTACACACGCCGACGATGGACGATCCGAAGCAAGAGCTCGAATTGCTGCTAAAGGAAATGCGCACGCGTTATGGCGATCCCAACGCTAAAAAAGAAGCGTCATCATCCGCTTTGATGCAGGATGCACCCAGCGCGCAAACAATGCCACCATGGGCGACGCGCCTGCACCACACAACAACGGAGACGAAGCCTGCCGACGCTAGTGTGGCCGAACACCAGCCAGCACATAGCCAGCTTTACATGAAAACGAGCGCCATGCATGCTTACCTGGCGCAGGCCATTCCCCACCCCGAGCTGATTTCGAAACGTGCGGCAGAAATGATCAAACTGCTGCGCGCTTATGGCACCCACGACGAAAAAATTCTGCGCGACGGGATTGACGCAGTCAGTGAAAAACGGCCCTGGCGCAGCCTGATGATCGATGCTGGCGCACCGCTTTGGTACGATAAATCCATCACCCGCTCTGGCGAACAATTGTCGGATTACGATATCTGGCTCAGTGGCAAATTGATCCGCGGCATGCTGCAGATGGGTTTGCCGGTGAACCCCATGCGGCTCGCCATTGTGCTCGCGGTGAAAGATTTGGTGCGCGACAAAGCCTTGGCGGAAATCGAGCAGGGCAAAACGCCGATGAAATTCACCCATCAAGACATGGTGGAAATCGGCCTATTGATGATGAAGGACATGGTCCACC
>JBEHYI010000103.1:0-6909 GCA_048498255.1 Pseudomonadota bacterium | reverse complement strand
ACCCGCCCTTCGGCCATGCCGGCGAGGACGAGCTGGCCGACTGCATGGACGCATGAAGGCGTGATTGCGGCGGAACATATTGCAGGCGCGCACCCGCATGCCATGAAGCGCGAAAACATCCCGGGCTGCACCTATTGCAATCCGCAAGTGGCGAGCGTAGGCCTCACCGAGAAAGCTGCGAAAGAGAAGGGCTACGAGCTCAAAATCGGTCGCTTCCCGTTCATGGGCAACGGCAAAGCCGTGGCGCTGGGCGAGCCGGAAGGCCTTGTCAAAACCATCTTCGATGCGAAAACGGGTGAGCTCCTCGGCGCGCATTTGGTGGGCGCGGAAGTGACGGAGCTGGTGCAAGGTTTCGTCATCGGCAAGCAGGCGGAACTGACGGAAGCCGACTTTATGGCGACCGTGTTCCCGCACCCGACTTTAAGCGAAATGATGCATGAGAGCGTGCTGGATGCTTATGGGCGCGCGTTGCATATTTAGGTGAGTTGCACTCTCTCCGTTTGTCATTCCCGAGTTAGTGCCGTCCAAAAACTACTTCAGTTTTTGGTAACGGCGCTTCATCGGGAATCCAGCCAGAAGGTTAGTGATAAACCAATAGTGGATAATCCCGATTGGCGGGATTTGTACGAAGATATTTGCAAATAGTACTGGATTCCCGATGAAGCTTCGTGACCAAATTTTGAAGGAAAATTTGGACGAAGCTAGCTCGGGAATGACAAGTGGAGAGGGCATTGCCCAACTTCTCCATTCCATCACCCCAAAAATTCTGCTATATTCACCTTAACGCGCACCAAAGCGTGAAGCCTGCGGCAAGTGCTGTTCCATTCTTCTCTCGGAGGATTATGAAGCGCGTTCGCCCGCCGTTATTTTACCGCACCGTCTATGACGAACAGGCACTTAACCACTGCTTCCGCGATTTGATCCATGCCGAAATGCCCGATCAGGACAAGATCGAAGTCGGCTGTTTGATCCAGTATTTCATGATCCTCAAAACGCATGGTCTGATCGATTTGCCCATCGACATCACCAAGCACCGTCAGGGCGAGGGGCCGGATTTTACGATTTGCAGCGGCACGGATGGGCTTTACGGCGTTGAGATGACCAAGGTGACGACGCAGGATTACCAGGTGTGGTTGAAGCGGCGGATGAATTACCGACCGATCCGCGATCTCAGCGAGTTTATGCATCACCGGCCGGAGGAGCGGGTGAGCAGCCTGGCGGGCACGCGGGTGCTGCGCAAAAATTATAAAATCGAAAATTATTATGCGAGCGTGCCGGAAATGGGCGCGTGCGATTTGGTGCTGGAGGAAGACGGCGACACGGCGATGAACGAATCCGTGCTGATGGAAAAACTGCAGGCCGAAATCGCAAAACTGCGCAACCAGCGCTACCGCTATATTTCGATGCTGTCGGGCTCGGTTTTATATTACGCGATCAATACTGACGAGGCGCAAGTGCTTTACGCGCCTGAGATTCGCCCTGTGTGGCTGAAACCTGCGGGGATGCTGGTGGCGCCGGGGACGGGGAGCTGGCATTAAAGCCGAATTCCGTCATTCCAGCCAAGCGAAGCGCGAGCTGGAATCCATCTTAGAATGAATTGCGCAGGCTGAGATATAGGCCTTTAAACAAACTCGAAGTATGGAAAGATGGATTCCAGCTTTCGCTGGAATGACGAAAATTCCCGCGCTCAAGCCCGCCATTTCCCAAAATCCGGCAGCCAATCTTCCAACTTACCGATAGATTCCTTCGCTTTGGCTTTCGCCTTCTCAATCTGCATCACATTTTCGATGCGGCGGGCGAGAAAGCTTTCAGTATCGGTAAGCTGCTCGCTCTCATCATCCAGCCACACGCGCACGGTGGTGCTGATGACGCCGGCGAGCATGGCGCGTTTGGTGTAGAAATTATAATCGGTGCTGGTGTCGCCCGCCGCTTTCCAAATCGCGTCGCAGGTAGTGTAAAGCTGCTCGAGGCCCGCGGCGGCGTTCCACGGCATGGCATAATGGCCAAGCGCGCGGCGGATGGCCTCGCGGTGCGGGGCTTGTTGGCGCAGGCGGACCATCACGGCCGTCGCGATGCGCTCGCGGATTTTCATTTTCGGTAAATCGTAATCAGCGGCGAGGGTGCTGAGCATCGCCGCATCCGCGCGTTTGGAGAAAAGTTCCAGCGCATCGCCCACACCGCCGGGGAAGGCACGTTTCGCATCGAAATCCGTGAGGCCGATGGAAGTTGCGGCTTTCTCGAGCGTCGTCATCGTCCAGCCATCGAACACGATGGTGGGCAGGGCAGCGTCGAGAATGCGGTCGGCGAGGGGGTTGGTCATGCGGTGATTATACTGAATCGCGGCGGGGTTGTCATGGATTAAGGCTGCGACCTTAAACGCACTGAATTTTTAGTTTTCACCCGCTAGCATCGCCGCTACATCATCCCTATATTACTGGCGAGAAAACGGAGTTCCTCATGGCCGATGTCACCATCTACACCACCACTTACTGCCCCTATTGCGTGCGCGCGAAGGATTTGCTGAAGCGCAAGGGCGCGAGCTTTAAGGAGATCAACGCCGAGGATGACGTGGTGCGCGAAGCGATGGTGGAAAAGGCTGGCGGCCGCCGCACCGTGCCGCAAATTTTCATCGGCGAAAAACATGTCGGCGGGTGCGATGATCTCTATGCGCTCGACAAGGATGGGAAGCTGGACGCGCTGCTCGCCGCGTAACAATTCACACACAGCGTCGCAATTCACACCCACCAATTGTGGCATAGCTGCCGCAGTGCGAACGTGAATCGTTACTGCACCTTAACAATCGCGTATTTATTTTGTTTTTCAAAAACACCCCTCTAACACTTCAAGTATCAATGAAGTAAATATTGAGAGATGGGTGATCGATGTATTGGCTCTATTTCGCACGTGACTTCTACCGCACTGGCGCACCGGGCGACCAGGCGACGCGCGAGCCCGCAGCGGCAGCGCTGAGGCATGCCGAGCCCACGAACATCCCCGCGGCCAAGGCACCGGAAGCCGCCCCGCCAGCCGAGGCCAGCGCGCCGCAGAAAGCACCACGCCGCGCCGCCAAGCGCCAGGTTGAGTATGTTGTGAAAGGCGAGGCCCCGGCTTCGCCTTCGTCCGTTTATAGCAGCTGTTTGCAGCGTTTGAGTGTGGACGGCGAGCATGCGTTCGGCGTGTGGGACGAAGAGGCGGGCTTCAGCCTGTTCAGCGCGAATTTTGAGCGCATCACCGGCCTCTCCTCGGGCGAATGTGCGGGCCATGATTGGATCCATTTCATCCACCACACGCAGCAATATGCGGTGAATGAAGCGCTGCTCGCCGCCATCGACGGGCAGGACAGCCGGTGCCTGGTGCAGGTAAAACGCCTGAAGGAAGACGCCGAAACGCGTTGGCTCATGCTCGATGTGAAAGCGGCGAGCGGTAAAAATTCCAGCATCATGGTGCTGATGCGCGATTTGACGGAGCAAAAAGCGCTCGAGGAAGCGCTGGCGCAAACCGAATCGGCACTGGCGATCAGCGACCGCAGCCGCGCGGCGTTTTTATCGAGCATGAGCCATGAATTGCGCACGCCGCTCAACGCCATCATGGGCTTTTCGGAGATGATGAAATCCGGCGTGTTCGGCGAGCTCGGCAACCCGACTTACAAAGAATACGCCAAGCATATCCACGAATCCGGCACGCATCTACTCGGCAAAATCAACGATTTGCTCGATATTGCGAGCATGGATGCGGGTGGCCTCGAGCTTGATGAGAGTGCATTCAACCTCTACGGCATGCTGGGCGAAGCGATGGAAATCCACACCCACCAGGCCTTCGCGCGGCAGCAGTCGATTCGGCTTGATTGCCCGACTAATATCGAAATCGCGGGCGACCGCGCGAAGCTGATTTGCGCGTGCTCGCACCTCATCACCAACGCGCTGCGCCACTCGGCAGAAGGCTCGGAAGTCACGGTGAGCGTGCGCACGCAGCAGGACGACACACTGGTGCTCAGCGTGCGCGATAGCGGCGAAGGCATCAGCCAAACGCAGCTCGATATCATCCGCAATGCGCTGGCGGCGGAGGTGACCTATTTCAATATCGAATCCGGCGGGATTGGCCTTGGCCTCTCGCTCACCAAGGAACTCGCCATGCGCCATGGCGGGCGGGTGATGCTGGATTCCGTGCGCCATCGCGGCACGGTGGTGTCGTTGATTCTGCCGACCACGCGCGTGCTCAGCGGCTTACCGAAAAAGCGCAAGCGGATGGCGGATTAGGCCCTAAAAATCCGGATCCGCATAATGCGCGGGGGCTTTGAAGCCCTGGACGGAATCCTCCAACAAATCGCGGAAGGCCGGGCGGCATTTGATGAGCGCGTACCATTCTTTTACGCTCGGGTGCGCTTCCCAATCCACATCGCCCAGGTAATCGAGGCTCGACAGATGCGCCGCAGCGGTAATGTCGGCAAGCGTGAGATATTCCCCCGCCAGCCAGTTGCGTGTGCTGAGCAAATGCGCGATGTAATCCAGATGGTAGGTGATGTTGCGTTTACCCGCGCGAATGGCTTCGGAGGACGGCTCGCCGTAACCCATGAGGCGCTTGTAGAGTTTTTCAAACAGCACCAATTGCGACACTTCACGGTCGAATTTCGCGTCGAACCACTCGACCAAGCGGCGCACTTCCGCGCGCTCCAACGGCGTGTTGCCGAAGAATTGTACATCCGGAAATTGATCGTCGAGATATTCGCAAATCGCGTAAGGTCCGCAGATGGCGCTGCCTTTTTCGGTGACAAGCACGGGCACTTCCCCCGCCGGGTTGAGCGCAAAAAACTCGATGCGCCGCGTCCAGAACAGTTCGACCTTCAGCTGATGCGCCACGCCTTTTTCGCGCAGCATGAGGCGCACCTTGCGGCAGGTGGGCATCAGCGGGGAATGGTAGAGCGTCATCATAAAGCGTTAGGCGAAGGGCGATGGGGTGGGAGTGGTGACTTCCTTGCTGAAGGCAAGCGCGGCGAACATGCCGACAATGCCCGCAAGCAGCAGGGTGAAAAGATGGGGCGAATAGCCAAGGCCAATCATGAGCGCAGTATCGAGCACGGTAACAGGCGTGTAGCTGAGCGCGGCAAGTGCAAAAGCCTGGCCATACGTGACGGGGTTTTTAGTGACCATGCCGATGAATTGGCCGGCGAGTGCCAGGCTGAGCAGCATGCAAATACGCAGGAGAAACGCGCCAAACACGAAGAAAAGCCAGCAAATGCTGCCAAGCACAATGTAGATTTTCACAAGATGCGTATGCATGTAGGTGATGATGTTTTTACCGGTATTCTCCGCCATCGCATGGTTGATGAGAATGGTGTTCGGCGCATCTTTGGTGAAGTCGCTTAGAGGGTGGATTTTGGTCTCGTTGTCGGACTTCATGATGAACGCGTCAGCAGTCAGTAACATCGGCGTTTTCATATTCTCGTGCGAGGTTTTGCCGCGCGTATCGATGGTGATGAGCTCGTAATCTTTGAAGGTGAGGTCGAAAATCGACCCGCTGATTTTAATCACCGTCGGCGCGGGATTCTGCGTGACGAGCTTGTTGTCCTTCAACGTCATCACCGGGGTTTGGTCGGCAATTTGCGTCACCACCTGATCGAAAAACGAGGGGCCGCCATTCTGTTGTGCGAATACACCACGATGGACATACGAGCCGTAATAGAGCGTGAGGGCAAGGGTGCAGATACTCACCACCGCGAGGCTGTAGCCGATGAGTAATCCGCCCGATTGGCGCACGGCGCGGTAGATGGCCGCGGAGTGAAACGAGCCGGTGAAGAGCGCGACAATGCCCATGATTATTCCTTGATGAAGCGGCTGAGATAAGCGGGCAGCGCATCCTCAATCGCCCCTGCTTTGATGCCGAGATTTGCGAGGCTGGGCGCACCGGTGGAGCCGGTGTTATCATGCGCGAGGAGCTTCACCTGATCGCGCGTGATGAGCGGTTTCAGCGGCAGCAATTCGCAGAAAAAGCCTTTGAGTTTGGCGATACAAGTGGGGATCGACACCAGGCGGATATTACGCTTGGTCACGCGGCCCATCAGCTCCAGCAACTCGCGGAAACTGTAGGTTTTTGGGCCGGTAAGTTCGTAGATTTTGCCGCGTGCGGCGGGCGTTTGGATGGCGGCGAAAATTGCTTCTGCCACATCCGTCACCAGCACGGGTTGGAATTTGGTTTTGCCGCCGCCAATGAGGGGTAGGGCGGGCGCAATCAAGCTCATGCGCGCGAAACGCTGGAAAAACCCATCCTCCGGCCCGATGATGAGCGACGGGCGCAGGAAAATCGCGGCGGGGAAGGCGGCACGCACGGCTTGTTCCCCCGCGAGTTTGGTGCGGCCATAGGCCGTATCCTGCGCGGCATCGATGCCAAGACCGGAGATATGCACCAGCGTTGAAACCCCAGCCTTTGCAGCCTCAGCAGCGATAGCGGCAGCACCGGCGACGTTGATCGCCTCGAATTTCTGGCGGCCGGATTCGTAAGCAATGCTGACCAGATTCACCACCGCATCCGACCCTGCCAATTTGCCCGAAAGCGTGGCTGGGCGCGTAATATCTGCATGTTCGATCACGATTTGGCCGGGCGTGCCCGCGGTTTTCAAAAACTCCGCCGCGACGCAATCGCGCACCAGCACGCGCAGGCGGTAACCCGCAGTAGCCAAGCGTTTCACCGTGTGGCGGCCAACAAAGCCGGAACCGCCGATAATCGTGATGAGGGGGTAATGGGTCATGAGCATCTCCGTTAAGCGTTGCATAACAACGAAGCCCGCCGCGCGCAAGCCTTCGGCGGTTTTTGTGCCGCCGCCAACAGCAATCGTTGACAGATGTGGCCCGGGTGCCTATAGAGGCATCCTCCTGAAGTGCCCGGGTGGCGGAATTGGTAGACGCACTAGCTTCA
>JBEHYI010000102.1:0-6929 GCA_048498255.1 Pseudomonadota bacterium | reverse complement strand
GCACGTTCCAATTCGGCCTCAGCATGGGGCAAATCCTGTGTCTGCCGATGATCGCCATCGGGCTCTCACTATTGCTCACCGCGCGTAAGCGGCCGGTCGCATGAGTGCACTCACCGGCATCATCAAAGACAAAATCGCCGCGAGCGGGCCGATCAGCATCGCCGATTATATGGCGCTCGCGCTTGGCCATCCCGACCATGGCTATTACATCAAGCGCGACCCGTTCGGTGCGCGGGGCGACTTCATCACCGCCCCGGAAATCAGCCAAATTTTCGGGGAAATGCTCGGCCTTTGGTGCGCGCAAATGTGGCTGCAGCTCGGCGGTGGGCCAGTGAGCCTGGTCGAACTCGGGCCAGGGCGTGGCACGCTGATGGGCGATGTGCTGCGCGCCACCAAGGCCATGGCCGGTTTCCACGAGGCGATCACCATCCATATGGTGGAAACGAGCCCGGTTTTAGCCAATGCACAATATATGCGCCTGCGCGACGACCATCCGCGCATCGAGTGGCTCGACAGCATTGCGGAGCTGCCCGAAAACAAAACCCTCCTCATCGCCAACGAGTTTTTTGACGCCCTGCCCATCAAGCAATATGTGATGGAAACGGACGGTATGCGCGAGCGCAAAGTGACCTGGAACGAAACCACCCAAGCCTTTGAATTTGTGCTGGGGGATGCCGGTTTAACGCTGGCCAAATCCGGCTCGGTTATCCCCAGGGGCACGGTGATGGAGCACTCGCCCGCCAGCCGCTCCACCATGCGTCAGCTTGCCCAGCATATCCATCGTTTCGGGGGCGCAGCGATCATCGTCGATTACGGTTATTTGGGCGAGGCGCATCACGACACGTTGCAGGCGCTCAAAAACCATCTCTTCCACCCGGTGCTGAGCGAGCCGGGCGAGGCGGACATCACCGCCCATGTCGATTTCCAAAGCCTGATGGAGATTGTGCGCGATGCGGGCTGTGGTGTGGCCCCGCTCGCGAACCAAGGCGAGTTCCTCATCCGCATGGGCGCGCAACTGCGCCTCGAGATGCTGCTGCGCCAGGCGACGCCGGAGCAAAAATCCCTGCTCGTCTCGGGCCTCGAACGGCTGATTTCGCCGCAAGCCATGGGCGAATTGTTCAAGGTCATGGGCTTCGTCAGCAACCCGCGCCTGGATTTGCCGGGTTTTTTGGAGTAGCGTTTTTTCATGCATCCACCGTTTCACACCCACAAACTCCTCATCCATCCGCGCCTGGCGCACGGCTTCTTCGGTCGCGAGGGTGGGGTGAGCGAAGGGCTCTATGCTAGCCTCAATTGCGGCCCCGGCAGCAAGGATGTGCCCGCGCATGTGGTGCAGAATCGCGCGCGCGTGGCGGCGGCACTCGGCAGCGAGGCGGAGCAGCTTTGCACACTTTACCAAATCCACTCGCCGGAGGTTATCACCGTCACCGAACCGTTTGGCGACGAACGCCCCCAAGCCGATGCGATGGTGACGAACATTACTGGCATCACGCTGGGCATCCTCACCGCCGATTGTGGGCCAATCTTGTTTGCGGATGTTGAGGCCGGCGTCATCGGCGCAGCGCATGCGGGATGGAAAGGTGCGCATGGCGACGTGGTGGAAAATACGGTTATGGCGATGGAAAAACTCGGCGCGAAACGCGAACGCATCGTGGCGGTGCTTGGCCCCTGCATTCAGCAATTAAGCTACGAGGTGGGGCCGGAATTCATCGCGCGTTTTGCAGCGGAGGATCAGGCACAGTTCTTCATCTCGAGTGATAAGCCCGACCATCACCGCTTCGATCTGCCGGGGTTTATCCTGCAGCAATTAACGCGCGCGGGCTTGCAAAACTGCGCCAATCTCGCTATGGATACCTGCAGCAATCCCGCGCAATTCTTCAGCTATCGCCGCACCACCTTGTTGGGCGAGCCGGACTATGGCCGCGAGATCAGCGCGATTACATTAAGAAAATAAGCAGGAGTAACCCATGTCTCTCATCCCCTTCGACGACCGCGACGGCTTTATCTGGCTCGACGGCAAGCTCGTGCCCTGGCGCGACGCGAAGACGCATGTGCTGACCCACGGCCTGCATTACGGCTCCTGCGTGTTCGAGGGCGAGCGTGCTTACGGCGGCAGAATTTTCAAAAGCCGCGAACATACCGAGCGTTTGCACAAATCGGCAGAATTGCTGGGCTTCAGCGTGCCTTACAGCGTTGAAGAGATCGAGCGCGCAAAGGAAGAAACGCTCAAGGCCAACAACATTACGGATGGCTATCTGCGCCCCGTCGCTTGGCGCGGCAGCGAGATGATGGCGATCAGCGCGCAGCATAACACAATCCATGTAGCGATTGCGACCTGGGCTTGGCCGAGCATGTTCAAGCCGGAAATTAAGGCCAAAGGCATTCGCCTCGCCATGGCGGAATATAAGCGCCCGAGCCCGGAAACGGCACCGACCGCGAGCAAGGCGGCGGGGCTTTACATGATTTGTACTATCAGCAAACACGCGGCGGAAAAAGCCGGGTTCGATGATGCGCTGATGCTGGATTACCGCGGCTATTTGGCGGAGGCGACCGGGGCGAATCTGTTCCTCATCATCGATGGCGAGATCCATACGCCCAAGGCCGATTGCTTCCTCGATGGCATCACCCGCCGCACGGTGATCGCGCTCGCGAAAGACAACGGCTTCACCGTGCATGAGCGCCATATCAAGCCAGAAGAATTAGCGCGCGTGCAGGAAGTTTTCCTCACCGGCACGGCGGCGGAAATTACACCAGTCGGCGAAATCGCCGGGCAGAAATTCACCCCAGGCAGTGTGACGCACAAACTGATGGATGCCTATAGCGCCGCGACGCGTGCGCATACGAAAGCAGCGGCTTAGCGCAAAAATTTCCGCGCAGCATAGGTGTAGTGAATGCCCGTCAGCAACGTCACCAGGGCTGCAGCATAAAGCAGTGGCAAGCCCGCCGTTTCCGCTATGCGCAACAGGATCGGCTGGTTGGTGCAATCGGTTGCCATCACCCCTTCCAAATGCTGCACAATGGCACAAGGAAACATGAGCTTATGCGGCGGGTTGAATGCAAGGTGCCCAAGCATCAGCGTGATCGCGAGCATCTGCAGGCTGGTCTTGAGTTTGCCGCCTTTGCTGACCGGTAATTCACCGCCTTTTGCTGCAATAAATTCGCGCAACGCCGACACGTAAATTTCGCGCAGCAAAATCACCGCGACGGGCACCAGCAACGCGCCTTTAAAAACGGTGAGCAGATACACCAACATGAGGGCGACGAGCAACTTATCCGCGACGGGATCGAGCATTGCACCAAGGGGTGAAACCGCATTCCATCGACGCGCCAAATACCCATCGAAAAAATCGGTGATGCTCGCTGCAACAAAAATCACGAACAGCGGCATCGCGTTGAGCGGATTGAGATAGATCAGCAGCAGCGAAAGTGGAACCGCGAGGGCGCGGGCAAAGGTCAGCAGGTTGGGGATCTGCCGCCGCCCAAGCATCTACGCGCTCTTGACCGGTTGGCGCTGGGCGTAAAGGCCTGCAAAATCCATCGGGTCGAGCTGCAGCGGCGGGTAGCCACCATCGCGCGTCAGATCCGCAATCACGCGGCGGGCGAAGGGGAAGAGCAGCTGCGCGCCTTGAATGAAAATGGTCTGCTCGAGCATGTCATCGGGGATGGATTGCACCTCGATCACGCCAGCATAGACCACGTCGCACAAAAACACGGTGGTTTTCTCCGCCACCGCGCGCGCGGCGATATGGATCGCCAGTTCGAACACTTTTTCATCGAGGCGATTGGCGGCAAGGTTGATCGACACATCCATCTGCGGTGCTTCGCGTAAGCTAAAAATGCTTGCCGGCGCGCGCGGATTTTCAAACGACAAATCCTTAATATACTGCGCGCGCAAGAAAATCGCGGGCTTGTCAGCTGCTTCGGTGGGTGCGGGAGCGTTCATAAACGGGCCTTTATGGGTAAGGTAAACCTTGTATTTATCGGCGTTTTGTCTATATCACTCAAACGCCGCTGTCGACTGCGAAATACGGCGCGGATTCAAGTTTTGCGATGGAAAAAGCATATGGACGGTGGATTTCCCTACGGCGATATCATTGTAATCGGGGTGATTGCGGCGTTTATTTTGCTGCGCTACCGCGCCATGCTTGGCGAACAGCGCGGGCGCGACGAGGGCCGCCCGAACGTGGTGCCGCTCAATGAGCTCGAGCGTGTGATCCAAATTCCGTCGAGCCGCGTGGTGACATTGGTCGAGAAAAAAGAGGATTTTTCAAGCCATGGCGCGTTGGCCGAAACCTATGTCGCGATGCGCGCCATCGACCGCGAATTCACGCCGGATGAGTTTTTGCATGGTGCGCGCGTGGCCTACGAAATGATCATCGAGGCAGTAAACAAGCGCCAGCGTGAGACGTTGAAAATGCTGCTCTCGACGGAGCTATATAAGAATTTCGAAACGCATTTGGTGGAAGAAGAAAATGCCAAACGCTTTGGGGAAACGACCTTGGTGGCGATCACCAAAGCTGAGGTAAAAACGGCCTATCTCAAGGGTTCGCAAGCCACCATCGCGGTCGATTTCACAAGCCAACAAATTCACCTGACGCGCGATGAAAACCGCACGATTCTCGAAGGCAACCCCTCGCAGCAGGACGAGGTGGAGGATAGCTGGGTGTTCACGCGTGACCTCAAAAATAGCAATCCGAACTGGACGATTATCGAGACTTAGGTTCGCGCCACAATAACGCTTGAGCGCGCCCCGCGCATTGGCTATCTCTCAAGCATGAAAAAACTCCTCCCGATTGCCCTCCTCCTCGCGCTCGCTGCTTGCGGCGATGCGACAAAAATCATTCCGACCCAATATAGCAAACTCGATGGCTGGGATGCGGACGCCCATGCCGGGGCTTATAAGGTGTTTATAGAATCCTGCATCGCGAACCAAACCAGGCCGAAAGCCTGGTTATCGAAGCAAGAAGGTCCGGTGGGCGTGAGCGATTATTGGCAGCGCGTGTGCAGCAAAGCAGAAGAAAATCCGCAGCCCAGCAACGAGCGCGCGCGGGCGTTTTTCGAGGAAAATTTCACGCCCTATAAAATCGAAACCGAGTCGAAACCCAAAGGCGTGCATACGGGCTATTACGAGCCGATTTTGAAGGGCTCGCTGAAAAAACACGCGCCGTATTTGACCCCGGTTTACGGCATGCCGGAAGAGGCGTATCGCCGCTTCACACGCGAGGAAATCGAGGCAGGCGCGCTCAAAGGCCATGCGCCGGTGCTGCTTTATGTCGAGGATCCGGTGATGCTGTTCTTCCTGCATATCCAGGGTTCGGGCAAAATTCGCCTGCCGAATGGCGAGCTGATTGGCCTCCAATATGCCGGGCAAAATGGCCAGCAATTCGTGCCGATTGGCCGGGCGATGAAGGAGCAGGGGATTCTCACCGAAGTCTCGATGCAGGGCATTCGCGATTGGTTGCATCAGCACCCAAGCGAGCGTGACGCGCTGATGAACACGAACCCATCGTTCGTCTATTTCAAGCTTTCGCCGGGTAACGAAATGGCCAAGGGCGCGCTCGGTTTGCCGCTGACGCCATTGCGTTCCATCGCGGTGGATGATGACCGCGCGGCTTACGGCGTGCCGACGTTTCTCGATACCTACATCACGGAATTCCAATCCGGCCGTCAGTTGCCACTCAAGCGCCTGATGGTGTCGCAGGATACGGGCGGCGCGCTGCATGGCCCGCACCGGGCGGATATTTTCTTCGGCCGCGGCGAGGTCGAGGAATGGCAGGCAGGCCATCAGAACGCGAAGGGCAATGTGTATTGGTTGCTGCCGGTGGCCGAGGGCATGCAACTGAAGGACGGCGAGCCGCTGAGCGACGAGGAATTGCTGCAGCTTCAGGAGAAGAAAATATTGCAGCAATTGCCGGTGGAAGCTGCGCCAGTTGAAGCAACGCCATCCATCGAAACACCGAGCGAAATGCCGTCAGCATCGCCGCCTGAAACCCCGGCTGCGCCCGCAATCGAAAAACCGATGTCGGAATTCCCCACCGTCGCCCCGGCAGCGGGTGAGGCAGATGCTGCACCTGTCAGCGACCCGACCGACCCCAACGATCCAAACTTCGTCGCCCCATGAAAAAACCGCGTCTGCCCACGCCGGAAGAGTTGCAGCATTGGCGGGAAAGCAACCGGCACACGGTCCGGCGCAAGGGGGTGAAGGAGATTGTGATTGAGGGGGGTGATGCGGAGGTAACGCGCGCGAAAATTTCAGATAAATTACAAGCAACAGCGCAAGCTCAGCCCTTACCCCAGTCTTCTCCCTCAGGAAAGGTGCGCGCGGCGGCACCGCTTGCGCCTCTCACCACCCGCGAAGCGGCCAAGCGTTTCAAACCCCACAGCGACATCGAAGCCACGCTCGATCTCCACGGCATGACCAAGCTTGAAGCCCACGTCAAAGTGCAGCAATTCATCACCCGCGCGGCGAAAAACGGGAAGCGTCATGTAGCGATTATCACCGGCAAAGGCCGTGGGGCGGAGATGGGCGTGCTGCGCAGTAACCTGCCGGATTGGCTGAACGAAGCACCCCTTAGGCCGCTGATTTCGGGCTTTGCCGCCGCCAAACCAGAAAAAGGCGGCACCGGCGTGACGCATGTGCTATTAAAGCGCCCACGATGAGCGTGAGCCCGACACAACCCCATATCTTAGTCGTCGACGACGATGCGCGGCTGCGCGCTTTGCTGCAGAAATTTTTGGGCGAGCATGGGTTTCTTGTGTCCATCGCGGCAAACACGATCGAGGCGGAAGAAATGCTGCGCGTGTTCGCGGTGGATGCTTTGGTGCTCGATGTGATGATGCCGGGCGAAACGGGTGTGGTGTATGCCGCACGATTGAAGGAGCGCGTTGGTGAGCCTTGTCGGGGGTGGCGACGAGCGCGTAGCGGCGGG
>JBEHYI010000101.1:0-6943 GCA_048498255.1 Pseudomonadota bacterium | reverse complement strand
CTGGGAGGCGTATTCGAGCGTATCCGGCGTTGGGTTTTCGAGGCATTGGAAAAAGGCGGTATCCGTCGCCCACCAGCGGCAATCCGCCGTGCGTTCATAGAGGTTGCGCACGATGAGCTGCACAAGGGTTTGCGCCATGTCGTAATAGCGGCTTTGCTCGGCATGTTGGAATTGTTGGGCCAGTTCGCCGGTTTGTTTTTGCAGCTTACTGAGGAAGACGGTGCGCAGTTCTTTCGAGCTCGACGCGGCTTGCTGGGCGAGGTTTTTGACCTCGGATGCGACGACCGCAAACCCGCGGCCAGCATCCCCCGCGCGTGCGGCTTCGATGGTGGCGTTGAGCGCGAGCAGGTTGGTTTGTGTCGCGATCCCCTCGTTTGTGCGTGCGAATTTCTGCACTTCGGATTGGATGGTGTTGATGATAGTTTCAATTTCGTTCGAACGCATTGCCCTGACCCTGTACGGTATGGTTTCTTTTTATCGTTCCTAGCAACTGCTTTTTCTTTTCATCATGAAGATAATGGAGCAAATTGACAATCGTTTTCTGGTACTTATTTACTTAAGAAAACTTAGTTTTTTCGCAAGTGCGGCAAACCACGCTCAATTGAAATTTGCTTATGAAACCATTTCGCGAAGGTGGGATGCAACGGTTTCAACTGTCAATTGGGTGAGGTCGCCCGCGGGTGCGGTGAGGTAGCTCGCTTTGATGCCCCAGGGTTGGTACACCGCGTGCGGCGTGGGGCCGAAGAGGCCGAGGGTTGGGGTTTCCGCGGCGGCGGCCATGTGCATGAGGCCGGAATCATTGCCGACGAAACCGTGGCAACGCTGCATGCAGGCGAAGACGCTGAGGAGCGGGAGTTCGCCGCGCGTGAGATCGACCGGGTTGAAGGGGGCGAGTGCGGTGAGGAGCGGCAGGGCCTTCTCGCGCTCGTGCCCGGCGCAGATGATGACGGGGCGAACCCCACGCAAATGGCCGGTGAGAAGCGACTGCGCGAGGGCGGTGAAATGCGCGAGTGGCCATTCCTTTGGTGCCCAATTGGCGATGGGGGCGAGGATGAAATAGCGCTCACCGGCGGGGAGAAGTGCGCTCGCAGTGGCCGTGTCTTCCGCGCTTGGCCAAAGCGTGGGGTAGGGCAGGTTGGTGAGGCCAAAGGCTTTTTCGTACTGCTTGATTTTAGGCGCTTCGTCCTTCGGCGGCACGTAATAATGGCGGCGGCGGATGCGAAGCGTGAAGCTGAGGATAGAGCCGCGCATGTCCCACACTTCGTCCCATTTCGTGCCGATGGTCGCGCGCCAGGCGGCGAGCCAGTGGCGGTTGTAGCTGCGTTTGGTGATGGGGATGATGCGCGCGAGCTGGGGAAAGCCCGCAAATAGCGGCGCAGCAAGGGGGCTGGTGATAATGGTGACACGTGCATCCGGCTGAGTTTCGGCGATGTGGCGTAGGATGCTGGTAGAAAGCACCGCATCGCCAATGCGGGTGGGCGCGATGAAAAGAATGTTGGGCTGGGTCATCGCGTTGTCATAGCCACAACGGCTTCGAATGCAAAGTGCGAATCATGGCGTAGTTCGATAAGTGTCATGCGGGGTAGTGGCTGCGGTTAGTGCGCCTTGCCGTGGCGGCAGCGGTCGAGCAGATGATTTGCGATTTCGGGCAGGGGTAGGATCGCCTCGCACACGCCGCTGAGTGCGGCGGCTTTGGGCATGCCAAACACGGTGCTTGATTCTTGATCCTGGGCGAGGACGGCGCCTCCCGCATCGAACACCGCACGGCTGCCATCCGTGCCGTCTTGGCCGATGCCGGTGAGGACGAGGCCAAGTGTGCCGGGGCCGTAAACCTCGCTGATGGAGGCGAACATGGGGTCGGCGGAAGGGCGGCAGGAATTGACGTGCGGGGCTTCACTCAAGTGAATGACCGCATCATTCCCCTGCTTTTTGATCAGCAGATGCTGGTTACCGGGTGCGATATAGATCATGCCCGCTTCGACGATTTCGCCATCCACGGCTTCTTTGCATAGCCGCTTGGTTTGCTCCGCCATCAATTTTGCGAAGGGGCCGGTGAATTTTTCCGGCATATGTTGGGTGATAAAAATGGGGATGTGGAGGAGCTCGCCGCGCAGACCCGTGAGGATGGAAAGCAGCGCCTCCGGCCCGCCGGTGGAGGCGGCAATGGCAAGGGCAAGTACGGTGTTTTTGCGGCGCGGCTGTAGGGTGAATTCGACCGGTTTTTCTGGTTGCAGCAGGGGGCGTGTGTGGGCGAGTGCGGTGACCGGCGCGAGAACGGGCATGGGCGCCGAGGCTTCCTTCGCTTTGAGCGCCATGCTGCTCGACAATGCACGCGGAAGGATAGGTGCTTCCTCGGTTATGGGTTTTACTTTCTCGCTCCAAATCGCTTTGATTTTGGTGCGTAGTTCGTCGATGAACGCAGCGGGTGTGATGACATTATCGATGCCGGGTTTAAGGATGAATTCTGCGGCCCCGAGGCCGAGTGCGTTGAAGGCGGCGTTGGCGTTATCGGCCGTGCCGGCGGTGATCATGAATACTTTGCTTTCGCGCGAGGCGGCACGAATTTTTGGCAAAGCCGTAATGCCGTCCATCACCGGCATGTCGATATCGAGCAGCACCATATCGGGCTTTAGTATGCGTGCTTGGTCAATAGCTTCGCGCCCATCCGCCGCCGTGCCGATGACGCGCAAATCTGGATCGCGGTCGAGCGCTTTGCCGAACAGGAAGCGAATCATGTCCGAATCATCGACGAGAAGGATCGTAATGGTCATACCGTATTTTCAACCTTGGGTGGCATATTCTGCAATGATTATAGCAGGTTTATTAAACCTTTGGTTGTTTTTTCTTTTGGGCTGATGCGGAATTACCGCGCTAGATTTTTTTGCCCGCGCGTTTGAAGACTTCCTTCAATTCCCGCGCCATGGTGTCGGTGATTTCCTGACGGTCGAGCGCATAGGCGACGTTGGCGGCAACAAAACCGACGAGAGAGCCGCAATCGTAGCGCACGCCGTCGAAGCGGTAGCCGTAGACATCGTCTGTATTGATGAGGGTGCTGATCGCGTCCGTCAGTTGGATTTCGCCGCCCGCGCCGGGTTTTTGTTTTTCTAGTACGTCGAAAATTTCCGGCTGTAAAATATAGCGGCCGATGATGGAGAGAGTGGAGGGCGCGTTTTCGGGTGCAGGTTTTTCGACAAGGGCCTTGGCTTTCACCAAGCGTTTGTTGGTGGTTTTAGCTTTTTTATCGATGTCGACAATGCCGTAGCTGCTGGTTTTGCTGCGCGGGATATCCATGACGCCGAGAATATTGCCGCCGGATTTTTGGTAGGCGCCCATCATTTGCGCCATGCAGCCGGTGGGAGAGAGCACCATATCATCCGCGAGGATGACGGCGAAGGGTTCGTCGCCGATGAGGTGGCGCGCGCACCAGACGGCGTGGCCGAGGCCGCGGGGCTCCTGCTGGCGGGTGAAGCTGACACAGCCTGGGGCGGGGAGCCAATCGCTCACCTGGTCGAGCTCGCGGCGTTTGCGTTTGACGCTTAAGTGGCTTTGCAGCTCTGCGGCGTGGTCGAAATGGTCTTCGATCGCGTGTTTGTTGCGGCCAGTGACGAAGATAAATTGCTCGATGCCAGCGGCGCGCGCTTCCTCGAACGCGTAATGGATGAGGGGCTTATCGACGACGGGGAGCATTTCCTTTGGCATGGATTTGGTGGCGGGCAAGAAGCGCGTGCCGAGGCCGCCGACCGGGAAAATTGCCTTGCGCACTTTGGGTGCTGTTTCTTTTTTCGCCACTGATGCCTCCGTAAGATTGGGGCATTGTTAGTGGAAGGCGCGGCGCAATGCAGCTGAAAATTTGCGGTGTGGGCATTGCGCGTGGTATTCGTTGGATTCCACGATTTTTTATGCTTTGATGCGCGGCGATTGATCCATTTAGGCTGAACATGACCCGTGCGCTGCTAACCCAAGACCTTGAACATGCCTTAATTGGGCTTGATTCCGCGCGGTTTCAACATTGGGTGGGGCAGGCGAAAAATGCGGTGGCGGATATTGCGCGCGCACCGTCGGTGGAGGTTTCCTCCATCCTCTCCTTCAGCGAACGCACGGATGATTTGGCGGAGATTGAGGCGATTGCGACCGAGATGGCCGAGCATTACACCGACCTGGTGGTGGTGGGCATGGGCGGCTCGAGCCTGGGGGGGGAGACCCTCGCGCATTTGCGGCAACCGGGTGGCCTTGTGCTTCACTTCATCGACCATATCGACCCCTATGCGACCGAGCTGCTGCTTGCGGAATTGCCGTGGGCGCGTACGGCGTTTCTCATTATCAGTAAATCCGGCAATAAGATTGAGACGCAGGCACATACGGCGATTTTGCTGCGCGAGGCGAAGAAGCGCGTCGGCACGAATTTCGGTAAGCATTTCACGTTGGTGACGATCCCCAATGGCAATGCGCTGCATAAATTGGCGCGCGAACATGGCATGCGGGTGGTGACGCATGAGGCGCATTTGTGCGGGAGGTTCTCGATTCTTTCCGCAGTTGGGTTGATTCCCGCAGCGGCGGTGGGGGTGGATATTCGGGCGTTGCGCGCCGGGGCGGCGATTGCACGGGCGGAGAATTTTTCCGGTCAGCTCGCCGCAGCGGGCGAGGCGGCGGCGCTGCACCTCACGCTGATGGAAGCGGGGATTAATATGCAGGTGCTGATGCATTATTGCGACCGCTTGCGCGGGTTAGCGGCATGGCAGCGACAGTGCTGGTCGGAGAGTTTGGGCAAAATGGGCAAGGGTAGCACGCCGATTGCGAGCCCCGGTGTGACCGATCAGCACAGCCAACTGCAGCTATACCTCGAGGGCCCACGCGATAAATTTTTCACGGCGCTGATGGTGGATCATTCCGGTCAGGGGCCGGTGATTGATGGCGCAGCGGGGGATGATTTTGCGTATCTTGGCGGCCACCGTTTGGGGGATTTGCTGATGGCCGAGCAGCGCGCGACGAATGCGACGTTGGTGGCGCAAGGGCGTCCGCTGCGCAGCATTACCTGCGCGGCGTTCGATGAAACGGTGCTGGGCGCGTTGCTGATGCATTTTACGCTGGAGATTACCTTCACCGCGGCGCTGATGGGGGTGAATGCCTTCAACCAACCAGCGGTAGAGGCGGGCAAGAAGCTCGCGCTTTCGTATTTGGCGGGCAAGGGCGCGGCTTAAGCTTCTTTCGTTTTTCGGCAGTTGATACCTAGGCATTGGCGGTGAGGCTAGCGCCCCCTCTCCCGGAGGGAGAGGGTTGGGGTGAGGGCACCTATGCGCTGTTGGTTGAATTCAAAAACACAGAAAAGATATCAGTAAATCACAAAAAGCAGTAGCGCGTGGAAGCCCTCACCCGGCGCGTGTAGATTTGTGTATTTATGGATAGATTCATCAGCGCGCCGACCTCTCCCCTCGGGGAGAGGTTTCCTAAGCCGCCCTGTTTGGCGATAATTACAGGCTAAGGTGCGTCTAATAGTGCTGATAGTTTTTAGCCTACCCCAAACACCGCCCGAACATTTTCGCGGTGACGTAGAGGAAGCGGTCGTAATCGTTTCTGATCCAATCGATGGCATCCACATCTTTACGTGCAGGCAATTGCTCGGGGCTGAGCAGCACAATTTGCGCGCCGCTCAGGGTAGCGATGCGTTCCATGAGCACGGTTTTTTCTTCGCCGATGAGGCAGGTGAGGCGCACGCTGGATGCGCCAGAAACCATGGTGGCCATGGTTTTACCGCCCATCATTTCCTCGGGCTTCGTGGTGATTTCGCCGTAATGGGTGAGGTGGAAGCGCTGCAGGAAATATTGGTAGGCGGCGTGGTAGGTGATGAAGGGAATGAGCTGGCGCTGCATGGTATCAAGCGGCACGGGGTGCTTATCGAGCATGGTGCGCATGGCGGGGATGACCTCGCCGCGCAAATGGGTGGTGAGGTTGCGCGCGTTGAGGGTGAGTGCGGCGCGCGACTCGGGCGCTTTATCGGCGATTGCCTGGGCGAGGGGCAGGGCGATTGCGGCCATGCGCTCCGGATCGAGCCAGAGATGGGGGTCGTTCACGGGCTTTTTGTCGTCCGCTTTTGCTTCTTTTTCTTCTTTTGCGGCGGATTTTTCAGCAGCATCTGGCGCAGGACTTTTATGCTCATGCGCATCGTCATGGTGGTGGTCGTCATGCTTGGCGGCGTGCTGATTGGTGGACGAAGTTTTCTCCGGCGCGGCTTTTTTCATGGAGGCGAGCCACGGGTTTTCGCTCGCGTAAGGCAGCGGGTCCGCCCCTTCCAGCGCGCTCAACTCAATGATTTTGGCGTGGGTGTTTTTGGCGAGCAGGCGCTTTAGAAACGGATTGATGTCGAGATCCGGCACGATGATGACATCCGCCTTCGCGAGCATTTCTCCTTGCGGAATGGTGAGGGCGAAATCATGCGGTTCCTGCCCGGGACGCAGGAGATTCGCGGCTTTGCCCTCGCTGCCGAGGATTTCATCGACATAGGGTTTCAGCGGCGCGACGGTGACGACGACGCGTGGAAAAACATCGCCCGCATTGGCGGCTTGCGCAGTCAGCAGCATTGCCGCTATGGTCAGCATCCATGGAAACTTCGCTCGCATCGCGCACCTCATCTGTTGACGCTCCCTTACTGGAAGCGCGGGGCTTGTGCAAATTTTATGGCGCTCGTGAGGTGCTGCATGAAGTGCATTTTGCGATTCGCCCGCGCGAAATTGTGACCATCGTGGGGCCGAACGGCGCGGGAAAAACGACTTTGCTGAATTGCTTGTTGGGCCTCGAGACGGCGGATTACGGCACGGTGACGCGCGCGGAGAATTTGCGTATTGGCTATGTGCCACAGCATTTTAAGCCGTTAACGAGTTTGCCGATTACGGTGGCGAGTTTTTTGAAATTGTTCCTCGCGCGAGACACAAGCGCTGTAGCTCCTTCT
>JBEHYI010000100.1:0-7119 GCA_048498255.1 Pseudomonadota bacterium | reverse complement strand
TCGAGCAATCCTTCGCCATCCTTAAACGACGACGCCAGTTCAGTAACCAATCTATCGAACAACTCTTGGTATCTAATTATAAGTTGGAATGACTATAGTAACTATCCACGGGCAAGACAAACAACGAAATACAAGAGAACCGCCCCCGAGATCCACCAGGAAACCGAACGTCTAGGCTGAGTAGCTTCTTCTTGGGCTAGGCTTTAGCGCCCATATTTGAAGGACATGCTGGGAGCTACTTAGCTGCATGCTCTCATGCACAGCCAACATTACGTTTTCCGTTTGCCGCAATAACGCAGCATGCCTTCCGCCGCGGCGACGGCGCTGCTGAAGCAGGCTTGCAGCAAATAGCCGCCGGTGGGGGCTTCCCAATCGAGCATTTCACCGGCGGCGAAGATGCCGGGTAGATCGCGCAGCATATAATCCGCGTTGAGGGCACTCAGGCGGATGCCGCCGGCGCTTGAAATTGCGCGGTCGATGCCGGTGGTGGCGGTGAGGGTTACGGGTAGGGATTTGAGGCGTGCGGCGAGTGCGGCGGCGTCCATAATGCTGAGTTCTGCTGCGGGCGTGGTTTCATGCAGCAGCGCAATGCTGAGCGGCGAGAAACCGCTGCTGCGCAAATGGCTGCTCAAGGATTTGCTGCCGCGGGTGGCGAGTTTGGTGGTGAGTTGCTCCGCGCGCATGGCGGGGCGCAAATCGAGCGTGATTTCGGTTTTTCCCTGCACTGTGATGGCTTCGCGGATGGCGGCGGAATGGGCATAAATAACGCCGCCTTCGATGCCCTCGCGCGTTATCATCGCCTCGCCCTGGCGCGTGATGCCTTGGTGCGTGATGGCGACGGGTTTGAGCGGCTGGCCCGCGAAACGGCTCACGAAATAATCGCTCCATGGCGTGATGAATCCGCAATTCGATGGACGCAATGCTGCAACATTCACCCCGCGTTGCTGCAGCAATTTTACCCAAAACCCGTTGGAACCAAGGCGCGGCCAGGAGGCGCCGCCTAACGCCAATAAGGTTGCATCCGGCGTCGCCGTTACTTTCTCGCCTGCAGCATTTTCGAAACAAAGTGCAGCATTTTCCCACCCGATCCAACGATGGCGCGGGGCGTAAGTAACGTCCAATTGCTCGAGCCGTTTCAGCCATGCGCGTAGCAGCGCCACCGCTTTCATGCTGCGCGGAAACACGCGCCCGCTGCTGCCGATGAAGGTTTCAACGCCGAGCTCCTCGCACCAGGCGCGCAAGGCAGCGGGCGGGAACGCTTCAATCGCGGGGCTGAGGAATTTTTCTGCGGCGCCGTAGCGCGTGAGAAAAATGTCGAGCGGTTCGCTGTGCGTGAGGTTGAGGCCACCCCGCCCGGCGATGAGCAACTTACGCGCGGGCGTTGGCATTTGGTCATAAATCGTGACGCGGCACCCGGCGGTGGCGAGCCATTCCGCGGCCATCAGCCCCGCCGGGCCCGCACCGATAATGGCGATGTTGAATGGTGGCTTCATGCCCCCAATCTGGCGCAAAACGATCCATACCGCAACGCAATAGCTTTTTAAATTGGCTGCGTTATAACTGCTGTATGGCACTTTCCTACGATGTTTTGAAGAATCGCGACTTCCGGTTGCTGTTGGCCACCCGGCTCTGCGCGCTGTTTGGTCTGCAAGCGCAGGCGGTGATTGTCGGCTGGCAGATTTATACCCTCACCCATTCGGCGCTGATGCTGGGGTTGATCGGCCTCATCGAAGCCATTCCTGCGATTATTTTCGCGCTGTTCGCCGGGCATATCGTTGATAAAAGCCGGCCGCATTTTATTTTCCGCAATTGTTTGCTGGCGCTTACCTCGATCTCGCTGGGCTTGCTGCTGATTGCGGGTGGCTATGTGCCCGCAAGCGCGCGTTTCACGGTGGGTGCGCTGTTTGTCGGCGTGTTTCTCTCGGGCCTGACGCGCAGTTTTATCATGCCCTCCTCCTTCACGCTGCTGTCGCGCATTGTGCCGTGGCACGATATTCCGGCGGCTTCCGCTTGGATGTCGAGCGGCTATCAGCTGGGTGCGATTACGGGCCCGGCGGTCGCCGGTATTGTCTATGGCGGTTATGGCAGTGCAGTGGCCTGGTGCATTCCGTTTGCGTTTATGCTGATGTCGGTGGTGGCAATCAGCAGCATGCATGTCGATCATCGCCGTTTTAAAAATGCGGACAGCCGCGAACCGGCGCTGAAATCCATCGCGGCGGGGTGGCGGTTTGTGATCCATAACCGCGTGCTGCTGCCGATCATGGCGCTCGATATGTTCGCGGTGTTGTTTGGCGGGGCGGTGGCGGTGCTGCCGGTATTTGCGGATCAAATTTTGCATACGGGCGCGCATGGATTGGGCCTGCTGCGCGCGGCGCCGGCGGTGGGCTCGATCATCACCGCACTGTATTTCGCGGTGAAGCCGATGAAAATTTTGCGCGCGAAAACGTTGCTGTTCGTGGTGGCGGGGTTTGGGGTTTCGACCATTTGTTTCGGGCTTTCGACCGCTTACGCGCCCGCCCTCTTCTTCCTCGCGCTGAGCGGTGCGTTCGACAGTGTAAGCATGGTAATTCGTGGCACGTTGATGCAGCTGCTGATTCCGGACAATATGCGCGGGCGCGTTTCGGCGCTTAACAGCATGTTTATTATTTCGAGCAATGAGATCGGCGCGTTTGAATCCGGCGCGGCGGCGACGTTACTCGGCCTCGTGCCGTCGATCCTGTTTGGCGGGGCAATGTCCCTGTTTATTGTCGGCTGCACTTGTCTATTCGCGCGCGAGCTGCGCGGATTGGCGCTGGATACAACGCAGAAGAAATCCGACGCTTAGTTATTGCGCGGGGTTTGCTTCCGGCTTTTTCTCTTCCACTTTCGCCAGCGGTGCATCCCCGGTTTTTTCCGGCGTGCTCGGTGCTTGCCAGCTACCTCCCAGCGCCTTCACCAGCTGAATGGTGGCGATATATTGGTTGCCCAGCACCTGCGCCTGGTTGCGCTGAGCTGCCAGGTAGCTGCGCTCGGCATCGAGGAAATCGAGATGGCTGGAGTAGCCGACTTTGTAACGCTCACCCGCAACAGTGTGCGCGCGTTTGGCGGCGGTGAGCGCCTTCGCAATTTCGCTTGATTGCGTTGCCACGTTGCGCGTCGCGCTCAGCTGGTCCTCCACCTCGCGGAAGGCGTTGAGCACGGAGGCTTTGTAATTCGCGACGGCACCAGCATAATCCGCCTGCGTTTCCGCACGTGCGGCGGCAATCGCCCCGCCCTCGAAAATCGGTTGGGTGAGGATGGTGCCTGCGAGCGGCCCGATCATCCAAGTGCGGTTCGACCAATCGAACAATGTATTGAGATCGCCCGAGACGAAGCCGCCCATGGCGGAGAGCGAAATATCCGGGAAATAGCCCGCGCGCGCGACGCCGATGCGCTCGTTCGCCGCGGCAATTTGCTGCGCTGCTTGTTTGATGTCCGGGCGGCGCTCGAGCAGGGTCGAAGGCATGCCTGCTGGCACGCTCGGCGGTGCGAGGGTGATATCGGCGGTTTCCACTTTCAACTCGGATGGCGGCACACCGATGAGGATCGCGAGGCTATGCTCCGCGACGGCAAGATTTTGCGCAACACCCGCCGCATCCGCCTTCACATTGGCGAGGTCGGTTTCAAAGGTCGAGAGCTCGAGCGTGTTCGATAGACCCGCCTCCACCCGCTGCTTGGTGAGGCCGAGCGCGTCCTCGCGCGTGGTAATGGTTTTGCGCAAAATCGCGTCTTCCATGCGCAACGCCGCCACACGGTAATAGGTCTGCGCAATTTCGGCCTGCAGGCTGAGGCGTGCGGCGCGGTAGTTCGCTTCCTCGGCATCCGCATCCTTCGCTGCAGCACGCGCGGTGCCGCGGTTTTTGCCGAAGAGATCGAGCTCGTAGCTGATGGTACCGTTCGCGGTGTAAAGCGTGTAAGGCTTGGTCTCGAGGGTCGTGCCCGCGGGCATGTTCGGCTTCATCGATTCCGGCGATTGCAGGCTGCGCTGCGGGCCGAAACCGAGGCCGATGGAGGGCAATAGCGCGGCATCGCGACGATCCGCAATAGCGCGCGCGGTATTCACACGTTGTGCAGCGATCTCGAGCGTCGGGTTATCCTTCATCGCCTGATCCATCAAACTATCGAGCGCGGGCGTGTTGAACATGCGCCACCAGGCGAATTCTTCGATCTGCGCGTGTTCGTCGAAACGCTTCCAGCGCCCGTCCGTTGCGGGTGCAACGGTTGCGGTTTCCACCGTTTGGTCTTCTTTGAAGGCGGCGGGTTTCAGCATTTCCGGCAGTTTAAATTCCGGCGCAAGATCGCACCCGGCGACGGAGAATGCGAGCAAGCTATAGGCGATGAGTTGCTTACGCATGGTCACCTCCGACATTCGCCGGTTTATGCGGGAAATATTTCAGCATCACCGTGCGCACGATGACGTAAAACATCGGCGTCATGAGCAGGCCGAACAGGGTCACGCCGATCATGCCGGAGAAGACCGCGATGCCCATGGCCTGGCGCATTTCTGCCCCTGCGCCGCTCGCGGTAACCAGCGGAATCACGCCCATGATGAAGGCGAAACTGGTCATCAAAATCGGGCGGAGGCGCAGGTGGCTCGCTTCGAACGCGGCTTCACGAACGCTCTTGCCTTGATGCTCGAGCTCGCGCGCGAATTCGACGATGAGGATCGCGTTTTTGCAACTTAACCCGACGAGCACGATGAAACCGATTTGCGTGAAGATGTTGTTGTCGCTGCCCACCAGCCAGACACCGAAAATGGCGCCGCTTAAGCACAGCGGTACAATCATGATGACGGCGAGCGGTAGCCCCAAACTTTCATATTGCGCGGCGAGCACGAGGAACACGAACAGCACGCAAAGCGGGAAGACGTAGAACGCGGTGTTGCCCGCGAGGATTTGCTGGTAGGTCAGCTCCGTCCATTCGTACGTCATGCCTTTGGGGAGCGTTTCGTCGAGAATTTTGACGATCTCCGCCTGCGCCTGGCCGGAGGAGAAGCCGGGACCGGCATTGCCGTTGAGATCCGCCGCGCGGAAGGCGTTGTAGCGCGTTGCGCGGTCCGTACCATAGCTTTGGCTGACGGTGGCGAGCGAGCCGAGCGGCACCATGGAGCCGCCCGCATTGCGCACTTTCAGCTGCGAAATATCATCCGGCTTCGAGCGGAACGGCGCATCCGCCGCGGCATAAACACGGTAGGTGCGTCCGAAGAGGTTGAAGTCGTTCACGTAATAATTGCCCAGGTAAATCTGCATCGTGTCGAACAGTTCGACCAGCGGAATGCCCTGCTGTTTCGCGCGTTCGCGGTTGATGTCGACCTGCAGCTGCGGCACGTTATTCTGGTAGGTGCTGAACACCGCCGGACCATACTGGCACGGGAATACCGGCGATTGACAGGCTTTGCCGATGACCTGTTTCACCGCCGCATCGAGCGCGTCATAGCCCATGTCGGTGCGGTCTTCGATCTGCAGTTTGAAACCGCCGATAGTGCCAAGGCCCATGACGGGCGGTGGCGGGAAAATGGCGACGAAGGCGTTGTCGATCACGGCGAATTGCTGGTTCAACGCGCCCGCAATCGCCCCTGCCGACATGCTCGGGCTGCTGCGTTCCGCAAAGGGTTTCAGGGTGACGAACACAATGCCGCCGCTGCTGCTATTGCTAAAACCCGCGATGGAAAGGCCAGGGAACGCGACGGAGTTCGCCACGCCCGGATGTTTCAACGCGATGTCCGACATTTTGCGGATGATGGCATCCGTGCGCTCCAGCGAACTACCTGGCGGCAGCTGCGCAAAGGCGACAAGATATTGCTTATCCTGCGATGGAACATACCCGCCCGGCACGAGGTTGAAGCCGAAAATGGTGAGCAGAATGAGCACGACATACAGCGCGCCGAGGCGGCCTTTATGGGTGAAGGACCATTGCACGCGCTTGCCGTAACCTTGCGCGAGATTGTGGAAGAAGCGGTTGAAACTATCGAACCCGTGCGGCTCGCCCTCGCGGCGGCGCGTGAGCCAGGTGCGTACAATCACGACGAGCGCGATGAGAAGGAAAAACGCCGCAATCGCCATGGTGCCGATGAACCAATAGATGATGAATTGCGGCGGCGGCGCCATGGGGTGCGCAAAAATTTTCATGAGCACGAGGCCGATGATTTTACCGCCGATGAAAATGCTGAGCGCAATGACGAGCCAGCGCGTGGCGGAGAAAATGCCGCCGAAAACATTCTCGAGAAAACGCGTCAGCTTGTCCTTTGGCGCGTCATGCCCGCGCAGCAAAATGGCGGAGAGTGCGGGCGAGAGCGTGAGCGAATTGAAGGCGGAAATGACGGTCGAGATCGCAATCGTCAGCGCGAATTGTTTGTAGAATTGGCCGGTGAGCCCGCTGATAAACGCGATGGGAATAAACACGGCGCAGAGCACGAGCGCAATCGCGATGATGGGGCCGGAGACTTCGCGCATCGCCTGATAGGTCGCTTCGCGCGGGCGCAGGCCGTTGCTGATATTGCGCTCGACATTCTCGACGACGACGATCGCATCATCCACCACGATCCCGATCGCGAGGACGAGGCCGAACAGCGAGAGCGCGTTGATCGACACACCGATGAGGTGCATCACCGCGAAGGTACCGACAATCGAGATCGGCACAGCGAGCAGCGGAATGATCGAGGCGCGCCAGGTTTGTAAGAAAACGATGACGACGAGCACGACGAGGAGAATGGCTTCGAACAGCGTGTGGATCACCGCGGAAATCGACTGCTCCACGAAGCGTGTCGGGTCGTAAACAATGTCGTAGGTCACGTCTTCGGGGAAGGTTTTCTTTAACTCCGTCATGGTCGCGCGCACTTTGCCCGCGAGCTCGAGCGCGTTGCTGCCGGGCGATTGGAACACGCCGATGCCGACCGCGGGTTTGTTGTTGAGCAGCGAACGCAGTGAATACATGCTGGCGCCAAGCTCCACGCGCGCGACATCTTTCAAGCGCGTGACGGCGCCTTTATTGTCGGCCTTAATCACGATATCCTGGAATTCCTCGACGGATTTAAGGCGGCCTTGCACGTTCACCGGCAGTTCGAACGGAATATCCGCCCCTGCTGGTTGCGCGCCGACGCAT
>JBEHYI010000099.1:0-7128 GCA_048498255.1 Pseudomonadota bacterium | reverse complement strand
TCGATTATGTCGCGCTGTGCGACGCGGCGACGCTCGCGCCCTTGAGCAACTACCAGCCCGGTGCGCGCTTGCTTGTCGCCGCGCGGCTTGGTACGACGCGGTTGATTGATAATATCGAGGTGGAGTGAGCATGCTGAGCGAACAGGAAATCATGGCGGAATTTGTCGCGGCGGAAGCGATTTTGAAGGGGCATTTCATCCTCTCCTCGGGCCTGCATTCGGATACGTATCTGCAATGCGCGCGGGTGCTGATGAAGCCGGAGCGTGCCGAAAAATTATGTTACGCGCTGGCAGAAAAGTTGGATGAGATCGTCGGCGTGAAGCAGATTGACCTCGTGGTTGCCCCCGCCATGGGCGGTGTGGTGGTTGGCTATGAAATGGGCCGCCAGATTGGCGTCGACACGATTTTCTGCGAGCGCGAAAATGGCGAATTCACCCTGCGCCGGGGCTTTCGCATTCCGGAAGGGGCGAAGATTTTGCTGGTGGAAGATGTGGTGACGACGGGGAAATCCTCGCTCGAAACCGTCGCTTGCATCGAAAAACACGGCGGCAAGGTGGTGGCGGAAGCCTCGCTGATTGATCGCTCCGGCGGCGCGCATGGGCTGCCGTTTCCGCTGGTGTCGCTGCTGACGCTTGATGTAAAATCCTATGCGGCGGATCAATTGCCTGCGCATTTGGTGGGCACCGAAGCGGTGAAGCCCGGCAGCCGGTTTTTGAAGAAATAGCTTACGCCGTCGTATCCGTCGCGGTGGTGTTTTTGGGCGTATTTGCGGTGATGTCGGCATTGATCAAATCGCTCACTGGGCTGCTATCCGCCGCGGTTTGGTAGCGTTTCTGCGCCGAGGCATAGAGCGCCGATTGCAGCAGCGAGGCATTGAACAAACCGTTCAGGTTGCTCGCGCCATCGCCCAGCAGGGTCGATAGCATATCCGAACCTTGGCCGCCTTGCAGCAGCTCCAGCACGTTCGGCGACAGGCCGAGCAGCGCGTTCAACCCCCCGCTTGCGGAATCATTGCCGATCAGCAGATTCTGCACTTCATTTTCCGCGGTGCTGCTGGTTTCTTGCGAGGAAGTTTGCGGCGCAGCGCTGCTGCTCGACGTGCTACTCGTCGCATAAGGATTATAGCCCGCATTGGTGCTGGATATTGTCGTCATAATCGCCTTCCTGGCAGCCTGTTTTTATAGTGGACTATCTTGTCCATTCTGACAGAATTTATAGCAGAAAAAAGCGGTTTTCGCAAATGCGAACTGCGTGGCGTGCGTTAAGATGTTGATGCAACCGGATGCAACCGCGTAACATTTCTAAGCCCATGAAAAATAGGCGTTGTGGCGGCAGTTAGGTTGCAGCGGTAAAAAAACGAGAAGGATTTATGATCAAGAGCGTATCCGGTTTTAGGGCGCGCACCGGCCGCCGAAAAGCAAAGCCGCTGGATGAGGCGGTGCTGCTCGATAACTTGCGAAAAACCTTGGCGATTGTCTCTGCGCCGGGTGCGGTAAAAGGGCAGTTTGTGAATTACCCTTCGTTGCTTCAAAGTGCGGCAAATCCTGAAGCGTTGGCGCAGGCGCGGGATGAGTATTTGGCGTTTGCATGCGGTGCAACCAATGTATCACCCAATGCAACAAACACATCCGCGGATGCAACGGATGTGTCACCCAATGCAACCAATACCCTCGCAACGGCGCAACAAAATTTAACAAAAGCCATGGCGGATGCAATGCCCGCCGGTGAGGGGAACGCCGCCATCGCGGCGGCGCTGATGAAAAATATCGATTGGTTTATCGGTCAGCAAGTGCGCCAATTGCGTGCCGCGGGTGGCAAGGGTTCGGCAAATAAGGCGCGCTAATGCTTGCCGCTCGGCGCCACCACCATCATCACCTGGCGGCCCTCAAGTTTCGGCTCATGCTCGACCTTGATTTTATCGGCCAGTTGTTCGCGCACTTTGTTGAGCACGGCCATGCCGAGTTCCTGGTGCGCCATTTCACGGCCGCGGAAACGTAGGGTGAGCTTCACCTTATCGCCTTCCTCGAGGAATTTGTGGATTTGCTTCACCTTGATGTCGAGGTCATGCTGGCCGATGCCGGGGCGAATTTTGATCTCTTTGATCTGGATGACTTTCTGCTTTTTGCGCTGTTCCTGCAGTTTTTTCTGTTCGGCGAAGCGGAATTTGCCGTAATCCATCACCTTACAAACCGGCGGTTCGGCGTTGGGGGAGATTTCCACGAGATCGAGCGAGGCGGCCGCTGCGACCCGCAGGCCTTCCGCCACGTTGGTGACACCAATCATTTCGCCGTTAGCGCCGATGAGGCGGATTTTATCCGCAACGATTTCGCGATTCACACGCGGTTCGGGACCGCGTTTTTCCTTAAGCGCCATGATTAGCCGTCATTCGTAGTTTCTCCGTTTTGTTTCATAGTTCTCAGCTTGTCATTCCCGAGTTAGTGATGCCCAAATTCCGCTTGGAATTTGGTAGCATCGCTTCATCGGGAATCCATCTTATAGAACTGGATTCCCGACGAAGCTAACTCGGGAATGACAACCCGAGGGGGTTTACGCCTACTAACCCGGCGTGCCGCATTCCTTTACAAGGGTTGCGACGCCCGCGTCAAGCGCGAGTGTTTGCTGGCCTTCGCTACCCAGCGTGCGCAGGGCGATGGTGCGGCTTTCCGCGTCGCGGCCCCCAACGGCGATGATGAAGGGGATTTTGTGCAAGCTGTGATCGCGCACTTTGTAGTTGATTTTCTCGGCGCGTAAGTCCGTTTCCACGCGGATGCCTGCGGCTTTGAGCTGGTTCGCAACTTCGTTGGCATAGTCGTCGAACTCGTTGGTGATGGAGCAGACGACGGCTTGCGTGGGCGCAAGCCAATGCGGGAATTTGCCCGCATAATGCTCGATGAGAATGCCGATGAAGCGTTCATACGAGCCGAAAATCGCGCGGTGGAGCATGACGGGGCGGTGGTTTTGGCCATCCTCGCCCACGTAGCTCGCATCCAGCCGCTCGGGCAGCACGCGGTCGGACTGAATGGTGCCAACCTGCCAAGTGCGGCCGATCGCATCCGTGAGGTGCCATTCGAGTTTCGGGGCGTAGAACGCGCCTTCGCCGGGCAGTTCCTCGAAGCCGTGGGTTTTGTCGAGGCCCGCTTCGAGCACTGCGCGGCGGAGTTCGTCTTCAGCCTTGTCCCACATCTCATCCGTGCCGAAGCGCTTTTCGGGGCGCAGGGCGAGCTTAATGCTGTAGTTGGTGAAGCCGAGGTCTTTGTAAACGCGGTCGGCGAGTTCGCAGAATTTGCGCACTTCCTCGACGATCTGGTCCTCGCGGCAGAAAATATGCGCGTCGTCCTGCGTGAATTGGCGCACGCGCATGAGGCCGTGCAGCGCGCCGTGCGGCTCGTTGCGGTGGCAGCAGCCGTTTTCATAAATGCGTAGCGGTAGGTCGCGGTAGGATTTGATGCCTTGCTTGAAGATGAGCACGTGGGCGGGGCAGTTCATGGGTTTGAGCGCCATCCACTCGGCTTTATCGGAAACAATAGGGCCTTTGTCTTCGATATTCGGCACTTCATCCGGAATCACGAACATGTTCTCGCGGTATTTGCCCCAATGGCCGGACTGCTCCCACTGCTTCGCGTCCATCACCTGCTGGGTTTTGACTTCTTTGTAGCCGCCGGTGTCGATGCACCCACGCATGTAATCTTCGAGTTTGCGGTAAATGGTGTAGCCGTTCGGGTGCCAGAAGACGCTGCCGTGGGCTTCCTGCTGCAGGTGGAAGAGATCGAGCTCTTTGCCCAATTTGCGGTGGTCGCGTTTTTCGGCTTCCTCGAGCATCGTCAGGTGGGCTTTGAGTTCCTTGTCGTTGGCGAACGCGATGCCGTAGATGCGTTGGAGCTGTTTGTTTTTCGCATCCCCACGCCAGTAGGCACCGCTGATGCGGGTGAGCTTGAAAGCGGCAGTGATTTTTGAAAAATGCGGTACGTGTGGGCCGAAGCAGAGGTCGATAAATGCGTTGTCGCCTTCGCCCTGGCGGTACAGCGAGACATGGTCTTTCGGGGTGTCGCCACCGATGGCTTCGTTCGGGGCGCGGCTGATGATGTAGGCTTTGTATTTTTCGCCGCGGGATTCGAACATTTTGATCGCGTCGGCGCGGTTCCAGATTTCGCGTTTTACGGCGTGCGGGCGCTTCAAAATTTCGCGCATTTTGTCTTCGATTTTTGGGAGATCATCGCTGCTCAGCGGCGTGTCGAGGTCGATGTCGTAATAAAAACCGTGCTCGATGGTGGGGCCGATGGCGAGTTTGGCGGCGGGATACAGCTCCTTCACCGCGAGCGCGAGGGTTTGCGCGGTGATGGTGTGGCGGATGACATCGATCCCTTCCGCATCCTTCGCGGTGAGGATGGCGAATTTGGCGTTTGCGTTGATCGGGCGATACAAATCCTGCTGCTGGCCGTCCACCTTCATCGCCACGGCCGCTTTTGCGAGCCCCGCGCCGATGCTTGCCGCCACTTCCTCACCAGTCGTGCCCGCCGGGTACTCACGCGTCGAGCCATCCGGCAAGGTGAGGGTGATGTTGTGGGCGCTAGCGGCGGTTTGACTCATAATTTCTCCAAATTGGGCTGCCACCGTAGGGTTTTTGGAGGAAGTGTCAAGAAAAGCTGGTTTTTGCTAAGAAAATAGCCGGTTCCGTCATCAAGTTGTCACATAAATGGATTAGTATGATTGTTCCTACTTTCTGCACCCTAATTCTTCGTTATCAACGGGAACGGTGTGGAATAGGCGATCAAGCCTCCGCTTGGTTGTGGTTTTAATAGAAAGGATAGTACATGATCATAAATGTACTGGTGATGTTCGTAAAATCACTGTTTATCAGCACACCTATTGTGCTGGTGGCCGTGGTGACGAACAAGATCGTGGGGGCGTATTTACTCCTGAGGGAAGAGTGGATAGGAGGTATAGTCTTCATCTGCTTTTGCCTCTCTATCCTTCCAGTGCGGATTGTGAGAACTATTGCTACGGCAGTATTGCTTGCAGCATTGGTATGGCTGTGTGCACCTGTTCAAGAAATTTGGCCGCTGACTCATTGGGGCCAGGCGACGGGGCTGCTGGCGGTTTTGACCTGTGTGAGGTCACTCTATCTTATTATGTTGCAACCTGTAAGCGGTCCTCGTAGCCACGCGTGAAAGCGCAGGCAATGACGACGGCAGCAACGATGGACAATTGACCTCAAAAGTTGGCGTAAAAGCCGTGCTTCTCCCCTTAGCCGCTTCAGTGCGGCGGGGGATTTTTTTATGAATTTCTGCCAATTCGTCATCAAGCTGTCACATAAATGGATTAGCATGATTGTTCCTACTTTTTGCACCCTAATTCTTCGTTATCAACGGGAACGGTGTGGAATAGGCGATCAAGCATCCGCTTGGTTGTTCACAAACGGAGACAGTGTTAATCATGAAAGCATTGTTGATTGTGGCGTCGGTAATCGTGGGGATGATTCTCCTGTCGGCGCCATTTGGTATGGGGGATTTGCTCAGGCAGTCGTTTGCCTCGGGTGGCGTCTCCCTGGATGAAGGCCTTCTTGCGCTGGCCCTTTTCACCATCGGGGCTGGCATTACAGGGGTCCTAGCTCCTGGCTGGCGCGCCACTGCCGTTCTCACGGGAATGGCTTTGGTCAGTGTCAGCCTAGTTTTGGCCGGCATGTTCACTAATGCCAGCTATACTCTACTGGCTGATGATCCGGTATTGATGGGTTTGTCCGGTGTCGTCAGTGGCGTCAGGACGTACCTGGTATACCGGAAGCAAGCTGGTCCACGGCTTCCGGTATCGGCCGACCATGAAGGCATAAAAAAGAGTACTTTCGCCGGCAGCTAATTTCGCTAGCAAAAACTTTTACAATCCCTCGCCGCTTCAGTGCGGCGGGGGATTTTTTTATGCGCGCGGCAGCGTCACCATCACCCGATCTACACTCAAATCGCTCAAATTCTTCTCACGCAAGATGGTTACCTGCGCGCCCACGGGTGCCGAGAAAGCCGGGTTGCTGGCATGGCTAAAAATGACGGTCGAGGGGCAGTTGCTGGCGGCGATGATATGCATCGGCCCCGTATCGTTCCCCACCGCGCATTGGGCGTGGCGGGCAAGGGTCGCGAGTTGGGCGATGCTGGTTTTACCGCACAAATTAATCGCGCCCGGCACGCGGGTGGTGATGGAGTTCAGCGCTTCGGCTTCCGCACTCGTACCGATCAGCACGGGGCGAATGCCTTGTGCGAGGAGCTCCATGGCGAGGCTGGCATATTGCTCGGCGGGCCAGCGTTTCTCTGGCCTATGCGCCGCGCCGCCGGGCACGAGGAGGGCAAATGGGTTGATCTGCTCGCCCTGCGGCACGACGCGGTGGGTGCCGATGAGTGGGATGATATCGTCGATCGGTTCGTTGAGCCAGCTCAGGTCCGGCGCGCCGATATCATGAATACCGGTGAGGGCGAGCTGTAGCTGCAAATTGGTGAGGGCGTGTTTGCCGTGGCGCGCGATATCCGTATAGCCGTGGCTGGCGAAGCGGCTGACATTGCTGATGCGTGGCCAAGGGCGCTTGAGCAGCCATTGGTAGAGCGTGCTGCGCTTGCTGGTTTGCAGATCATACACCCAGATCCATGGTTTGCTGTTAAGCATGGTTTTCAGGCGCTTTAGGGCCTCGCGCTGCTGGATTTTTGGCTTACTATCCACCCAAATTTCGTTGAAGAACGGACTTTGCGCGAGCAGGCCCGCGTAGGCTTTGGTGGTGAGCAAAGTGATATGCGCGCCTGGGTGCGCGGCGCGGATGGCGGCGAAGGAGGAGGTGGCAAGGACGATATCGCCGAGGGCTCCGTGCTTGATGACGAGGATGTTTTCGAAGGCGGTCATGGTGCACAACCAACAAGCTGCGCAAGAGTGGTCATTGGAATATTGTCAGTGCCACCTGCCAGCTCCCCCCTTGAGGGGGAGCCAAATTTCCTCTTCGGAAATTTGGTGGGGGGTCTTCCTTTGACGAATTTTAGCGCCGCAATTTTTGTCGCGTTTTTCTCCCCCCACCAAATCACGCCTAATAAAGCATGTGCGATTGGGTAGTTCAGAGCTCGCGTGATTTGGCTCCCCCTCAAGGGGGGAGCTGGCAGG
>JBEHYI010000098.1:0-7402 GCA_048498255.1 Pseudomonadota bacterium | reverse complement strand
GGCGTAGAAGAAGATCGCGAAGGCGAGCCACGCCGCCGCCTGAACGCTGACAGCTAACCCCAACATGCCCACACTCGCAACCGAAAGCATTAGCCCCATTGCCAGCGCATCATCCGCGGCGACGCGCCCGCCAGGAATGGGGCGCTTTTGCGTGCGGTTCATGATCGCGTCGATATCGCGGTCATACCACATATTCAGCGCCGCACCGGCACCCGAGCCCAGCGCGATGCACAGAATCGTGATCAGCTGGTAAAACGGGTGAATATGCACGGGCGCCATCCAAAGGCCCGCCGCACCCGTGAACACCACGAGCGACATGACACCCGGCTTCAGCAGCGTGAAATAATCGCGCAATGACGATTCCGGATGGGTGGTATGCAAACTAGCCGTTTGGGTCATAAAGGCGGTTTAGCCGGTCAGGCTGGGGAGCGCAAGCGGCGCGTTTGCTTCGCCACCAGCCAGATCAGCAGCAGCGCCGGCAGAAACGAGGCACCCGGAATGCCGTAAGCGTTCAGGAAAAAATCGAGTAGTGGCAACCAGAAGCACGCGGTGAAAAGAATCTTTTCCATACGCGCAAGGGGTGTGGTGCTTACGACATACATCAGCGCGAAGGTGAAGGGGATGAGATCATAAGACAGCAGGTAGAAGGTCGCGAGTAGTGAGGTAGTGGTGAAAAGCAGTAGCGTATAAGGTAGCGGGTTTTGCCGCCGTGCGTGCCATAACAAACAGCCCGCAACGATAATGGTCTGCACGGATTGCACCCCAAGCGCGAAGGCAGGTGGAACGCCCATCAGCCTTAGATCGTTGAAGATCGTCGGCATGAGGCTCGCGATCATATCCGTGGTATAAATAAACACTGCCGCTTGCTGCGGAATGCCGGTATTCCAATACGCGATCCACGGCGCAACGCCGAGCCAGGCGACGCTGAACGCCATTAGGCACAGCACGGTGATGCCTGCAAAAAAGAAAACCCGCCAACGTTTGGTGACGAGCAGGAATAAAGGAAAAAGCAGCGCCAATTGCGGCTTGATGATGAGCAGGCCGATAAGGATGCCCGCGCGCCGTGGCGCGGAATCTATCAGCCGGAATGCGCCGAGGATGAGGGCTGCGCAAAGCAGCGAGCTTTGTCCGCAAAGCAGCCAGACAAGCGCTGCAGGGGAGATAAGTAGCAGCACAAAAAGCGAGCGGTTAATCAACGGTCGCACGCTCCAATAGATCGCGCCGAGGTTCAGCGCGAGCCATGCGGGATACGCCACATTATAGGGCAAGAGACCAAACGGCAGACCGAGCAAAAACTGCGTTGGCGGGTAGGAAAGTTGGTTGCCGATATAATGCTCGCCAATCGCAGCGTTAAGTGCCTGCATGTAAAGATCGGGATCGTAATACTGGCTAGGATTCTCAAGCAGCGCCAGCTTGCCGGCAAACCAGAGGTTCAAAAAATCGCGGCCGACAATATAATGGTGCAGGTCGAATAAAAACCCGGCATGCCAGGTGACTTGCGAGAGATAAACACTCAGAAAAATGACGTAAAACCCAAGGCCAGCTTTCGCGAGCTCCTGCAGCAATGTTGGATTTGCGGCGCCGTCGAATTGCAGCCCATCGGCAAGCCTTGCAACAATTTTCTTGTTCAAGGCTTGCATCGATTAAGCATGCAACCGGCTAGTGGTGCGAGGGATACGCGCCGTGCACGTTCGTGAAATCCGGTTGGTTTTCAAACGTGTGGAATGGCGGCGGCGAGGAGAGCGTCCACTCGAGCGTGGTTGCGCCTTCACCCCATGGATTGTTTTTCGCCGGGCGCTTGCGGATGAACATTTCCGCCACCACGAACAGGAAGAAAATCGCCGAGCCAAAGCCGATATACGAACCGATCGACGACCAGTAATTCCAGCCCGCATACGCATCAGGATAATCCGGAATACGGCGCGGCATGCCTGCCATGCCAAGGAAATGCTGCGGGAAGAAGGTGAGGTTGGTGCCGATGAAGAACAGCCAGAAATGCGCCTTACCGAGGAACTCGCTATACATATAGCCCGACATTTTCGGGATCCAGTAATAGAAGGCGGTGAACACGCCAAACAGCGCGCCGAGCGACATCGCGTAATGGAAATGCGCCACCACGTAATAGGTGTTGTTGAAGCTCATATCGATCACGGAGTTCGCAAGCATCACACCCGTGACGCCGCCGAGGGTGAAGAGGAAAATGAAGCCAAGCGCGAACACCATCGGCGTTTCAAACGTCAGCGAGCCGCCCCACATGGTGGCGATCCAGGAGAAGATTTTGATCCCGGTGGGTACTGCGATCACCATGGTGGCGATCATAAAGTAAGCTTCCGTATCCGGCGAGAGGCCAAGAATGAACATATGGTGCGCCCACACCACGAAGCCGAGCACGCCGATGCAGCTCATCGCCGCCACCATCCCGAGATAGCCGAAGATCGGCTTGCGCGAGAAGGTCGAGACAACTTCCGAAATGATGCCGAAAGCGGGAACGATCAGTACGTATACTTCCGGATGGCCGAAGAACCAGAAGAGGTGATCGAACAGGATCGGGTCACCACCACCAGCCGGGTTGAAGAAGTTGGTGCCGAGGTTACGGTCGGCGAGCAGCATGGTGATCGCACCACCGAGCACCGGCAGCGACAGCAGCAGCAGGAAGGCGGTGATCAAAATCGCCCAGGGGAAGAGCGGCATTTTGAAGAGCGTCATGCCCGGGGCGCGCATGTTGAAAATGGTGACGATGAAGTTGATCGCGCCGAGAATCGAGGAAATACCGGCGAGGTGGAGCGAGAAAATCGCGAGGTCTACGGCCATGCCTTTATGCAAACCATCGATGACGGAGAGCGGTGTCTGCACCGTCCATCCTAAGCCGACGCCGCGCGCTTCGCCGGAACCAACCAGCGAGGAGGCGACCAGCAAACCGATCGACGGAATCAAAAGCCAGAAGGAAATATTGTTCATGCGCGGGAAGGCCATGTCGGGTGCTCCGATCATGAGGGGCACGAAATAGTTGCCGAAGCCACCAATGAGGGCGGGCATGATGAGGAAGAACACCATGAGGAACGCATGCGCGGTGAGCACCACGTTATAAAGCTGGTAATTGCCGCCGAAAATCTGATCGCCCGGCGCTTGCAATTCCATGCGCAACAGCACCGATGCCGCAGCACCCAAAATCCCCGCGAAGCAGGCATAGAAGAGATATAGGATACCGATATCCTTGTGGTTGGTGGAGCAGAGCCAACGCTTCAGGCCTTTCGGCGCGTGGTCGTGATCGTCGTGGTGAGCGTGGTCGGCAGTGGAAGCGTGAGCCATTTTTTAGTCTCCAGTCATTAGTCTTCAGTCTCCAGTTTTCAGCCGCTGCACCTTCTGGTGACTGGCGACTGGTGACTAGAGTCTATTGAAATTTGAGTTGCGCGCCTTTCACCCAGCGATCGAAATCTTCCGGGGAAACGACGATGATTTTGATCGGCATGAAGCCATGCAGCTTGCCGCACAGCACCGAGCACTGGCCGTAATAAATGCCTTCCTTCTCGGCCTTGAACCAAGTCTCGTTCAAGCGGCCCGGGACCGCACCTTTTTTCACGCCGAATGCCGGCAATACCCACGCATGGATCACATCCGCCGAGGTCAGCTGAATGCGCACGACCTTATCAACCGGCACCACAATCGGGTTATCCACCTCGAGCAAACGCGGCGCACCTTCCGGCAAATCCTTCGCCGGGGTGATGTTGGCATCGAACGCGATTTTTTGATCCGGATACTCATAGCTCCAGTACCATTGATGGCCGACAACCTTAATCGTGAGGTCCGGATTGCTGATGATGGTTTCGTTGTTATAATATTTGTAATGCGCGCGCAGGCTCGGAATCGCGATGCCAATCAGGATCAGGATCGGAATCACCGTCCAGATAATCTCGACCGTCATATTATGCGTAAACGTGCTCGGCTTCGGGTTCGCGCGCTTGTTGAAACGCAGCATGATAAAAATCAGCAGCGCGAGGACGAAAATGGTGATGATGGTGATGACGACCAGGACCGGATCATGCAGTTTTTGCAGTTCCTTGAAGTTCGGTGCTTCGGCTTCCTGATAGTAAATCTGCCAGGGCTTCGCCGCGCCGACGACTTTCTCAGCATCGAATTTCGTGATGCTGTCGGCTTCAGCGATCGCAGCTTTTTTCTCGGCATCGCTTAGCGGTTTAGCGGGGGCCGCTTTCCCACTCATGATCGGGTCTTTGCCTTCGTGGGTTTCGTCGCGCTTGGCACCAGGGACTTCTTTTGCCGCCGCATCCGCCGCCGGTTTTGCATCCTTTTGCTCGTTCGCGCGCGCGCTTGCTTTTGCCGCATCTTCGCGCGTGGTGACTTCCGTCGGCTCGCCTTCCTGCGCCTTAGCAACCGGCGCGTAGGTGAGCATGAAACCCGCTGCCAGTGCGAGCGAGAGAACACGTATAGAAAGAACGATTTTTGAGGTCATGATGCATCATCGCGTGAGTGATTTGATGTTCCGCGTAGCCCATGACGCCACCCGATGCAAGATGATTTGAGGCGATGGGCACAGCAGGCGGCGAGTTAACGCAGAAACGTTGCCGATTCATCAATGCCTGAGTTTTTCAGTCAGTTATTATGGGCCGCGCATTGACGTTCATGCTTGGGTGACTTACCTTGAATGCATGACCCATGATCCGTTTTTCTCCTCCGGTGCGCTTAACCGCGCGAGTTCCATCCGCACGCTGGAGGAGGCGTTGCACGGCGCGGATGACGGCGAGCTTTACCTCGAGCACCGCGCGAGCGAGTCCTATTCGTTCGACGATGGGCGGCTGAAGCAAGCGAGCGGTGACATCAGCCAAGGTTTTGGCCTGCGTGCAGTGAAGGGCGAGACGACGGCTTATGCCCATAGCGCGGAGCTCACCGATGCCAGCCTGAAACGCGCGGCGCAAACCGTGCGCGCGGTGGCGGATGTGGAAGCGAATGTGACGGCGAAGAGCGAACCGGCCTTTGGTGCGAACCGACATTTATATGCAGAAGGCAACCCGCTTGCTGGCGTGAAGTTCGAGGAGAAGCTCGCGGTGCTGCAGGCTATCGATGCTTATTTGCGCGGGAAAGATAGCCGCGTGAAACAAGTGAGCGCCACGCTCGCCGCCAACTGGCAGCAGATCGAAATTCTGCGCGCGGATGGGCGGCGGGTGACGGATATTCGCCCGCTCGTGCGCCTCTCCATCCAGGCCGTAGTGGGGGATGGCACGAAAATGGAATCCGGCAGCTCCGGCGCGGGCGGTCGTTATATGTATGAATCGCTCATCACCGAGCAAGGCTGGCGCAAAGTGGCGGATGAGGCGCTGCGCCAGGCGCTGGTGAATTTGGAAGCGAAGCCTGCGCCTGCAGGCGAACTGCCGGTGGTGCTCGGTGGCGGATGGTGCGGCGTGCTGCTGCATGAGGCCGTGGGCCATGGGCTCGAGGGGGATTTCAACCGCAAAGGCAGCTCGACATTTTCAGGAAGAATTGGCGAACAAGTCGCAGCAAAAGGTGTGACGGTTGTTGATGACGGCACCTTCGAAAACCGCCGCGGGTCACTCACCGTCGATGATGAAGGCACGCCGACCAGCCGCAATGTGCTGATCGAGGATGGCGTGCTGAAAGGCTATATTCAGGACCGCCTGAATGCGCGCCTCATGGATGTGCCCGCGACCGGCAATGGACGCCGCGAAAGCTACGCCCACGCGCCCATGCCGCGCATGACGAATACCTTTATGCTCGGTGGCAATGCAGTGAAAGAGGAAATGATTGCGGGCGTGAAGCGCGGTGTCTATGCGGCGTATTTGGGCGGCGGGCAGGTCGATATCACCAGCGGCAAATTCGTCTTCAACGCGACAGAAGCCTACATGATCGAGGATGGGAAAATCACTTACCCCATCAAAGGTGCGACGCTGATAGGCTCTGGCCCCGAAATCATGGGCCGCATTACGGCGATTGGCAATGACATGGCGCTTGACCCTGGCATCGGCACTTGCGGCAAAGCGGGGCAATCCGTGCCCGTTGGTGTGGGCCAGCCGAGCTTGCTCATTTCCGCGATGACGGTCGGCGGCACGGAGCTTTAGCTGTTCCGCCTAACGCGTAACGACTTTACCATTCACGATCAATGTCTGGGTCGGCGCTGGTGTGGCAGCTGGGGTTGGCACAGGGGCAGCGGCCGCTGCCGCAGCGCGGGCTTCCGCTTCCGCCGCCGCTTGCTCTTTCGCGGCCGTGCCATCGCTACGCAGGGCCGAATCGCCACGCATTTTTTTAGACTCCGCCTTGGCGGTAGCGGGCACTGGTTCTACCGCTGCCGTGCCAGGACCATCGTCATATTTACTAGTGCTGCGTAGTGCATCCGCGCTTTCAAACCGATCACCGATCGAAGTAGTTGCGTCGGCCGCTTTTTTCGAAGCTTTGCCATGCAGTTCGAGCATTTCTTGGCGGGTTTTATTGTAATCCCCGCGCCCATCATACCCAACGAGCAATTTGCCCTCGGCGTTGGTTTTTGGGCCAGTTGTCGTTGTGGCTGGCACGGCCTGCGCATGTGCCTGCGCTACAAAGCCGCTCGCAACCAGTAAAAACGCCAAAATACGCATGAAAACCCCTTCGTAAATGCTCATTTCTTCTACCACAGGCGCGAAATACAAGCAACTGGCGCCGTTTTGTAAACCTGCCCCCGGCCGATCCACGGGCGGAGAATTGTGACAGTTGTGTGAAGATTGCGTGTTCGACGGCGGTTTTGATTGCCGCCACCCCCCGATATCCGCTACTGTGAATAGCAGAGACCAAGCCTTCCCGAAATTAACTCAATTGTCACAAAACTGTCATATTAAACGTTAATTTGTTAACTGTTTTTTAGGGATGATTCGATAGATTGAGTATAAGCGGGAAACGCAGGAAAGTTGGAGCTAGGGAATGAACGGTAGTTTGATCAAGTTCGGTGGTGAAGTGGGGGCCTCGCAAGTGGGCAGCAAAAATCCGTTGGTCGCTGCGGTCGCACTTTCCATTCTCGAAGGCGCCAATACCTTCCAGGTTGCCCAGGCACAAGACGCGCAGATTCAAAGCGTTGGCCAAGCGATGAACGCTGGCGGCATCGCGCTGGGCTAATTCGCCACGCTTTGCACACAATCGGCGCGAAAAACCTTCCCATCCCCGGTTACAGCCTATATATTTTACGGCCAATACCTTAGAATGGTAGGCCATGAACACCACTTGGAAAACCAGCGCCTTTAGCACCAATTCAACTCCCGTGGAGTTGGATGAGGCGCTGCTCAACGAAAAAGTGGTGATCCTGCTCCAGGGTAAAAATGTCTATGGCGATCAGATATTTACCTATCTGCAGCTTACCCTGAAATCGCTGCAGATGCTGCGCGACAAAATGCGCAAAACCGAGGAT
>JBEHYI010000097.1:0-7451 GCA_048498255.1 Pseudomonadota bacterium | reverse complement strand
TATTTCTCTCGGACCATTTCGGCGGGACTCCCTGCTCGATAGAGGTGGATAGCGCTATTCCATCGTCTCGCGCTCAGCAATCGCGCTGGTGATGGCTTTTTTGCTCTCGAAGCGATCCAAATACAAATACACCACCGGCGTGATATAAAGCGTCAGCAGCTGCGAGGTAAGGAGGCCGCCGACGATGGCGATGCCGAGCGGTTGGCGCAGTTCTGCGCCCGCGCCCAAGCCCAGCGCAATCGGCAGCGTGCCGAAAATGGCGCAGAGCGAGGTCATCATGATGGGCCTAAAACGCAGCAGGCAGGCCTGGAAAATCGCATCCTCCGCGCTCGCGCCGTCTTTCCTCGCGCCAATCGCGAAATCGACCATCATGATGGCGTTTTTCTTCACGATCCCGATCAGCATAATCACGCCAACCAGGGCGATGATAGAGAGGTCCATGCCAAACAGCATCAGCGTCAGCACCGCGCCCAAGCCCGCACTCGGCAAGCCTGAGAGAATGGTGATGGGGTGGATGAAGCTCTCATACAGCATGCCGAGGATAATATAAATGACCACCAGCGCAGTGAGCACGAGCATGCCCTGGCCGCTTGCCGAATCGGCAAACGCCGCGGCGGTGCCCTGGTAACTGCCGCTGATGGAGCTAGGCATTTTCAGGCTCGCTTGCAGCGCGTTGATGTCCTTCACTGCGTCACTCAGCGAAATACCCGGCGCGAGGTTGTAGGAGATGGTGACGGCCGGCAGCTGGCCCTGGTGATTGACCAGCAGCGGCGCCAGGCCACGGTTGATCGTCGCCATCGCATCGAGCGGCACGATGCGGTCGGGGTTACTGGCGGAGCGCACATAAATTTTGCCGATATCCTCCGGCGTTTGCTGGAACTCCGGCGCGACCTCGAGAATCACCGCGTAGTCGTTGCTCGGCTTATACAAGCTCGCCACCTGCGACTCGCCGAAGGAGGCATAGAGCGCCTGGCGGATATCATCGAACCCAATGCCGAAACTCGCCGCTTTTTCCTGATCCACTGTGATCGTCGCCTGCAGACTCTTGATCTGCAAATCCGAAGTTACATCCTGAAATTTGTGGTTTTGCTGCAGCCCGGCAAGCAATTTATCCGACCAGGCGTAAAGCTCCGGCAAGTTCGTGCCCTGCATGGTGTATTGGTAGAGGCTTTTGCTCTGGCGGCCGCCGAGCTGGATATTTTGCACCGGCTGCATGTAGGTGTTGATGCCCTCAACCGTGCTCAGCGATTTGCGCAGGCGCTGAATGACCTGGAAAATATCCGGTCGCTCCCCGCGCGGTTTGAGACCGAAGAACAGCCGTCCGGAATTCATCGCCCCGCGTCCGCCGCCGATGGAGTAGAAGACTTTATCGACCGCGGGATCGGCGCGCACAATTTCGGCGACGCGTTTTTGCTTTTCGACCATCGCCTCGTAGGAAATATCCTGCGCGGCTTCGGTGCTGGCGAACACAAACCCCACATCTTCGAGCGGGAAGAAGCCTTTGGGCGCGAGCACAAACGCGGCGATGGAGGCGAATAACGTGCCGAGGGTGACGAGCAACATAATGCGCCTATGCAGCAGCGCCCAGCGCAGCGAGCGCTCGTAGCGGTTCAGCATGGCGGTGAATCCGCGCTCGAGTTTTTGGCCGAGCGGGCTTTCCTCCGTATGCGCATGGGCGCGCAACCAACGGCTGCACAGCATGGGCGTGAGGGTGAGTGACACAAAGCCCGAAGCCAAAATCGCGACGCTGATGGTGATGGCGAATTCCGAGAACAAGCGCCCAATCAATCCGCCCATGAACAGCACGGGAATGAACACGGCGACGAGCGAAAAGGTGATCGAGAGAATGGTGAAGCCGATTTCGCCCGCGCCCTTGATCGCGGCCTGTTTCGCGCTCATGCCCTCCTCAAGATAACGCACGATATTTTCGAGCATCACGATCGCGTCATCCACCACGAAGCCGACGCAGAGCGTGATCGCGAGCAGTGACACGTTGTTGATCGAAAAGCCGAGCAGCGCCATCGCGCCATAGGTCGCGATGATCGAGAGCGGTACGGCGATGGTCGGAATCAACGTCGCGCGCACATTGCGCAAAAAGGCGAAGATCACGAGGATGACAAGCGCGATGGTAATCAGCAGCGTCACCTGCACATCATGCACGGAATTTTTGATGGAAACGGAGCGGTCGAACAGCGGGGTGAGGGTCACGCTCGCCGGAATCTGGTCGCGAAAAACCGGCAGCACTTTGCGCACTTCTTTCACCACCTCGAGCGTATTCGCATCCGGCTGGCGCTGGATTGCGATGACGATGGATTGCGTGCCGTTCAAATACCCCACCGAATAATTCGTCTCCACCCCATCCTTCACCGCGCCGATATCGCCCAGGCGCACCGGCGCACCATCCTTCCAGCGCGCGACGATTTGGCGGAAACCATCCGCCGTTTCCGGCTGGCCCTTGACCTGGATGTTGAACAGCTGCTTCGCGCCGCTGATGATGCCGACTGGCGCGTTTGATGCCGCATCCTCCACCGCGCGTTGCATGTCGGTGACTGCCAAGCCTTGCGCTGCGAGTTTTTGCGGATCGACCTGCACGCGCACGGCGTATTTCTGCGCACCGAAAATGGTGACTTGCGCCACGCCCGGCAGGGTCGAAATGCGCTGCGACATAATCGTATCGGCGTAATCATTCACCTGGTTGAGCGGCAGCGTATCCGATGAAACGGCGATGAAGAGCACGGGCTGATCCGCCGGGTTGACCTTCTTAAACGAAGGCGGGCTTTTCATCTCCTTCGGCAAGCGCGGGGTCGCGGTCGAGATCGCGGTTTGCACGTCGAGCGCTGCGCCGTCGAGGCTGCGGTTGAGATCGAACTGGATGGTGATTTGCGTGCTGCCGAGAAAACTCGACGAGGTCATCGAGGTAATGCCGGCGATGGTGCTGAACTGGCGCTCGAGCGGCCCGGCGACGGAGCTTGCCATGGTCTCGGGGCTCGCTCCGGGGAGGGATGCCGACACCTGAATCGTCGGGAAATCGACATTCGGCAGCGCCGATACCGCCAGCGAGCGGTAGCCCGAAATACCGCCGACCACGATCGCTGCCATCAGCAGCGTGGTGAAAACCGGACGGCGAATGCAGAAGGCGGAGAGGTTCATCGGGGAGTCTCCAGTCGCCAGTCTTCAGTCGTTAGTCGCCTATGTGGCAATGGCGGACGTTCTTGCGCCCCTTCTCCCCTTGTGGGAGAAGGCCGGGATGAGGGGGCGGTGAAGTTGTGCGCCAAACCTTGAAGCCCCCTCACCACTGCGGCTAAATTCGCTGCGCTCATTAAGCCTCGTTGCCTCTCCCACAAGGGGAGAGGCATCCCCAGCCGCGCGTCTTGCGTATTTATTGCGGCGGTGGAGCTCACTTTTTCTCTCCGCTCGGCGCGGGCGGTATTGCGGGCGCAGGGGCAGCAGCAGGCGCAACCACCGGCGCGTCTTCCTTAATCTTTACGCTTGCCCCATCCTTCAACCCGAGCAACCCATCGGTCGCGACGACCGTCCCTTCTTCAAGGCCGGATTCAATCACCGCGACATTGTTGGTGAGCCGCGCGATTTTGACATCGCGTTTCATGGCTTTGTTCTCGGCGATCACGAACACATAATCGCCATTTTGCCCATGCTGCACGGCCACTTCCGGCACGGTGAGTGCCATCGCCTCGGTGCCGAGCGTCAGGTTTACGGTCACGAACATGCCCGGTAGCAGCCGCTCATCCCCATTCGGAAATCCGGCGCGGGTGACGAAGGTGCCGGTCGATTCATCCACCGCATTGTCGATGTAATCGAGCGTGCCCTGGGCGATGGAATTATTGCTCGCATCATCCTGCCGCGCCGCCGAAACCGTCACGGGCCCGGCCTGCATCGCACTCCTCAACGCGTCGAAATATTGCTGCGGCAGTGCGGCTTGCACGCGGATGGGTTTGAGCTGATTAATCGTCACCAGCGGCTGCGTGTCGTTCGCTTTCACATTGTTGCCGAGCGTGACATTGATGGTGCCGGTGCGCCCGGTGATGGGGGCCACAATGCGGCAATAGGCGATCTGCACCTTGATGCTATCGAGCGCGGCCTGGCTCGCATTCAACGAAGCTTGCGCAACGGCGACAGCCGCGGTCGTATCGTCCTTCGAGGCTTTGGTGGCGAAGCCCTTAGCAACCAGCGCATCGGCGCGTTCCGATTGGCGGCGGGCATTCTCCAGCGTCGCCCGGTCACGCGCGATGTTGGCCTCAAGCTGGGCGGCTTGCGCGCGCAGGGATTTATCGTCGAGCTCGAACAGGAGGTCGCCTTTTTTCACCTCGTCGCCATCCTTAAAATGCACGGCGGTGATTTGCGAATCCAGGCGCGAGCGCACAGCGACGGATTCATACGCCACGACATTGCCCACCGAATGGATGGTCACCGGCACTTGTTTTTTCGTCGCCGCCGCGACGCGGATATTCACCGGCGGCGGGCCTTTTTGCTCGCTCGCCGCCTTATGGCCGAAGAAATACCAGCCAGCGCCCGCGACCAAAATCAGCAGCACCAAGCGAATCAAGCCGCGTTTGTTTTTGCGGCGCGGGCTGTAGGGCATGGGCGAAGGCGGCATGGAAGGGGCGGACATGAGGGGCTCTTAGTTGGCGTTCTCCGCGCTGTAGCGGGCGATAATGCCAGTGCGCATTGCCTTGCGGTAAACCGTCAGGAAAATGAGACTGGCCAGCATCATATAGATCAAGGCAAGTGAAGTTCCAAGCGCGAGATCGGAATATTCGACCCCGCGACCGGCAAGCACGCTGCGAATGCCTTCGAACACATAGCGTGGCGGTAAGAGGTAGGAGATTGTTTGCATCCAATGCGGCAGGGTGGAAACGGGATAATAAACCCCGACAAAGGGGATGATAAGCGCCGGAATGGGCCAGATAAACCATTCGGAGGACGGCCCGCGGGCGAGTACAATCGCACAGCCCACAATGCCCAGCGCAATGCCGAAGAGGTAGAGAATGAACATGAAAGGAATGAGCATGGGCCCATAGAGCAGCGGCGAAAAACCGAATAGTAAGGCGGCGGTGCTGAAGGCGAGGATGAGGCCCAAACCACTGGTTAGCATGCCGCAACCGATGAGGCCGAAGAGATATTCGCCAATGCGAACGGGGCTTGCGAACAGATTCAGAAAATTGCGCGCCCACATATCCTCGAAAAAGGTCATGTTGATATTGAGCATCACGCGCGAGGCAAAATTCGACAGCAGCACCGCGCCCAAGAAAACGCTCATGGCGTTGAAATGCTGCACGATATCGCCAAGATATGTGCTGATGAAGCCCCATTGCACAATGTCGATCAGCATCCAGATATAGAGGCCCATCACACGGTCTGGGCTGCCACGCAGAATGCTGAAATAGCGGTAGATAATGGCGTAAATCGGGGCGAAGTTCATTAGACAGTCTCCAGTCGCCAATCATCAGCCACCTGTAAGAAGTTGATCTGCAGCGTTGACGCGGGCACGCCTTCTCCCCTTGTGGGAGAAGGATGGGATGAGGGGGCCTCGACATTGTGCATTGTCGTCGTTTTGCGCTCCAATGTCGAAGCCCCCTCACCGCTGCGGCTAAGCGCTTGAGGCGCTAAGCCTCGCTGCCTCTCCCACAAGGGGAGAGGCGCGCCAAGCTCGAACGCTTGCGCATAAATTTCTTGGTTGGCGATAAGAGTGAAAAACTTCATGCAACCTCGAGCGTCAGCGGTTCGCGCGCGATGGTGATGAATAGCTCCTCGAGCGAGGCTTTGCCATGCTCGGCGGGTAAGGTTTTCGGGTCGCCCTCGAGCAAAATATTTCCGTGGCTCATGAACAGCACGCGGTCGCATACTTGCGTCACCTCATCCATATTGTGCGAGGTCCAGAGCACGCCGTTCTCGCCCTTCGCCGCATTGGCGCGAATATGCTGGCGCACATCCCGCGCAGTCGCGGGGTCGAGGCTCGCGGTCGGCTCATCGAGCAGCAGCAAGGGCGGGTTGTTGAGCATGGCTTTGGCGAGCGCGACGCGCGTTTGCTCGCCGGAAGACAGCAGCCCCGCGCGGGTGCGCCGCAGCTTGGTGAGCTCATATTCGAGGATGAGTGCCTCGATGCGTTCGGCGAGGTTTTTCACGCTGTAAAGTAGGCCGAAGAATTTGAGATTTTGCTCCACCGTCAGGTTGCCCGGCAATGGCGCATAGACGGCGGCGAAATTCGTCATGCCCCGCGCGCGGCTCGGGTGCTTCGCGATATCCGTTCCGTTGATGATAATCTGGCCCGCATCCGGCGCGAGGACGCCAAGTACCATATTAATAGTCGTGGTTTTGCCCGCCCCATTGGGGCCGAGCAGGCCGACAATTTCCCCGCGCGCGACGGTGAAACTCACTGCCTCCACTGCGGCTTTGCCCTGGTAGGATTTGCTTAAACGATCAACGGTAAGAACGGTGTCCATGTGGCTTTCGCATAGCAGTGCGCGTATAAAGCCGCAATCCTGTCGATAAATCGCGATGAATAGTTGCGTTTTTTATAAAGCGTGCTTAGGGCTGGGGTCTAAAATAAAAAATCGAGGGTATCATGAAACAGAAATTCTACGCTTTGGCTGCGACCATGCTGGTTGCTTTCGCCCATAACGCTTCGGCGGCGCCGAAGGATTTGGCGCAAGAAGCAGTGAAAATGGATGAGCCGGCACCGTTCAGCGATAAGCTACTGGGCGATGTGGGCGGTGCGCGCACCAAGCTCGCCAAGCACGGCATCGAAGTGAACCTCGACTACCAGGGCGACCTCTGGCAGGTGGTGGATGGCGGCAAGAAGCGCATCGCGACCTATCTCGATCTCATTGAATTACGTACGAATATCGACGGTGAGAAGCTGTTTGGCATCAAGGGCAACAGCGTGTCGATCTCGGTGATCGATAATAATGGCGCGCATACGAATGCGAATACGGTTGGCAGCACGCAGGGCATGGATAATGCGGAAGTAGCGGTGAACGGCGTGCGCCTGTACGAGGCGTGGGTGCAGCAGAATTTCATGGATGACCGTTTGTCGTTCTTGCTTGGTTTGCATGACCTTAACAGCGAATTCGCGGTAACGTCCGTGAGCGATAATTTCATCACCCCGACGATGCAGATCGGCCAAAGCTTCGCGCAAGCGGGCGGCAATGGGCCATCGGTATACCCCACCACGTCGCTTGCGGGCCGCGTGAAATTCAAGCCGACGGACACCAGCTATGTTTCCGGTGCAGTGTATGACGGTTTGCCCGGTCACCCGGAGCGCACCAGCGGTTCGGCAGTGAATTTCGGCGATAAAGACGGCGTGTTGATGGTCGGCGAAATCGGCCTCACGCCGAAGGCTGCCGATACGGATAGCGAAGTGAACAAGCTTGCCATCGGCGCGTGGAAATTCCCCGGCGCGCAAGCGGATCTTGAGACCGGCGACCAGACCA
>JBEHYI010000096.1:0-7538 GCA_048498255.1 Pseudomonadota bacterium | reverse complement strand
TGACCATTTACCTGATGGTGAAAAACTTCCCGCGGCAGCTGACGGAAAAGATGATTTTCCAGCTGCGCTATTTGTTCATGGATGACCCGCTTTCCTACACGGCGGAGGGGGATGAGAACCCGGATTTTTCGGCGGTGTTCGACATTGAGCAATATTGGCAGGATTTTTCGGCGCAAATCAAACGCCGCATGGTGGCGCGTGTGCGCAAGGCGCAACCACCCCGCCCCGGTGCGCCGATGGATGCAGCGGCGATTACCGCGATGCTCGACCAGCGACCGATCCGTAAACAGGCGGCTGCTGCACCTTCGCGGGAGAAGTTGCGCGCCTTCACCGCGAGCCACCTCGCGGAAATCGAAAACGATATGCGCAATGTGGATTTGACGCCGACGATTCGCCGTCAGCCGATTTGCGCGGCGCTGCCGGAAACCAACGTGCGCACGGTGTTCGATGAGATGTATATCAACATCAACCATTTGCGCCAAAGCATGGGGGTGGATGTCGATATTTTGTCGAACCGCTGGCTGTTTAAATACCTCACCCAGCGGCTAGATGAGCGCATGCTGGATACGATTCAGCGCAACCCGGCGAATTATTTAACCAAGCCGATCAGCCTGAATTTGAACATTCCGACATTGCTGTCGACCCGCTTTACGGAGTTCGACGCGGCGGTGAAAGCGAATAGCAAAATATCGATTGTGTTAGAGCTGCAAATTGCGGATGTGTTTGCGGATATGTCGGCGTTTTTGCTCGCGAAAGATACGGTGCAGCGCCTTGGCTACCGCGTGTGCCTTGATGGGGTGACGGAGCTGAGCCTGCCGCAGATTGATCGCAACCGGCTTGGGTTCGACCTCATCAAGCTGATTTGGAACAGCGATGTGGAGCAGGATGCAAGCTCGGCTAAAAACGTGAAGCTGGCCGAAGCCGTGCGCCAATGCGGCAATAACCGGGTGATTCTCACGCGCTGCGACACGAAGGAAGCGGTAGATTACGGTCAGGCGCTTGGGATTACGCTCTTCCAGGGGCGCTACCTCGATACGCTGGTGAACCCGAAATCCAACGTGAAAAACTGATGCTCGACTTCATCGCCAGCCACCAATTCATGCTTATGGGCTTGGTGTGGATGGTGGTGCTGGGGCCGGCCGTTGGCAATTACGCGTGCTCGGTGGTGTACCGCTTGCCGCGGGGGAAAACGCCGTTTGAGCGGCACCCATTCTGCGGCCATTGCAATGCGGATTTGAAACCGATCGATTTATTCCCAGTTATTTCCTGGTTCAGCACGCGCGGCAAATGCCGCTATTGCGCGGGGATGATTCCGGGGATTTATACGGTGATTGAGCTAGTCTGCGGCGTGGTGTTTGTCGCGTATTTTTTGAAGTTCGGCATCAGTGAAGCATTTTTATTGCTGACTGCTTACGCGGTGTTTGTGGTGATCCTCGCCGCGATTCATTGGCAGCAGGGATGGATTTCTTCGACGATTTATTCCTATGCTTTCGCCCTCGTCATCATGGCGCGCCTGCTCGCGGAGCATAGCATTTATCCGGCGATTCAGGGTGCGTTCGTGATGTTGGTGCTGATGCTAACTCTCTATCGCTTTTCTAAAACCCGTGCGGTGTCACCGTTCGATAAGCCGTGGATTTGGTGGTTCGTGTTGCTCGGCGCGTTGGTGCCGATGGCAGAGTGGAAATTCATTCTCCCCATCTTCATTCTAAAATTATTGGTGCCGAAAGAGGCGCGAGTGATTGTGTATGCAACCGGCGCGCTGGTGCTGCCGCTGGTGATTTAGCGGCGCTACTCTACGGTCACCGATTTCGCCAAGTTGCGCGGCTGGTCCACATCCGTGCCCTTCAGCACTGCGGTGTGGTAGGCGAGCAGTTGAGCGGGGATGGCGTAGAGGATCGGTGTCACGAACGGGTGGATGGTCGGCATGGTGATCGATTCACCGACGATATTGCCAAGCTCCGCAATCCCCGCCGCATCCGAAATGGCGACGATTTTGCCGCCGCGCGCTGCCGCTTCCTGAATGTTGCTCGCGGTTTTTTCAAACAAATGGTCCTTCGGCGCAATCGCCACAATCGGCACGCTGGCATCGATCAGCGCGATGGGCCCGTGCTTCATTTCGCCCGCCGCGTAGGCCTCGGCGTGGATATAGGAAATCTCTTTCATTTTCAGCGCCGCCTCATGTGCGATGGCGAAGGATGTGCCGCGGCCGATATAGAGCATGTCCTTCGCGTGTTGCAGAGTGTGCGCGAGTTTTTCGATCGCATCCGCATTGTGCAGCACTTCGGAAACGCGGGCTGGCACTTCCGCCAGCGCATGGGTGAGGCGCGCCATTTCGGCATGATCGAGCGTGTTGCGCGCCTCAGCAAGCGCAAGCGCGAAGCAGGCCAAAACGGTGAGCTGCGTGGTGAACGCTTTGGTGGAGGCGACGCCAATTTCCGGCCCGGCATGGGTGTAGAGCGTGATTTCCGCCTCGTGGCTCATGCTCGATTCCGGCGCGTTCACAATCGCAAGCGTATGCTGGCCTTTGCTTTTAGCATAGCGCAACGCGGCGAGTGTATCCGCCGTTTCACCGGATTGCGAAATAACGATGGTGAGGCCGCCCTTCGCCATCACCGGTTCGCGGTAGCGGAACTCCGAGGCGACATCGATATCGACCGGTAATTTAGTGAGCGCCTCAAGCCAGTAACGCGCGGTGAGGCCCGCGTAATAGGAGGTGCCGCAGGCGATGATGCTGATATTTTTAATGTCGGCGAGTTTAAACGGCAGCTCCGGCAGGGTGATGTTGCCGGTGGTGGGGTTGTAATACACGTTCAGCGTTTGGCCGATGACGGAAGGCTGTTCGAAAATTTCTTTCTGCATGAAATGGCGGAAATCGCCTTTGCCGGTGGTGGCACCGGTAAGCGCGGTGATTTTGATCGGGCGCTCGACGATTTCGTTTTTGGTGTTGAAAATCGTCACGCCACCGGTGCGGATTTCAGCCCAGTCGCCTTCCGCGAGGTAGCAGATTTTCTGGGTGAGCGGGGCGAGGGCCACGGCATCTGAACCCAGATAATTCGCATCATTGCCAAAACCAATCGCCAGCGGCGAACCCAGGCGCGCGGCATACATGGCGTCCGGCTGATCGGCGAAAATGATGCCGAGGGCGAAGGCGCCTTCGAGGCGTTTCAGGCAGGCCGACACTGCATCCCGCGGGGATTTACCTTGGTTCAAATAATAGGTGATGAGCTGCGGAACGACTTCCGTATCCGTCTGGCTGGTGAAAACATGTCCGGCCTTCTCGAGCTCCGCGCGCAGGGCCTGAAAATTTTCGATAATGCCGTTATGCACCACGGCGACTTTTTCCGTCGCATGCGGGTGGGCGTTGGCTTAGGTAGGTAGGCCGTGTGTCGCCCAGCGTGTGTGGCCGATGCCGATGGTGCCTGCGAGCGGCTGTTGCTCAAGCAATGCTGCAAGTGCCGAGAGCTTACCCTGCGCACGGCGGCGCTCCAGCTTGCCGCTCACGATGGTGGCGATGCCTGCGGAATCATAACCGCGATATTCCAGGCGTCGCAACGCATCCAGCACCAGGGGGGCTGCAGGTTGGGTGCCAATCACGCCGATAATGCCACACATAATTTCATGCTCCATTTTAGTCCCACGGCGGTTAGCATGCGCATTTGTGCACCGCAAATGTTATATTTGGTAAGCATTCGTCATGGAAAATACGGCCAATAGCTGTGAATCACCTGCATTCCCTTGGTGATTTTATGAAATCCATCCTGTAGCATTCCCCTCCATGGCATTTTCGATCCAACAGCTTTACCGCAACTCTGTCGCGCTTTTATGCGTGACGTTTGTGGTGGTGCTGACCCCGAGTTTGACCGCCGTTTCCTACCTCAAACAGCGGGATGCGACGGCGCGGCTGCTCAACACCCAAGCGCGCATGGTGGCGCAAAATTTGGGGCAGGCAGGCTGGTTCGGCAGTGCGGAGGCTGTGCGCGTGCTGCCGCAGCTTGAAGCTTATGACGGCTATGTGCTGGCCTGTGTGTATGATGCAGCTGGAGCGATGAAAGCAAGTCGTTTTGCGAGTGGCAAAGCCCGTGACTTGGCCGAGCCCATCACGTGTGATGATCTGAATGCGGGCAAGAATTTTATACATTATGTGATCGCGCAGGAGCCGATTATCGGTGATAAACTCGCGAAGCCGATGGGCAAGGTGGTGGTTGCGGCTGTTGCACCGTCTGCCTCATCCAATATTGCGACCTGGTTTGCTCTTTCCGTATTTTTGAGCCTGGTGCTGGCACTATTTTGCTGGCTGCTGGGTTTGCGGCTGCAATTTTCGCTCATTAAGCCCATCCGCCATATTGCTTCCACCGCGCAACGTGTGTCGCTCTATAAGGATTATTCGCTGCGCGTGGTGCCAGGGCCGCTGGATGTGGTGCCGTATGAAATTCAATCGCTGACGGATTCCTTCAACGCGATGCTGAAGGAGATTGAGGATCGCGATAGCCGCCTGTCGCGCAAGAGTGCGGAGCTTGAGCGCGCGAAAGAAGTGGCGGATGCGGCGAACCAGGCGAAGTCGCAGTTTCTGGCGAATGTGAGCCATGAACTCCGCACTCCATTGAACGCAGTGATCGGTTTTTCCACCATGCTGCATGAGCAGCAATTCGGCCCGCTGGGCAACGAAAAATACATCGAATATGCGCGCGACATCAATGATTCCGGCAAGCATTTGCTCGATGTGATCAACGATATTCTCGACCTCACGAAAGCCGAAGCGGGCAAGCTGAGTGTGACGTTTACCTCGCTGCATTTAAGCAAGGTGATCGAAAAAGCCTTGCGCATTGTGGCGGGCCATGCGCATCAGCGCAAAATCGATATTTACACGGATATCCCCGAGAAAATGCCGAAAATTATCGCCGACCCGGTACGCCTCGTGCAGGTGCTGCTGAATCTGCTCTCGAACGCGATTAAATTCAGCAACGAAGGCGGGCAGGTGATTGTGCGCGCCCGCGCCGAGCCTGCGCGCCAGGGGGTGTATTACTTCACGCTGGTGGTGGAGGATAAGGGCATCGGCATGACGGAGGAGCAGGTGCGCAAGGCCTTCTCCACCTTCAACCAGGCGGATGCGGGCTTGAACCGCAAATATGACGGGGCGGGGCTCGGCCTGCCGCTCACCAAACGCTTGGTGGACCTGCATCACGGCAAGATTAAAATCGAAAGCGCGGTGGATCAGGGGACGACCGTCACGGTGCAGCTTATTTCCGACCCCGCGCTACTTGATTAACCTAGATAAATATGCCACAACGAATATCAGTCGATTGTTTTTAGGAGTTCACGAATGAAACAGGTCTATCTCGAAACCATTCTCTTGATTGAGCGTCTCCACCGTCGGTTTCTCGATGTGGTAAAAAGCGAGCTCGATCGCTTGAAGGTCGAGGATATCAACAACGTGCAAACGCTGATTCTCTACAATATCGGCGGCGACCAGCTTACTGTGGGCGAGTTGACCAACCGCGGCTATTACCTCGGCACGAATGTTTCCTACAACGTGAAACACCTTGTTGAAACCGGCTATCTGATTCAGGAAAAAGCGCCGCACGACAAACGCTCGACGCGCGTGAAGCTCTCGGAAAAAGGTTCGGCGTTGGTGCAGAAAATGGATGCGCTGATTGAGCGCAACGTGACGGATCTCGATAAACGCAGTCCTGGTCTCGCGTTCCTCACGGAAGTGAACAAGTCGATGCATAATCTCGAGCGTTTCTGGACGGAGTATATGAACCGTCTCTACTAGGTGCCGCGCCGCTTTGGCCGCCCATTCGAAAGGAGCCTACATGAAACATTTTGTCGCTTGCCTAATTGCTGCTGTCATCGGTTTTGCGGTTGCTCCTTCGGCTTCCCTCGCGCAGGAAAAGATCATCACGATTGGCACCGGCTCAGTGACGGGCGTTTACTACCCGGCAGGCGGGGCGATCTGCCGCCTCATCAATCGCGGGCGCAAGGAGCATGGGTTCCGCTGTTTTGTCGAATCCACCGGCGGCTCCATCTACAATATCCGCGCGCTGCGCGACGGTGAAATCAGCTTCGGCATCGTGCAATCGGACTGGCAGTATAATGCCTATCGCGGCGAAGGCGTGTTTGCGGATGGCCCGCCTTTCCGCGATTTGCGCTCGGTATTTTCGCTGCATAGCGAAATGTTCACCGTCGCGGTGGCGAAGGATAGCGGCATTGCGAAATTCGCCGATCTCAAGGGCAAGCGCGTGAATATCGGCGATCCGGGATCGGGCATGCGCGAAATTATGCAAAGCCTGATGGATTCCATGCGTTGGACGAAACATTCCTTCGCGGATGCGAGCGAGCTGAAACCCGCCGATGCGGCGAAGGAATTGTGCGAAGGCAAGCTGGATGCGATGGTGTTCGCGGCGGGCCACCCGAACGGGCTGATCCAGGACATTACCGGCAATTGCGGGGCGAAGCTGATTCCGGTCGAGGGTAAGGAAGTGGACAAACTGATTGCCGATAACCAGTTTTATGCGCGGACTGCCATTCCTGGCGGCATGTATCAAGGCAACCCGCAAAACACCGCGACGTTCGGCGTGAAGGCGACTTTGGTGACGACCGCCGATGCGGATGAGGAAGCGGTGTATCAGCTAACCAAAGCGGTGTTCGATAATTTCGACAGTTTCAAAACGCTGCATTTCGTGTTCGCGACGCTCGATAAGGACCGCATGGTGAATAGCGGCCTGATTGCACCAATTCACCCCGGCGCGCTGCGCTATTTCCGCGAGGCGGGGCTGGTGAAGGGCGATGGGCCCGTAGCTGCGGGTGACAGCAAGCCAGCGGTGGTTATGCCGGTGGATAGCGGGCAGTAGTTTATTTTCATGATTAGTGCGAGCGGCCAACTGCGAAATGCGCGGCGTCGATGAGTGCTTGTTTGGCGGCGCTATCGGGCATGATGCTCAAGGCATCGCAGGCGCGGGAGGCGAAGTTCTTCGCCACATCCAGCGTTTTGCTAAACGCATCATGTTTTACCATCAGTTCTTTCGCACGGCGGAGCTCATCCGCGCCGATATCCTCGCCGCTTTCGAGCGCTTGTTGCCAGAATGCGCGCTCCGCTTCGTTCGCGCTGGCATAGGCAAAAATGACGGGCAGGGTGACTTTTCCATCGCGAAAATCATCGCCGATAGCTTTGCCGATTTCTTCCGCGCTCGCTTGGTAATCCAGCGCATCATCCACCACCTGAAATGCCATGCCGAGATTTTGACCGTAGCTGCGCAGTGCTTCGCGCCATTCGGGTTTGTTGCCCACCACTGCGCCGAGTTCTGCTGCGGCGGCGAAAAGGGCAGCGGTTTTGGCGGAGATAACTTGCTCGTAAACATCCTGCGTAATGGCGAGATCGTGGCTGACCATCAGCTGATGCACTTCGCCCGCGGCGATGATGGCAGATGCATCCGACAGGATTTTTAGCACATCCAGCGAGCCATCGCTCACCATCAGCTGGAAGGAACGGCTGAACAGAAAATCACCGACCAGCACGCTCGATTTATTACCCCACAGCG
>JBEHYI010000095.1:0-7605 GCA_048498255.1 Pseudomonadota bacterium | reverse complement strand
CACCCACTCATTTTACCCCCCACCAAAATGCCCAAGAGCATTTTGGCTCCCCCTCAAAGGGGGAGCTGGGAGCTCGTGGCACCGCCAACGTCTCACCCCACCTTTGGCTGGATTTGCGGCACCTCCCTTCAAGCGTCTTCACCGAAAAGCTCCCCTACATCACCAGCATCTGCGAGCGCCTCGGCGGCATCGACCCGCGCACGCAAATGATCCCCGTCGTCCCCACCGTGCATTATTCCATGGGCGGCATCCCGACGAACGTTCAAAGCCAGGTGCTGCGCATTGGCGCGGATGGCACGGAATCCACCGTCCCCGGCCTCATGGCGATTGGCGAAGCAGCGAGCAATTCCTGCCACGGCGCGAATCGTTTGGGCTGCAATTCGCTGCTCGATCTCGTCGTCTTCGGCAAGGATGCTGGCGATTGGGCCGCGCGCAATATCAAGCACCAATCCAAAACACAAAACGCACCTAGCCCGTCGCTCGATTCCGCCATCGCGCGCTTCGAATCCATGATGAATCCAACCATCACCACCGCATCACAAACCATCCGCCGCCAGTTGCAAACCACCATGAGCGCCTGCGCGCCGATCTATCGCACCGGCGCGGACTTGCTCAGCGGCCATGAACAGCTCGAAGCCCTCGCGGGTAAAAAACTTGGCACCAACATCACCGAGCGCGCATGGAATACGGACCTCATCCACGCGCTGGAAACTGCGAATCTTTTAGCCCAAGGCCGCGCCACCATGCTCGCCGCACTCAAGCGCACCGAATCCCGCGGCGCGCATGCGCGTGAGGACTACCCCGCGCGCGACGATAAAAACTGGCTGAAACATTCCCTCATTTGGGTGGATGGTCAGGCGATCCGCCACGACACTCGCAACGTCCACCTCACCGCCGGTGCAGATGAACCCAGCTTCGCACCCGAGGTGCGGGCGTATTAGCGCACCTACTGCGGCGTTTCCGACTTGGTTCTATACACCAATCCCTCGCGCAGCACGCCGACAAAAATCGTCAGCGGCGTGCTAATATCCATGGGAATTTCCTGATAAATCGGCACATCAATCGCGAGCGGCGAAAGCGGAAATCTCTCATCGCGCGAATCATTCCCGAGCTCCATATGCAGCGTCACCGCTTGCGGCACACTGAGCGCATAGCTAATGAGCGGCGCTTTTGCCGCCACCGCCTCGCACGCTTTACCCGTGCCGAAACCACAACGCACTTTGCTATCCGCCGCACTTAAGTTCAGCTTCGGCACTGCATCCACGCTCACCCGGTAATGCTCCGGCGCGCTGCCATCCTTCGCGTAGAGCGCCTCGACCGTATCCGGCAGATTCACGCGGTAAATTCCTTGGTCACTGTCGGTCGCTTGCAGGGTAATATCGTGCGCCGAAACTGCGAATGTCTCGTTCATCTCCACCGTCGAAAGCGTCAAATTCTTCACCGCCACCTGGAACTTGAACGGAAAGCCCGTCGCATACACCGCATCCGCCTTGATCGAGACCGGAAACTGCATCACCCGCGTCATGGTGTGAAAGCGCTGATAATGCACATCAATGCTCGCCTTCACCCGCGCTACATCCGCCGCCATCAGCCAACTCCACATACCAAACCACAGCGCGATGATGGCAACGGCAATCCCGCCAGCCTGCGCGATTCTACGCATGCGGCTTCACAATCGCAGTCCCCGCAATCGACTTACTCAGCTCGAGCATCCGCACCAGCGGTTTCTTCGCCGCCGCCATTAGCTCCGGTGACATCAGCAATTCCGGCGACTGATCGCGCATGCACAGATACAGCTTCTCCATCGTGTTCAACTTCATGAACTCACAGGTATTGCACGAAATGCAAGCGCCGCCATCCAACGCACTCGGCACGCCGTAAAACACACTGCCCGGCGAGCGTTTTTGCATTTGGTGGAGGATGCCCGCTTCGGTGAGCACGAGGAACTCGCGGCCAGGATTTTTCTCCGTGAAAGTAAGCAGCGATGAGGTCGAACCAATATGATCCGCATAATTCAGCAGCGATTCCGGGCATTCCGGATGCGCAATCGTGAGCGCCTTCGGATGTGCCGTTTTCAGCTTCACCAATTCCTTTTCGGAAAACCGCTCATGCACCATGCAGGAGCCATCCCACAACAACATATCGCGGCCCGTTTTTTTGTTGAGATAGCTCCCCAAAAACCGGTCCGGCGCGAAGATGATTTTCTGATCCTTTGGCAACGAATTCAAAATCGCCTCGGCATTGCTGCTCGTCACAATAATATCCGTCAGCGCTTTAATCTCCGCCGAGCAATTGATGTAGGTGACGGCAATATGATCCGGATGCGCCTCGCGGAACGCCTTGAACTGCGCGGGCGGACAGCTAAACTCCAGCGAACAGCCCGCCTTCAAATCCGGCAATAGCACCTTCTTCGTCGGGTTCAAAATCTTCGCACCCTCGGCCATAAATTTCACGCCGCAGAAGACAATCACCTCCGCATCCGTCTCCGCCGCCTTGCGTGCGAGCTCCAGCGAATCGCCGATAATATCCGCAATATCCTGAATCTCATCATCCTGATAATAATGCGCCAGAATCACCGCATTCATCTCACGCTTTAGGCGCAGGATTTCCTCCTCGAGATTGGGGGGGATCATACCACGCGCGGCTATTGCTTGTTTCTGAGTTTCCATGCCGGTTACATAGTGCAAATTCGCGCGAAAGCAAGGATTTCGCTAGGGCACGACCACCATCGTCTCCGGCCCAAAACCAGCCAACAACCCCAGCAAATCCGCCCGCCCCAGCGCAATGCAGCCTTCCGTGCCCACCCCATCTTCACGCATGAGATGCAGGAAAATTGCGCTGCCCGCACCCGGGATAATCGGCCCATCGACACCATCATTATACCCCAGCGGGATGATGAGATCGTAGACATGATCCTCCCGCCAGAGTTTTTCGTGGCGGCCTTCAAACGGCAATTTCACCGGTTGGTTATACAGCGGATGGGATGGATCATCGCACCAACCATCCTCGGGGGTGAGCGCAATCAGCTTCAGACTCGTCACCGGCGGCGGCGAAATCCGATCCGGCCGATAGTAACAGCAGCGCAGCGTGAAACTCCCGCTCGGCGTTTTCAAATCCCCCTCGCGCTTCTCCCCCGCTGCCGCAATGCCCGCGCGGCCAATGGTGCAGGCAATCGCCCGCCCTGCGACCAGCAGATGATACGGGGCGCTTTGACTCAGGGTTAGCGTGAAAAACTTGTCAGCCATGGTAGTTTATTGTAGTGGGCCATGCATCGCAAAATCAATTTCAAATCGAGAAGGATGATTATGAACCGCTTGTTTGCCACCCTGCCCCTGCTTCTGCTCGCTACACCAGCCTTTGCTGGCGTGGATAAAATCGAAAGCCCTGCTGTGGAAAAAGGCGTGGCCGAAATTAGCTATTCCGGCACCCGCTACAGCGATAGTGATGCAAGCCGCCACAATCAACAAGCGCATGAGGTCGAGTTCGAATATGGCGTGACCGACCGGCTGAAGCTCGGCATTAGCACCGAAATCGAGCATGAGCCCGGCGAAGCGTCGAAATTCGCCGCTTACGGCATCGAGGCGCAATATGCCCTCACCACCCAGGGCAATTACTGGCTCTCAAGCGCGCTCAAAGGCGAATATAATCGCGCCTATCACCGCGATACGGATGCGGATGAGCTCGAGGCAATGCTGCTTGCATCGCATAAATCCGGCCCGGTGAATGTGATCGGCAATCTACGTTTCGGTCATGATGTCGGCCCGCACCGTGAAAGCGGCGTCGAGGTGAGCAGCGGCCTGCAGGCAACCTATCGCTTCAACCGCTACCTTACCCCGGGCCTCGAATGGCACGCCGATTACGGCAAGCTCAATGATTTCGGTGCGAATGACGGCCATTATGTCGGCCCGGTCATGACCGGCGAATTGGTCAGCTTCGGCGGCCAGGAGCTGGAATATACCGCCGGTTATTATTGGGGCATTGGCAGCGAAAGCACCGATCGCGCCGCGCGCATCGAGCTCGAGTACGAATTCGCCTTCTAGGCTAATTTTGCACCGGTTTTGCACGATTATTCCCTGGGATTTGCACCAAGCATCGCTTGCAAATGCTAGGGAAACTGCGTAATCCTTGCCCCATGAACGCCAAAACACCGACCCCCATGCTCGACCGCGCGAAGCTCCCCGCCGATACGCGCGACATGACATCAGACGAGCTGAAACAACTCGCGGATGATTTGCGCCGCGAGACGATCGATTCCGTGTCGCAAACCGGCGGGCATTTGGGCGCAGGCCTCGGCGTCGTCGAGCTCACCGTCGCGCTGCACCACGTGTTCAACACGCCGAAGGACAAAATCATCTGGGATGTCGGCCACCAGGCCTACCCGCATAAAATCCTCACCGGACGGCGCGAGCGGATTCGCACGATTCGTCAGGGCGGTGGCTTGAGTGGCTTCTGCAAGCGCGATGAATCGGAATATGATCCGTTCGGCGCGGGGCACTCCTCCACCAGCATTTCCGCAGGCCTCGGCATGGCGGTCGCGCGTGACCTCGCGGGCGAGAATTTCGAAGTCATTGCCGTCATCGGCGACGGCGCAATGAGCGCTGGCATGGCCTACGAAGCCATGAACAACGCGGGCGCGCTCGGCACGCGCCTCATCGTGATCCTCAACGATAACGACATGTCCATCGCACCGCCGACGGGCGCAATGAGTGCCTATCTCTCCCGGCTGATTTCCAGCAAACCCTACCGCTCTTTCCGCCATATCGCGAAAACCGTGGCCAGCAAATTTCCGGAGCCACTGCAACGCGCCGCGAAAAGCACGGAGAAGCACATTCGCACCTACGCCACCGGCGGCACGTTGTTCGAGGAACTCGGCTTCTATTATGTCGGCCCCGTCGATGGCCATAATCTCGACCAGCTGCTCCCCGTGCTGAAAAACGTCCGCAACGAGCGCGATTCCGGCCCAGTCCTCATCCATGTCGTCACCCAAAAAGGCCATGGCTACGCACCCGCGGAAGGCTCGGATGATAAATACCACGGCGTCACGAAGTTCGATGTGAAGACCGGCACGCAAGTGAAAGCGAAACCCGGCGCGCCAAGCTACACCAGCGTGTTCGCACGCGCGCTGATGCAGGAAGCGGAGGCCGATACGAAAATCGTCGCCATCAACGCCGCGATGCCAGGCGGCACCGGTCTCGATAAATTCGCCGAAAAATTCCCCGAGCGCTCGTTCGATGTCGGCATCGCCGAGCAGCACGCCGTCACCTTCGCCGCCGGCCTCGCGACCGAAGGCTACAAGCCCTTTTGCGCGATTTATTCCACCTTCCTCCAACGCGCGTACGACCAGGTCGTGCATGATGTCGCGATTCAAAACCTGCCCGTGCGCTTCGCGATCGACCGCGCGGGGCTGGTGGGTGCCGATGGCGCAACCCACGCCGGCGCGTTCGATATTGCGTATCTGTGCACCCTGCCCAATTTGGTGGTAATGGCCCCGAGCGACGAAGCCGAACTCATGCATATGACCGCCACCGCCGCGGCGTATGACAACGGCCCCATCGCCTTCCGCTACCCACGCGGGGAAGGCACGGGCGTTGCATTGCCAGAGCGCGGCGAAAAACTTGCTATTGGCAAAGGCCGCATCCTTCGCGAAGGCCGCGATATCGCCCTCCTCTCGTTTGGCACCCGCCTCGCGGATTGCCTAAAAGCTGCGGATATGCTGGCCGCCAAGGGCATCGCTATCACCGTCGCCGATGCACGTTTCGCGAAACCGCTCGATGAAGCGCTCGTCACCAAACTCCTCCAAACCCACAGCACGCTCATCACCATCGAGGAAGGTTCCACCGGCGGCTTCGGCGCGGCGGTGCTTAGCTTTGTGGCCAATGCTGGATTGCTGGATGATGGCAAAACTAAGCTCCGCAGCCTCACGCTGCCGGATGAATACCAGGCCCATGATAGCCATGCTGCCCAACTCGCCGAAGCGGGACTAGATGCGGCAGGCATCGTCGAACAGATCGAAAAACTGGCTGAAACCAAGGCAAAAAGCGCCGCGGCTTAAATCACCTCAAGGCACCACAGCAAAATCGCCTTCTGCACATGCAGGCGGTTTTCGGCTTCGTCCCATACCACGGATTGCGGGCCGTCGAGCACGGCGTCGGAAACTTCTTCGCCACGATGGGCGGGCAAACAATGCAGGAAAATCGCGTTTTTATCGGCGCGCGCCATCAGCGCTTCATTCACCTGAAACCCGCGGAAGGCCTGCTTGCGCGTGAGCGTATCGTCATCGCCCATGCTCACCCACGTATCGGTGTTCACCGCATGCGCGCCCGCCACAGCCTCCACAGGCGAGCTGGTGAGCTTTACTTTCGCGCCGCGTTTGATGGCCTCTTCCAAAATCTCCTCATCCGGCGGCAGGCTCTCGGGGCAGGCCAGCACCAGCTCGAAGCCGAGCTTTTCCGCGGCGGTGATCCAGGTATTCGCCATATTATTCCCATCCCCCACCCAGGCGATTTTCTTGCCGCGAATGTCGCCGAGCTTCTCCTCGATCACCATAATATCCGCCATAATTTGGCAGGGGTGCAGCAGATCTGTCAGGCCGTTAATTACCGGCACGGTCGCATATTGCGCGAGCTCGATCAGCGTGTTGTGGTGGTAGGCGCGCAGCATCATCGCATGCACATAACGGCTGAGCACCCGCGCCGTATCCGCCACCGTTTCGCCGCGGCCAAGCTGCAGATCGTCCTTCTTCATCACGATCGGGTTGCCGCCGAGCTCCCGCATCGCGACTTCGAACGACACCCGCGTGCGCGTCGAATTCTTCTCGAAAATCATCGCAAGCGATTGGCCAGTGAGCGACTGCTCCTCGCCATGCCCGCGCGCATTTTTGCGGCGCGTCGCTTCGGCGAGAATGGCGATGATGTCATCCTGCGTGAGGTCGCGGAAATCAAGAAAATGGCGCATGTCGGAACCCTTTCATAAATCGCCCGCCTACGCGGGAAACACGGATTATGCGGTTAATGCGGCTTCAATCAAGCCCAAAGCTTCATCGACCTGCGCACCCGTAATAATCAGCGGTGGCACAAGGCGGATGACACCAGTAACGGTGGGCGATGTAACAAGCCCGCGCGCCAGCAAATCTGCGGCTAAGGCGCGCGCATCGCTGCTGGGTTCGAAGCCCACAATCAGCCCCACGCCACGCACATCGCGGATTTTATCGGGATGCGTTGTTTGCAGCTTTTTAAGGCCACTCACGAGCAAATCGCCCATCGCGGCGACATGCGTGAAGCGGCCCTCCTCCAGCATCAGATCGAGCACGGCATTACCCACCGCCATCGCGAGCGGGTTGTTGTTGTAGGTGCCGCCATGTGAACCCGCGGGAATCGCTGCGCCCACGGGTTCGGTGACAAGCGTCGCTCCCAGCGGAAACCCGCCGCCGAGGCCTTTTGCGCTCGAGACAATATCCGGCGTGATGCCCGCACGCTCAAACGCGAACAGGCTGCCGGGGCGGCCATAACCACACTGCACTTCGTCGCACATGAGGAGGATGCCCTCTTCGTCGCACAGCGCGCGGAGTTGTTTGAGGAAGGCGATATCGGCGACATGAATCCCGCC
>JBEHYI010000094.1:0-7658 GCA_048498255.1 Pseudomonadota bacterium | reverse complement strand
CGATAAAAGAGAGTTCGGGATAATCCGGCACCAACACATGGATGCGGTTTTGGTCATGCGGGCTACCATCGCGGTCCTTGTTCCAATGCAATTCAGCAAAATGATTGCGGCCCTCCGCATCCTCATGTGCGGCATCGTTCAGCACGCCGTAACTATAGCTCGAAAGATGCTTCCAATCATTGCCACCATCACGTTTGATCAGCGGCAGGTGGATCTCGTTGCGTTTTCGGGGCTGGGGCGTGGGAGGATACATTGAATTTTGGGTTCCAGATGGGAATTGGCGCTAATTTATCTGGCACATTTTACCAGGCCGCGTATGAGGGGAGTATGACAATTTGGTGAAATTCTATGACAATCAAACTCTCCAATAGCCTAACCAGAACTATCGAAGAATTTCAGCCGCTTGATGCGTCGCATGTCAAAATGTATGTCTGCGGACCGACGGTCTATGCGCGGCCGCATATCGGCAATGCGCGCTCGGTGGTGGTGTATGATCTGCTGTATCGGTTGCTGGCCCATGATTTTCCCAAAGTCACGTTCGTGCGCAATATTACGGATGTGGACGATAAAATTAATGCTGCCGCCGTGGAGCGGGGGATTACGATTCAAGCGCTGACGGATGAGGTGACCGGCCAGTTCCACGCGGATATGGGCGCGCTGAATTGCTTGAAGCCGACGGTCGAGCCCAAAGCTACCGAACATATCGCGCAGATGATCGCGCTGATCGAGCGGTTGATTGTGGGCGGGTTTGCCTATGCGGCGCAAGGCCATGTGCTTTTCCGCGTCGAGAAGGATGCGGAGTATGGCAAGCTCAGCCGCCGCAGCGTGAAGGATATGATTGCCGGTGCGCGGGTGGAAGTGGCGCCGTACAAAGAATATCCCGGTGATTTTGTGCTGTGGAAACCGGCGAGCGAGAAGGATGACGCGAGCAGCAAATTCGATTCGCCCTGGGGCATCGGCCGCCCGGGTTGGCATATCGAATGTTCGGCGATGAGCGAGACGCATTTGGGTGTCGATTTCGACATTCATGGCGGCGGGGCGGACCTCATGTTCCCGCACCATGAGAACGAGATCGCGCAATCCACCTGCGGCAATCCGGGCTCGCATTACGCGCGCTATTGGGTGCATAATGGCTTCCTCACCGTCGAGGGTGAGAAGATGAGCAAGTCGCTCGGCAATTTCATCACTGTGCATGATTTGCTTTCAAAGGGCGTGAAGGGCGAGGTGATTCGCTTCGCGCTGATGAGCACGCGCTATAACGAACCGCTCGATTGGACGCAGAAATTGCTTGAGGATGCGGAGAAGGTGGTGAATCGCCTCTATCGGCAAGCAGCGCCTGCAGGTGATTCTAAAGAAGTACATCCCGATATTCTCGAAGCATTGCGTGACAACCTCAATACTCCGAAAGCGCTTGCGGTGCTGCAAACGCTGAGCGACGAGCAGCTCAAAGGCAGCGCGCAGTTTTTGGGGTTGCTGCAGACCGATGCCGATAGCTGGTTCAAAGGCGATTCAGCGGGTGAGGACACACTCTGGATCGAAGTGCAAATCGCTGCGCGGAATGATGCGAAAAAGGCACGTGATTTTGGTCAAGCCGATACCATTCGTGATGTGCTAAAGGCCAAAGGCATTCTCCTTGAGGATTCACCGCAAGGAACCACCTGGCGCCGGGGGTAATATGGCTAATTTTTTCATTGCTGCGTGTATTAGCCTCGGCCTGATCCTTTCTTCCTGTGCCGTGTTTTACGAAGTGTTGGCGCATGTGTGGGTGAACCTGCCGCGGCTCGACGGTCGCCCGCGCACGCAAATCGTCTGCACCATTCTGGCCACCTTTGTGGGGCACACGATTGCCGTTTGGATTTTTGGCTTGAGCTATTATGCACTCGATAAATACTTCGATTTTGGCACGCTTGGGGGCAATATCTCGCACGAGTTGCTGGAATATGTCTACTTCTCTGCCGTCAGCTATTCGTCCCTGGGTTTGGGCGATGTTTACCCCACCGGCGGCCTCCAGCTTCTGGTGGGTGTCGAGGCGATTTTGGGCCTGATTCTCATTGGTTGGAGCGTGACCTTTACCTATCTCGTGACCGAGAAATACCTCTTCCATCGCCGTAACCCGCACCGCTAAGCGCTTGCTGCGGCCCAAAAAAGCCTGTATAAGCGCGGGCTATGAGTGAACGTATCTATTTGTATGACTCCACCTTGCGCGATGGCGCACAGGCGCGCGGGATTGATTTCACCGTGGCGGATAAACTTGCCATTGCGGCGGAGCTGGATGCGTTTGGCATCGACTATATCGAAGGTGGATGGCCCGGCGCGAACCCGACGGATGATGCGTTTTTTGCGAGCGCGCCCACGACCAAAAAAGCGAAGATCACCGCGTTTGGCATGACGCGCCGCGCGGGGCGTTCGGCATCGAACGATCCGGGCTTGCAGGATATTCTTGGCGTCAAAACCCCGAGCGTGTGCTTGGTGGGCAAAGCTTGGGATTGGCAGGTGGAAGCGGCGCTGAAAGTGAGCAAAAAAGAGAACCTCAAAATGATTGAGGAGAGCTTCGCGCATGTGGTGGCGAAAAAGCGCGAGGGGCTGTTCGATGCCGAGCATTTCTTCGATGGTTACAAGGCGAACCCGGATTATGCGCTGGATGTTTTGCGTGCGGCGATCGATGGCGGCGCGAGCTGGCTGGTGCTGTGCGACACGAATGGTGGCTCGCTGCCGAGTGAGGTTTTTAGCATCGTCAGCGCCGTGAAAAAGAAATTTCCAAAAGCGAATCTCGGCGTGCATTGCCATAATGATACGGAGCAGGCGGTGGCGAATTCGCTGGCGGCGGTGGAGGCCGGTGTGCGGCAGATTCAAGGCACCATCAACGGTATTGGCGAGCGCTGTGGCAATGCGAATCTCATCGCGATTATTCCGACACTGATGCTGAAAATGGGTTTCAAAACCGGTGTCAGCGACAAGCAACTCGCGCGCATTGGCCATGTGTCGCGCCTCGTCGATGATCGCCTCAATCGCGCCAGCAACAAACATGCGGCGTATGTGGGGGCGAGTGCGTTTGCGCATAAAGGTGGGCTGCATGTCAGCGCGATGAATAAGGATAATAAATCCTACGAACATATCGACCCGGCGCTGGTCGGTAATCAGCGCCTCATCCTCGTTTCGGACAAAGCGGGCCGTGCGAATATTTTGAACCGCCTGGCGCAAATGGGCATCGCGATTGATGATGCCGATGAGCGCATTGGCGACCTCGTGAAAGCGGTGAAGGACCGCGAGGCGCTGGGTTACGCGTATGAGGATGCCGAGGCAAGCTTCGAGCTGATGGCGCGGCAGATGCTGGGCTCTGTGCCGAGCTATTACGATCTGCATTCGTTCCGCGTGCTGGATGAGCGCCGGGTGGATGCGAAAGGCAAGCGCGTGACGATGTCGGAAGCCACCGTGAAACTCACCGTGCAGGGCAAACTGAAAATGACGGTGGCAGAGGGTAACGGCCCGGTAAATGCGCTCGATGCCGCGCTACGCAAAGCGTTGATCGTGAAATACCCGCAGCTCAAATCCATGCATCTCGCGGATTATAAGGTGCGGATTCTCACCCCTTCGGATGCGACGGCGGCGCTCACGCGTGTGATGATCGAAAGCCGCGACGATGACGGCAAAAGCTGGACGACGATTGGCGTGAGCCACAACGTGATCGATGCGAGTTTCAACGCGCTGTACGATGCGATTACGTATCATTTGCTGAAGCGCAAGGCGAAGGCTTAGTGCTGCGTTGGGTTGCAGTAGGCGTTGTTTTTGCGTGGTCATGTGCCGCGCAGGCGACAGCGCCCAAGGTCATCATCGATACAAAAATGGGCAGCTATTTATTGCAGCCGAATGCAAAGCATCGCTATCTGCTCGACGAAAATAATTATCAGCCATCCGAACATGAAGTATATAAGGGCGGGATTCATGAAATGATTCTGACGCGTGTGAAGGCAAATAGCATTCAGCACCGTTTTGCCCTGCAGCCTGGGCTCAGTTACAATGACGATAAACTCTATGCTGTACCTGCATTGAACATGAATTCCGCATGGGAAAAAATTCCGTTTGAGCGTCGTGGAGGTGAGGTGGTTGTGCATGTTCGCGCGAAGGATCATGCTGAGACAATGTATGCCCATGGTGACGAGCGTAAGCTGGCGCGGTATGTCGATAAAAATGTACTTCGAAAAGCATCGCTAGCAATCGATGGCGATGACTCTCTCACGCCTGAAGCAAAGCAAGAATTGCGGGCACAATTGACCCAATGCGTGAAGGATGCGCAGTGGGTTTGCGCGATGAATCGCAACCAGTATGAATTTCGTTTTGAAGGGGAAGATGGCATTATGTATCACCTGAGCGTGATTCCGGCAGGATGCTAGTGAACATTCCCGCCATCCTGCTCATCCGCCCGCAAATGGGCGAGAATATCGGCGCGGCGGCGCGGGCGATGGCGAATTTCGGGTTGTCGGAATTGCGCCTCGTCGCTCCGCGCGATGGCTGGCCGAACCCAAAAGCGAGTGATACGGCGGGCAAGGCGTTGCACGTTATTGATGATGCGGCAGTGCATGCGGATGTGCCGGCAGCGCTCAGCGATTGCCAGTTTGTGCTCGCCACCACCGCGCGCGAACGCAGCATGAATTTGCCCGTGATGGAAATGCGCGAAGCGGTGGCGGAACTCCATATGCGGGCAGGGCGCGGTGAAAAATGCGCGGTGATGTTTGGGCCGGAACGCACCGGCTTAGAGAATGAGGATATTGCGCTCGCCAATGCGGTGGTCAGCATTCCTGTTGCGCCGGAATATGCATCGCTGAATGTGGGGCAGGCGGTGGTGGTGATGGCTTATGAGTGGTTTATGGCGCAGTCGGCCGTCACCAGTCCTCAGTCACCAGAGGAACCCTTACCTGCATCGCGCGAGCATCTCCTCGGCCTGCTGGGCCAACTCGAGGCGGCGCTCGATGCTGAGAATTTCTGGCGCGTGCCGGAGAAGAAAGATGTCATGTGGCGCAATATTCGGGCGACCTTGGTGCGCGCGGGCTTGAGCGAGCAGGAAATCGCCACCTGGCGGGGCATGGTCAAGGCCTTGCGAAGCGAGTGATTGTCATAAAAGCTTCACAGTTCTCCTGCCCGAACTAGGCTATAGTTTAGGGTAGGAAAAACTATGGTCACTGATGTAGATACACCTCCGCCGCCACCGCCACCGCCTCCAGCGGCGCCCGAAAAGAGCGTGCTGGAGAAGGCGAACGCGTCGGTTGCCGCCGCGAAAACCGGGCCGGATATTACGCGCCCGTTCCGCTATACATGGGAGTTTCTTGGCGGCAGTATTGGCGATGGGCTGGATGGCATGTCGTATTGGGGCCGTACGCTCGGCACCGTTGGGCTGGTGCTCGGCATTGTCGTTGGCATCGCAACCGGCAGTCTTTTCTATGCGGCGGCTTTTGCTGTTGGCAGCTTTCTCGTAGGTGCAGGCGGCGGTGCGGCGTTTGGGGTGCTGACCGGCGGGCCCAAAGCCGTTGGGCGCATGATGCGTGGCGAGAAATATGCCGAGGATCTGCTTGTGCGTCAGGAGGTGCGCGAAACAGCGCCCGCGCCACGCAGCGATTATCGCCAGGCTTATAATGCGCAGCGCCAGCAGGATGCTTTGTCCAATCGCCAGTTTATCGAGCGCAATAGCGAGAACACGCGTGATTACGACACCTATTGGCAAGACCGCGAACGCGAGCGCCATGCCCACCGCCAGATGCATAACGGAGGGCCGGCGTACTAATGGTTGAGCCCGTCACCACCGCCGCCGCAACCCATGCCGCAACGCAGGCAGCAGGCCAGGTTGCACAGACGGCGATGAACAGCGGTGGGAATTTCTTTGGCGATTTGATTGGCAGCTTTTTCAAAGCGCCGGGTGCCATTCTTAGCGGTGTATTCGGCAGTTTATTTAATGGCGCGTTGCTGACCGCGGGCATTATGGCCATCAAAACATTTGCCATGCCGCTATGGCGGATGCTGCTCAACACCATCGATCCGAGCGGCAAAATGGCCCATGATGCAGCGATGAAAATCAACAATACCAATGGCCACACGGGCGAGAGTGGCATGGCTGGCATGCTGCTCGATTCCGCGCTCGAGGGGTTTGGCGCTTCGGCGGCGCTTGGCGGTGCGGGCAATCTTATTTCCGAAGGCATGGGCGCTGGTTTGGGCGGCATGATCGGCACGGTGGTATTCGCCGGCGTGTTGGGCGCGATCACCCTCGGGGCGATCCATCCGGAGGGGATTAAACTGGCGGGTGATAGTAAGGGCGGGCCAACACCGCCGCCGACGCCTAAAAATACCAATAAAAATGAATTGGTTAAGAATTAATCCTGCGTTGCGCAGGCGAGGGGCTTCGGGCCCGATGGACCGACCGCTCCATCCACAGACTGGGCAGAATTGTCACAAAACCTTCACACACAGAGACGGGCAGGGGTGTTATTCTGCATACTAGAAATAGAACTCATGCGGTCTGCAAAGGTCGCGTAACTCCCAAAGGGGAACGACATGGAAAATAACAACTACGTAGCGCCGGTGGATCACGGGATTCTGAGCAGCACGGGTGCTGTTGCTGGCGGTGCTGCGGTTGGGTTTCTGAAGAATGGTCTTACCACTCTGGCATGGTGCGTAGGCATTGGCATTGTCGTTGGTGCCCTCGCTGCAACCGGCGTATTGCCGATGGCATCGCTTTTCGGGGGTGGTGAGCTGGCTGCGGGCTTCCTGCCGCTTATTGGCAAAATTCTTGTAGGCAGTGCGGTCGGCGGTCTGGCTGGTACGGCTGTGGGGATGGTTGGCGGCACGATCACCTCTGCAGTGGGCGCGGTGACGGGTGCAGGACGTGCGCTCGATCAAGTGAAAGCTGAAAAAGGCGCTGCGAATGTGGTGCAGGCGCAAGTCGCCGCTTACCGCGCGCAGGCACAGGCGCAGGCTTATGCCGCAGCAAACGATAATAGTAACAAATATAATTTTCCGGTGCATGGGTCGGCTATGAACCCGGCAATGGCAAGCATTCAAGCAGATTCTGCGCAGAACGATGGTCCGATCAATGGCCGCAACCTGCAGATTGCGTAAGTAGGAGAGTAATATGAGCCTTGTTAACAAAGCACATAATCTCGGAGTTCGCGCCGGTGAATTCGGATCGACCGTTGGCGGGCTCTTTACCGGATCGACCTGGCGAAACGCGGCGGATATGGCAACATCGGCGCCGCGAGGTATTGTAGGCAGTACGGGGATTATCGAAGGCATTTTTAATGTTGTGACCTGGCCCGCGAAGATGATGTTTAAAGCAGGTTTCGCCATTGTTAAGCTGCCGGTTGAATTAGCCATGGGTCTGACTGCTGGTGGCCTCAATAAAGTGACCGAGTTTGTGGCGAGGCGCCCAGGTACGTCGGTAGGCCTTGCTGCAGGCACTGCTGCTATTGCCGCGGGCACCTGGTTTGCCAAGCAAAAATCCGAGAATCTCGCGAATCAGGCTGCTGCACTGCAGGCGCAAGATAGCTATTCGGGCGTAACCACTCCGGCGGAGTATGCGCTGATGCAGGAGCGGCTTGCCAATCGTGAGACGGGGGCTTCAAAAATCAGCAAATCGGTCGATACACGCGGTCCGACTCGCGCTCGGCGGCAAG
>JBEHYI010000093.1:0-7730 GCA_048498255.1 Pseudomonadota bacterium | reverse complement strand
CTTCGGCAGATGCAGGGCATGTTGAGGAATTTGATGCGAGTGTCTGCGCGGTGCGTTTTTCAGTGATTATAGAAACAGCAGGCTATGCTTTGGATTATCAACCCGTTGAGCCGAAAAATGACGAAGAAAAATATGCTATTAAAACTTTGGAAAAACTAGGGCAGCGCTTTTGTGTCTTTCATGCGCTAACAAAAGAACATTGGGAAATTCAATTAGCCCGACGTTACATCGCCATGATTGATAGCCATAGAAATGACAAAGATTTTGAAAAATCTTTTAATAAGTATAACGGTTATAGCATCTTCAATATTTTTACTGAACAATGTGAGAAGACTAAAAAATGACCCATTTCACCAAACCCACCCGCAACAACTCCGGCAAGCGCGTCGCCTACACCAATGCGCGGTTGATCGATCCGGAAACGAAGCTCGATGTGAAGGGCGGCTTGCTCACCGAGGGCAACAAAATCGTCGATTTCGGGCCGAGCGTATTCAACGCGGGCACGCCGGATGGTGCGGAAGTGGTGGATTGCGGCGGCAATGTCCTCTGCCCCGGCCTGCTCGATATTCAGGTGCATTTCCGCGAGCCGGGTCAGGAATATAAGGAAACGATCGAGACCGGCTCGATGGCCGCAGCCGCAGGCGGTGTCACCACCGTTGCCACCATGCCCAACACCAAACCGGTGGTGGATGATATCACCGTCCTCGCTTTCTTACAAAAACGCGCGATGGAAACCGGCTACGTGAATATCCGCCCCTATGCCGCCATCACCCAAGGCCAAAAAGGCGAAGCCCTCACCGAAATGGCGATGCTGGTGGAAGCCGGTGCGTGTGGATTTACGGATGACGGGCTACCCGTGATGAACGCACAAATCATGCGCCAGGCGCTCACCATTGGCAAAGCGCTCGGCGTGCCGATTGCGCAGCATGCGGAAGACCATAACTTAAGCTGCGGCGGCTGCATGAATGAAGGCTGGGTCGCGACCAAACTCGGCCTCAAAGGCATCCCGAATGTTTCCGAAGCCGTGATCGTCGCGCGCGATATTCTCCTCGCGGAGCTTACCGGCGCCCATTACCACGTGCTGCATATCTCGACCAAAGAGGCGGTGGAGCTGGTGCGCTGGGGCAAAGCGAAAGGCATCAACGTGACGGCAGAAGTCGCCCCCCACCATTTCACGCTCACCGATGAAGCGGTGATGGAATACCGCACGTTTAGCAAAATGAACCCGCCGCTGCGTGCGGAGTCGGACCGCCTCGCTCTCATCGAAGGCCTGCGCGACGGCACCATCGACGCCATCGCCACCGACCACGCGCCGCATGACAGCGAATCCAAACGCGTGCCGATGGATGTGGCGAGCTTCGGCATCGTGGGCTTGGAAACCATGCTCTCGCTCTCGCTGGGCCTCGTGCACCAAAAAGCGATGAGCCTAAATGATGTGCTCGCCACCATGACGTACAAAGCCGCCGACATCATCCACGCGAACGCAGGCCGCCTCAAAATCGGCGCACCGGCGGACCTCGCGCTCATTGACCTCAACCATGATTGGACGGTGACGAACGACACGCTGCACAGCAAATCGAAAAACTCGCCGTTTGATGGGTTAAAAACGAAGGGCCGTGCCGTGCGCACGGTGGTGGGTGGCGAGACGGTGTTTAAGTTATGAGACAGTCGTTAGTCGTTGGTCCTGAGTCGTTAGCTGGATTGGGTGCCGCTCATGACTGACGACTCACGACTCACGACTGCAAACCCCATCATCTGCGCCCTCGATACGCAGGAAGTCGACGAAGCGACCAGCCTCGCGCGTGAGGTGATGCCGCATGTGGGCGCAATTAAACTGGGGTTGGAGTTCTTCACCGCCAATGGTGCCGCGGGGGTCAAACAAATCACCCAGCTCGGCGTGCCGCTGTTTCTAGACCTCAAATTCCATGACATCCCCAACACCGTTGCCAAGGCGATTGCCGCCACCGCGGGCATGAACATGTTCATGATGACGGTGCACACCTCCGGCGGGCACAATATGCTGCGCGCGGCGATGGATGCGAGCGACCGCGTGGCGCAGGTGACGGGCAAAGAGCGCCCGTTGGTGATTGGGGTGACGCTGCTCACCAGTCTCGATCAGGATGATGTGTCGCTGATTGGCTTCCACCACACGGTGCAGGAGCAAGTGCTGCGCCTCGCCGATCTCGCGCAATCCGCGGGGCTCGATGGCGTCGTCTGCTCGCCGTTCGAAATCGCGCCGATTCGCAAAGCTTGCGGCAGCCAGCTCACGCTGGTCGTCCCCGGCATTCGCCCGGAAGGTGCGGCGGCGGGCGACCAAAAACGCATCATGACCCCGAAAGAAGCGCTCGAGCGCGGGGCGGATTACCTCGTCATCGGCCGCCCGATTACCGAAAATAAAGACCGCGCCGCCGCCGCGCAGGCCATTGCGCAAACGCTGCAATAGCCATTTCTACTAAAGTTTTTCCGCGGTCATATTAAGTGCAGGCCGCTACTTGCCAGCCTTCGCCACTGCGAGATGGTGCACCGTGGTTTGCGTGTAGGTCTCGCCCGGGTTCAGCCGCGCGGTCGGGAATTCCGGACGGTTCGGCGCATCCGGGTAGCGCTGCGCTTCGAACGCCACGCCATCGCCCTGACGCGTCAGTTGGCTGCCCTTGCCCACCACTTTGCCATCGAGGAAATTGCCGGTATACATCTGGATCCCGGGTTCGGTGGTGAGGATTTTCAGCTCACGCCCGCTCGCCGCGTCACTTAGCGTCACCGCCAGTTTCGGCTCCGCCGTCACCCCACCGCGGATGAGGTAGTTATGGTCAATCCCCCGGCCGATCACCATTTGCGCATCGCTACCGTCGCGCACACGGCTGATGATGGTGGCAGGTTTGGTGAAATCAAACGGCGAGCCCTTCACCGCTTTCACTTCACCGGTCGGAATTGCCGTGTCATCCGTCGGTAAATAGCTGTCGGATTCGAGCTTAAGCGTCGCTTCGAGCGCCGAGCGGCCCGAAGGAACGCCGCCCAGGTTAAACAGCGAATGGTTGGTGAGGTTACACAAAGTCGGCTTATCCGTCGTCGCCTTGTAGGAAACAATGAGATCGTTCTCCTCGTTCAAGCTGTAGGTCACCGCTACGTTCAGCGTGCCGGGGTAGCCCTCTTCCCCATCCGCGCTGACATAGGTGAGCGTCACTGACGCGGTATCGCTCCCGCTCGACACATCCTCAATCGTCCAATTGCGCTTATCGAACCCCTGCACGCCGCCATGCAGCGCATTCACACCGTTATTGGTCGCGAGCGTATATTCCGTGCCATCCAGCGTGAATTTGCCCTTGGCAATGCGGTTGGCGTAGCGCCCCACCGTCACACCCAAATATTGCGGGGTTTTCACATAGCCCTCAAGCGTATCATAGCCCAGCACCACATCCGCCACGCGGCCCGTGCGGTCCGGCACCATCAGCGATTGCAATGTCGCGCCATACGTAATCACCCGCGCGCGGATGCCGTGGCTGTTCTTCAGCTCCACCGCCGCAACGGGAGCACCATCCGGCAGGCTACCGAAATCGGCTTTGGTTGCAGTGGCGGCAAATGCGGTTTGGGCGAGGCCCATCCCCATCATCGCGCCGGTTACCATCATCATACGGTGGAGCAGAGAATGCGTGGTCATACGTGGGCCTTTCCTGTGAAATTTTCTACAGCCTTGGGCTCATCTCAGTCTGTTGCTGAGTCATGCAGGAACCATAATCGCTGAAATATACCCCACAACAAATTCGTGGGCGCTTATGCGCAAATCGCGAAACTCGGGAAATGGGTGTGGCAATAAACCAACGTATGGCCCAGCGGCCTGCCATTCCGAAGCGCGCTTGCGAGCGTAGGATGGTGAGTCGGGTGGGGATCGAACCCACGACAACACGATTAAAAGTCGTGTGCTCTACCAACTGAGCTACCGACTCACACGGTAGTTGGTAAAAAGAAGGGCGAATCTACGGATTATGGCTTGATTGTCAAGGGCTACCGCAAGATTTTATTAAGGCCTGTTAAAGCGCAGGCAAATCCCCGTTTTTCCAGCCCTCGCGTAAGCCCGCTGCGTGGCTCTCCAGCTGGTTTTTTGCAATCGCGGCGCGAATTCCCGCCATCAATTCCTGGTAATAATGCAGGTTATGCTGGGTCAGCAGCATGGGCCCGAGCATCTCATCCGCCTTAAACAGATGGTGCAAATAAGCCCGCGAATAGCGGTTAATCGGCGAATTCGTCGCCTCATCCAGCGGCCGCGGGTCATCCGCATGGCGGGCATTGCGCAAATTGATCTCGCCCATCGAGGTATAAGCGCGCGCGTTGCGGCCCGAGCGGGTGGGGATCACGCAATCGAACATATCGACGCCACGCTCCACCGCGCCGAGAATATCCGCCGGTTTGCCGACACCCATCAAATAGCGCGGGCGATCCGCAGGCGTCGCCGGCACGGTGAAATCGAGCACGCGGAACATCTCCGCCTGCCCCTCACCCACCGCCAGGCCGCCGATGGCGTAACCATCAAAGCCGATCTGCTGAAGCGCTTCTGCGGAGCGAATACGCAGCGGCTCATACACCGAACCTTGCACAATACCGAATAGGCCATATCCCTCGCGCTTTACAAAAGCCTCGCGGCTGCGCGCTGCCCAGCGCATGGAAAGCTCCATACTTGTGCGCGCCACATCTTCCGTCGCCGGAAAGGGCGTGCATTCATCCAGCGCCATCGTAATCGTCGATCCCAGCAAATGCTGGATTTCCATCGAGCGCTCGGGGCTGAGCACATGCTTACTGCCATCCACATGGCTGCTAAATGTCACCGCCTCTTCCGTCAGCTTGCGCAAACCCGCCAGCGACATCACCTGAAACCCGCCGGAATCGGTCAGAATCGGCTTGCTCCAATTCATAAACTTGTGCAACCCGCCCATGCGCGCCACGCGCTCCGCCGTCGGGCGCAGCATCAGGTGATAGGTGTTCCCGAGCAAAATATCTGCCCCCGTCGCGGCCACGGCCTCCGGATGCATCGCCTTCACCGTCGCCGCCGTGCCGACGGGCATGAACGCCGGCGTGCGGATATCGCCGTGGATGGTGGAGAGCGTGCCCGTGCGGGCGTTTCCGTCGCGGGCGTGGATGGTGAAGTTGAGGGTCATGCGCCGCGTTCTAGCAGGCTTGTATCGCCATAGGAATAGAATCTGTAATCCCCCGCAATAGCATGCCCATAAGCCCCCTGCATGCGCTCCAGCCCCGCAAAGGCGCTCACCAGCATAAACAGGGTGGATTTGGGCAAATGGAAGTTGGTCATCAGCCGATCAACGATTTTGAAGCGGTAGCCCGGGGTGATGAAAATCCCCGTATCGCCGATGAAGGGCGCGAGATGGCCGGTTTCATCCGCGACGGATTCGAGGATGCGTAGCGAAGTCGTCCCCACCGCCACCACCTTGCCACCCGCCGCGCGCGCTGCATTGATGATGTCACACGCCTCCGCGCCAATCTCGATCGGCTCGCGGTGCATGATATGTTCGTTCGTATCCTCCACCTTCACCGGTTGGAAGGTGCCCGCGCCGACATGCAGCGTCACGTAGGCTTTTTTCACCCCGCGCGCATCGAGGGCAGCCATCAGCTCCGGCGTGAAATGCAGGCCCGCCGTGGGAGCGGCCACCGATCCATCCTGCGCGGCGTAAATCGTTTGATAGTCGCGCTGATCTTCTTTCTTATCCGCACGCGTGATGTAAGGCGGCAGCGGCATATGGCCATGCGCGCGCAACTTATCGAACAGCGTCGCGGCATCGTATGGAAACGCAAGTTTCACCTGCCCATCCTCCGTGCGCCCAATCACCGTCGCCGCAAAATCCGGTGCGAAGTGCAGCTCCATTCCCTCTTTCAGTTTTTTGGCGGGGCGGGCGAAGGCGATCCATGATCCCGCTTGGCCAGCGATTGGCTGATGCAGCAAAATCTCGATCTGCTTTTCACCCACCGGCGCAAACAACCGCGCCGGAATCACCCGCGAATTGTTGAACACCAGCACATCGCCGGGATTTAATAACGATGGCAAATCGCGCACGATGCGGTCGGTCAGCGCATCCGCCACATGCAGCAATTTCGCCGAATCGCGCGGGTTGGCGGGCACATGGGCGATGCGGCCTTCGGGTAGGTGAAAATCGAAGAGGTCAACGCGCATGTGGCTAGTTAGAGCTTGTCATCCCCGAGCTAGCTTTGCCCAAAAACTTCTTCAGTTTTTGGCTGCAAAGCTTCATCGGGGATCCAGCAGAGAAAAATACGCAGACATTCTTTTGATTGTGGATTCCCGATGAAGCGCCGTTACCAAATTTTTGAAGAAAAAATTTGGACGGCACTAACTTGGGAATGACAAACTGAAGCATTTGGCAAACTAACTCGCCGCCTTCGCAGCACCGCCTTCAACATCCGCCAGCACTTTCACACTGAGCATTTTATCCGGATTCGCTGGCGGTTCGCCGCGGGCGATGTTATCGACATGCTCCATGCCCTCGATCACTTTGCCCCAGGCGGTATATTGCCCATCCAGGAAATAAGCCGGTTTGAAGCAAATGAAAAACTGCGAGTCCGCCGAATCGACATTCATCGCGCGCGCCATCGAGCAAATGCCGCGATCATGCGGGGTTTTGTTGAATTCCGCCTTCAAATTCTTGCCCGAGCCGCCCGTACCGGTGCCTTTCGGGTCGCCCGTTTGCGCCATGAAACCTTCGATCACGCGGTGGAAAATAATCCCATCGTAAAACCCTTCGCGCGCCAACTCCTTAATGCGCTTTACGTGTTTGGGTGCCCAGTCGGGGCGCAGCTGAATCGTCACCGGCCCGTCCTTCAGCGTAATCACCAGTTTATTTTCCGGTGATTCGAGATCGACCGCTTCGGTTTTTTTGTCTTTCTTCGCCATGATCGATCCTAATGTTTGGTGGTGATGGTTTTTTCCGGCGCAACGACTTCCGGCACTTTGCTGGGTGATGCCGCAACCGGCACATTCGCTGCGGGTTTTGCCGTAGCATCGGTTGGTTTATCATTCGCACCGGCAGCCGCTTTCTTCACATCCGCGGCTACTTTCATGCTGATGATTTTATCCGGATTCGCCGGCGGCTCACCGCGGGTGATGTTGTTCACATACTGCATGCCATCGATCACCTGGCCGAACGCGGTATACTGCCCATCGAGGAATGGTGCAGGTTTAAAGCAGATGAAAAATTGCGAGTTCGCGCTATCGGGCGATCCAGCGCGCGCCATCGACACCGTGCCGGTGATGTGTTTCATGCTGTTGAACTCGGCCTTCAGATCCGGCAGATCACTGCCACCAGCACCCGTGCCCGTCGGGTCGCCGGTTTGCGCCATGAAGCCCTCGATCACGCGATGGAATTTAATCCCGTCATAGAAGCCCTTGCGCGTGAGTTCCTTCAGGCGCGCTACGTGGTTCGGCGCTACTTCCGGGTGCAGCTCGATCACCACCGTGCCATCTTTCAACTGCAGCAGCAGCGTGTTTTCCGGGTCTTTGATCGTCGCGGCGTTGGCGGTGCTTACCGCAAGCAAAGCGGCCATACCGGCCAGCAGGGAAAGAATGCGCATGGGAATTCTCCAATGAGTTAAGTGAGGCGGGTTTAGCCGCGCGGGGCGGAAATTGCAATGCGGAGTTAACCCCGCGGCATGATATATTCGCGCTTATCCCACAATTACGAGTTCATTTACCCCAAACGTTTGTTTTAGTAATA
>JBEHYI010000092.1:0-7737 GCA_048498255.1 Pseudomonadota bacterium | reverse complement strand
ATGGCCTCGTCCTCGGTCTCGCAGCTCTCGGCCTCTGCTGCCGACACGGAAAAGGCCTCGACCGAAATGCTCGGCGCCGCCCAGCAGCTGACCCAGCGTACCGAAGCGATGAGCGAGAATATCCGCCGCTTCCTGTCGGAGCTGACCGCAGCCTAAGCGTCCCGGCCCGTGTGGCCCCAAGGGCTGGCACACTTTAATATAGAGAACGGAGACACCCCACGGTGTCTCCGTTTTTTATTGCCTGGAGACGGCGGCTGCGGACTCGCGTGCGAGCGAAGGGGGGCTGGCGCAAAACCCCTTCAAGCATAGCTCATCAAAGCAACGCCTCAGCTCCTAATCTCACTACAAATCTATCGGCCTAAGGATTCCCCATCGTCACAAACCGGGTCGAAGTATCCAGCGGCGTTTTCAGCAGCTCCCCGCCATACACCACCACCAAATACGACACTACCAGCGCCAGCAGCGCGACCAGCGTAATCACCACGAAATGCGTGCCGGTCGGATTGCCCTCGGTCGGGTCATCGTGATATTCCAAATCTTCGCGTAAATGTAGGGACATAAGCACCTCCTCTTTCCGATAAAAATGGCGGTTTTCTTATAAATTTTCGATAGTAAACCGCCCCAAATCGCTTGCGATTGTCACAAAAGCTTCACAATTAAACCCGCGTATTCTGTTAGAATGTAAGGGTAAAAATAGGTGAAAACCGACCAATGAGTAGCGTTGAAACAACCGAATTGAAGCTGAAAACCACGCCCACCGGCGGGGTCGATGCGTCGCAGAGCCCGTATTACCGCCGTTTGCTTTCGGCGGGCTACAAGGGCTACCTGCAAGGCACCATCGGCGGCGCGTCGCTCTATGGCGTCATCGGCCTGGCGATTGGTACGCTCGTTGCCGTTCCGTTGCTGCTCAGCCCACTCGGCCTTGCGGCACTAGCGCTCATTCCGGCGGCCGCAGGTGTTGGCATCGTCAAAGGCGCAACCACCTTCGGCAATATCGGCAGCACTGCCGCAACGCTTGCCGAATCCGCCGACCTCACCGAACAACGCCGCTACCTCCTCGATCGTTATTACGATTTGCCGGAAGGCCCCGAGGGCGACCGCGAGGCGGAAGCGATTAAAAAAGAACTCATGCGCCAGCATGATTCCGCCAACGAAGTGCCCGAATTTTTCCACTGGAAAACCGTCGCCGTATGCGCGGCCATCGGCGCGGCCATCGCACTCACTTTATGCTCGCCCATCGGCGTAGCCTTGTTCGCTGGCAGCCCTGTCATGCATGTTTTCGGCGCGCTCGGCATCGAAGGCACCGGCATCGCACTGAGCGGCTTAGGCACGGCTGTTGGTGCGGCGATGGGCGCACTCGCCGGCGCCGTCATCGGCATCGACCGCTATTACATCCGCAAATGGTTCGACCACACGCAGAATATCGTCCACGCCAGTAGCCACACGCAAAGCGCCCTGATCGAGCGCAGCGAGCAAATCGGTCGCCTGAAGGAAGCCGCCCGTGCAGATGAGCAAACGAAATCCGAAATCAGTGACCTGAGCGAGAAAGCGCCGGTGGTTGAGAAAACCCCCGCCGTTGAAAAACCGCCAACACCCGCGCCTGCCACGCCAGCGAGCCTCGATGCCACGCCGCAAATTGCCGCGACTCCGCGTGTGGAGGAAAAACCGGCGACGAAAATCAGCCAAGCCACGCTCGATAAGCGCCTCGCCGATATTCAAGCTGCGATGGAAGTTCCGGCGCTTTAAACGCCCGTCGTAATCCGCGTCAGCCGCACCAGACGAATCCGCCGCGGGTCGGCCTGCAGAATTTCCGCCTTGAGGTGGGTTTTCAGCATCAGAATTTCACCACGCACCGGCACACGCCCCACTTGCGCGAAAATCAACCCGCCAAGCGTATCCACCTCTTCGCTCACCGGCTCATCGGTCAGCTTCTCACCAAACGCCGCCTCGAGCTTATCGATCGCGGTGCGCGCATCCGTCTCGAGCACATGGTCGCCCAGCCACTGCATGCTGGGCTCGGACTCATGCCCGTCATGCTCATCCTGAATTTCGCCGACAATTTCCTCGAACAAATCTTCCATCGTGATCAGCCCATCCGTGCCGCCGAACTCATCCACCACAATCGCGATATGGCAGCCGGACACACGCATTTTAATCAGCAAATCCACAATCCGCATGCTGGGTGGCACGAACAAAATTTCGCGGATGACTTTACGAATATCGAAACTCGGTGCATCCGCCACCAAATGCGGAAACAGATCCTTCACATGAATGAACCCCTCGATACTATCGAGCGACTCCTCATAGACCGGCACGCGCGTATGGCCGATCGTGATGACATGCTGCTTCAGCTCCTTCAGCGACACATCGCGCGGCACGCCCATAATATCGCTGCGCGGTACCATCACATCCCGCACGGTCAGCTCACCGAAATGGATGAGGTTAATGAGCAGCGATTTTTCCTCGGCCGAAATATCCGCGCCGCCCTCGCCGGTCGATTCGCCGAGCGCCTCCTCAATGATTTCCTTCAGCGTGCCTTCAGTGTTGCGTAAACCCGCCTTGGCCCGAAACCAGCGGACGGCCTGGCTGATACGCGATGGGGCTTCGTAGGGGGAGACGGGTTTACTGTCGCCGTCGGATGAAGAAGAATTGTTCATGCACTCAATCTAAGCAGATTCGTAGGGATTCGCAACACCTATGGTTGCAAGAATGCTAATTTCACATGCCTCCATTATTTCGGCTTCTGCTTCTATTTCATGGTCATAGCCCAAAAGATGCAGCACGCCATGGATGGTAAGATGGGTCACATGATCCTTGATTTTCTTCCCCTGCTCCTTCGCCTCCCGCGCGATTATTTCGTAAGCGAGAATAATATCGCCAAGCTGCTTCACCCCATCAATCACGTCGCCATCGGGGAAAGAGAGGACGTTGGTAGGCTTGTTTTTCGCGCGGTATTGCTTGTTGAGCGCCTGCACCTCCGCATCGTTGCTCAGCAGCACGTTGACCGTGGCTTTCTTCACCTTCCGTGCCACAAGCGCCGCCTCCGCCGCACGTTTGACAGTGGGAGCAAGGCCTTTCCAGTGCGGGTCTTGGGTGAGAAGGATGATCATCATCTTCTTTATGCCAGCTCAAGATGTTAGCCTCAACCCGCAAATCGCGATGGCACCGAGATGTCATGAATTCTTCATAATTCATGAGCTTAAGCATGCTATATTAGCAGCATGGATGATGAGCTGAACGAAAAAGGAAGGCAACGACGCGGCTTTTTGTTTGGGCTAGGCGCCAGCACATTTGTGCCACACCTTGCTAAGGCAGCAAGCATCAGCGCTGAGGCCACTGCCATTCCGCAAGTCATTGCTGAAACTACGTCAATGGAGATGACTTATCATAACCCATTGATTCGTTTCTTAGCACACTATGACTTCTTAATGAGTGATATTGCCTACGATAAAGAATCTCTCGCCCTTTTAAAATCCTTTAGTCCCATTCCGGAAGAAAGTATGCGCCGTATTGCGGATAGCATCACGAGACGCTTATCTTCAGACGTGCACAGACATAATCTTGCCCGATACGCCAAAGAATTAGCGAATACAGATTTAAGCAGAGCTGAGATCGGCGAGCTCCTCGACCGTCCTATGTATATAAACGCATTGGATCCCGGTCAGCCAATAACGTGTACTGCCAATAATACATTCGAAACATTGCAGGGACTCACAAAGCCTCAAAGAATTGACCTTTGCAGCCACTTGGCTGAGAGTAGCGTCGAAGAAATCGAAGGCTTTGTCGAAATAGATCTAGGCAACAGACAACTTATTTTTGACGAATTAGAATCTTTGGGACGTGCCCATCCCGACATTTCGAAATTGATTGCCGAGCAGGAAGAAATGGCAGAGGCAAGAGCTGCACGCCTCGACAACGGGAAAGAAGCAAGCACGGAAATTGCGGCAGAGGAAGAGGCTTCTATTGCTCCTGGCAATCGCATTACACAAGCATTGCTGGCACAAACCCCAACAGATGAGAAATCCATTTCCGTTGCGACAGAAACTCCTGCCGCCTTGTGCGATGAAACGGCGGACAATCAGAATATCGCAGCCGATGAAGAATCTCTTGCTGAACCCGATCTACCACAACAAGAAACAGGCAAACCTAATGACGCCAAGTCATTTCAAGAGCGCATTGCAGGTAGCTCAGCAATAATTGGCCGCGCCTCACCTAGCCAAGCCCCTTAATCCGCCCCACCCTGCTCCTCCGCGTATTTCTGCTTCTTCGCATCCCAATCATCATAAGCTTTAATGATTTTGGCCGCCAGCGGGTGGCGCACCACATCGCCGTCACTGAAGCGCACGACCTCGATGCCCGGAATATTCTCCACCTTCGGAATACAATCCGTCAGGCCCGATTTAATATCCTTCGGCAAATCGATCTGCGTATGGTCGCCCGTGATAATCATGCGCGAGCGCTCGCCCATGCGGGTCAAAAACATCTTCATCTGCGTGCGGGTGGTATTCTGCGCCTCATCGAGGATGACAAATGCGTTGCTGAAGGTACGGCCGCGCATAAACGCCAGCGGCGCGAGCTCGATTTCGCCATTTTCGATGCATTCCTGCACACGATCCGCGGGCATCATATCAAACAGCGCGTCATAGAGCGGGCGCATATAAGGATCGAGCTTCTCCTTCATATCGCCTGGCAAAAAGCCCAGCTTCTCGCCCGCTTCCACCGCCGGGCGGCTCAAAATAATCCGCTCCACTTTTTTATTGAGGAACATATAAACTGCCATGGCGACGGCAATATAGGTCTTCCCCGTACCCGCCGGCCCAAGCGCAAACGTCAAATCATTATCATACAACGCGCGGATGTAATTCGCCTGCACATGGCTGTAAGGCGTGATCGTTTTGCGCATGGTACGGATGTAAACATCCGTATCCGCTGCCTCAATTCCGTGGCGGTTCTTCGGCTTCTTGTCATTCACCGGCGGCATCATGCGAATCGCCGCGTCGAGGTCCGTTTCCGTAATTTCCACGCCGTTTTTAATTTGCTCATACAACGATTGCAGCAGCTGCTCGCTCGCATCGATATCGCGCTTATTGCCGGTAATGCTGAGCATATTCCCGCGCGCGACGAGTTCCACATTCAGCGCCTGCTCAAGCCGCTGCAAATGGTTGTCCCGCTCGCCATACAGCAACGGCAGATACTGGTTATGCTCGAAAAATACGTTGATGGTTTGTGTGTCGCGGGTGGTCTTTTTATCGGGCTTCGACATAGGCAGCACATTCTCCTTCGTGTCATTCCCGCGAAGGCGGGAATCCAGCTTTTCTAGGTGGATTCCCGATGAAGTTACGCTAACCAGCGCAAGCGCTGGGCGTAACTAGCTCGGGAATGACAACAACCGAAGCAGTGTCAACAATCTCACCCTTCAAGCTAAATTCGTATGCCTCATCGATGCGCACGTCAACGAGCGCGCCCATCCTATCCACCGCGTTCTCGATCACGACCGATTGCATATACGGCGTTTTGCCGATGACCTGGCCTGGTTTGCGCCCCAACCGCTCGATCAACACCGGCTGCACCGAACCCACCATACGGCGGTTAAACCGCAGCTGCTGCACGCCAATCGTTTTCAGCAAACGCTGCATGCGCGCGTCTTTCACATCGTCAGGGATTTGCTCTTCTTTCGTCGCCGCGGGCGTACCCGGACGCGGGCTGTAATTAAACACGTAGGAGGAGGCAAACCCAACCATCTCCACCAATTTCAGCGTATCCTCAAAATCCGCTTCCGTCTCGCCGGGGAAGCCGACGATGAAATCCGAGCTGAACGCCATATCCGGGCGCACCGCGCGCAAACGCTCAATAATCCCAATATACTCCGCCGCCGTATGTTTCCGGTTCATCGCCTTCAAAATCCGGTCCGATCCCGATTGCACCGGCAAATGCAGCATCGGCATCAGCTTTTCCACCTCGCCATGCGCGCGGATTAAATCTTCATCCATATCGCGCGGGTGGCTGGTCGTGTAGCGAATGCGCTGCACCCCATCGATCTTCGCCACTTCGCGGATGAGCTGGGCGAGGTTCATCACCGCCCCATCCGCATCGAGCCCATGATAAGCATTCACATTCTGCCCCAGCAGCGTGATCTCCACCGCGCCCTGCGCCACATGCTTTTCCACCTCGCGCAACACCGCACCCACCGGCCGTGAGAACTCGCTCCCGCGCGTGTAAGGCACCACGCAGAAGGTGCAAAATTTATCGCAGCCCTCCTGAATCGACACAAATGCCTGCGCACCCTGCGTCTGCAGCGATTCTGGCAGCAAATCGAACTTCGCTTCCTCGACAAATTCAAGATTCACCACGCTCCCACGCGTACGCTCCACCTGCGCAATCAGCTCCGGCAGCGTGTGGTAACTCTGCGGCCCCACCACCATATCGACATACGGCGCACGGGTGATGATCTCCTCGCCCTCCGCCTGCGCCACACAGCCCGCGACGGCAATCAGCGTGCGCTTGCCGTTCGCCGCCTGCTCCGCTTTGTGAATGCGGTGACGGCCCAAATCGGAATACATTTTCTCCGCCGCCTTCTCGCGGATATGGCAGGTGTTCAGAATCACCAGATCCGCATCCTCGGGCGCGTCGCTCTCGCTATAGCCCAGCGGCGCCAGCACATCCGCCATGCGCGTCGAATCATACGCGTTCATCTGGCAGCCATAGGTTTTGATGTAGAGTTTTTTGGTCATGGTTGACTATCAAGTTTATTCGAAAAAGCTCTAGTAAAGCCGACTAGACAACAAAGGATAAAGTTTACGCCAAAACTCATTACTGCCATAACTATCATTCCCAAGCCTTGCATCATCATATAACCTGCTGGGCCAGGTCCATCCAATTTTTCAGCACAATTCATAGCACCGCATTGTTGCACTTCATCGAAAATGGCATAGATGTAAGTAACAAATCCTGCCGCAATCATGCCGCAAAAAGCTAAGCAAAGACTTTTGAAAATTATTTCCCCAAAACCACTTCGAGCAGTCCGTCCTTTAAAAAGTACCCATAAAGTGGGCAATAATGACACCAGCATAATGATTGATATTGCGAACAAGTCGTACATGCCTGAACCTTAAAATAAGAAGCAGGGATTTACGCGGTTTGCAGCGCCGCGTCAATCTTCGCCGCGAGGATGAAATCATTGCGCGTCAGCCCGCCCGCGCTATGCGTCGTCAGCACCAGCTCCACATAGCCCCAACCAAAATGAAAATCCGGGTGGTGGTTCTGCTGATGCGCAATCTCGGCGACGGTCGCAATAATCGTCAGCGCCTTTTTAAACCCTTTGAATTCCCAGCGCTTTTCAATCCGGTCGGGGTAGAAAATCCAATCCTCCAACTCGCCCATCAGCATCATCGCCTCGCCGGAGGTGAGCTTCCCCTCCCCGGTTTTGCAAGGCTTGCAGCTTTCAGTGGCGATGGTCATGCGTCTCGAAAAGGTTGTGTTCACGTGGCGACTAAACTATCAGCAAAACCATGAGCACCCAACCCATTTTAGCCTTTGACAGCGCCTGCGTTGGCGCGAGCATCGCACTGATGCATGCGGGCGACATCACCACCCGCGAAATCGGCCAAACCGCGCAAGCGGCGGAGTTAATCCCCGCCATCGACAGCTTACTCAAAGCCGCGAACGTAAAATACCCTGAGCTCGCCGCCATCGTAACCACCATCGGCGTGCGGCCGGTTTCCGAAGCTATCGCCCCCA
>JBEHYI010000091.1:0-7745 GCA_048498255.1 Pseudomonadota bacterium | reverse complement strand
GTCGCGGCGAGGTAGTCGGCGTGTGGGGTCGAGCACGAGGTTGCTGTTGGTGGCGGGCACGGTGCTGCCGCAAGGGGCGGCCAAGGTGCCGCCGCTGGTGCCAAATGGGGTGCGCAGGCCATAGGTGCCGGTGGTATCGGTTTCGGCGGGGCAGGAATCCGGCGCGGTGACACCGCTGGGCGCGGGGTCGGAATTTGCGGCGTCGTTTTTATCCTTGAACAGATCCTTCAGGAAATCTGCGCAGCTGCCGGATGGCATCGTCACTTTCGGTGGAATGCCCATTTTGATGCGCGGGGTTAAATTGCAGCTGCGGGTGATGGCGTCCTTGCTGACGCTGGCATTGGCGTTGAGCGCGCCGGGGCCGCTTTCGGGCGCGAAGACAGCGTTATGGATGATGCCGCGCGCGCCGCCAACGGTGACGCCTTTGCCCTTGCCGCCTTCCGGGCGCCAGGCGAGCGGCGGGTCCATGCCGAAATTACGGTTGCAGGTGCGCACATCGCTGCGGTTGAGTTTTTTGACTTCTGCCGGGTCGGTTACGGCTTTGATTTTGGCACAATCGAGCGCATCGACGGCGAGGCCTGGAAGCGGATAGGCGGCGAACAGCGCGAGCAGCAGTGTGAGCAGCAAAGGAATACGGCGATGCATCATTTCTTTTCCTCCGCGCAATAAGGGGCGTCCGGATTGACTTTGCAGGGCTCGCGAACATCGCTGTATGGATGGTAAAGCTTGAGGCTGCTCCAGCCCTTTTGCTCGCAGTGGGAGATTTTGGTTTCCTCGCAGCTGCCGGTGCTCTTGATATGGTCGTATTCCGCGACGGCATCGACCGGTAAATGGCCGGGCTTGAAGTAATAGCGCGTTTTCATTTGGCCCCATGTATCGGTCGTGCCGCAGATGTCCGGCCATTTGCCGTCATCGGGCTCGAGCACGCGGATGAAGCAGTTTTTCTCCGTCTCGCATTTGGGGTTGTCTTTCTTGAGGTTGGTCTCGATCACGTAAGCGAGTTTGGCGAGGCCGGGTTTCAGGATGTTATCGCCCGGGCCATTGGGCATCATGACGATGTCGCCGGTGATGGCTTTGTCGAGGCCGGTGGCGAACGAGCCGCCTGCCGGTGTATCGCCGAAATTGGGGAATTTACTTTTCGTGTCTTTCGCGGCCATATAGCCGCGCCAGACGAGGGGAATAGCATCCGGGTTGGTTTGGATCATGTACATGAAGTTGGCGTCGCTATCGGGTTTGCCGGCCTTGTCCCACTCTTCATAGGTCATGGTTTCGCAATCGTCCGAACGGCCGGGGGCGACGCGTTTGCATTTTTGGATGACGAGGTTCGGGAATTCACCACCGGCGACCATGAGCATCATGTTTTCGGCGCTGCCGGATTTGAAAAGTTTTTCGTAGCGCGGAAGGCAGATAAGCCCCATGCGCATGGCGCGGGTTTCGTAGAGTTTCATTTCCGTCCAGCTGGTGACGGGGTCTGGTGTGAAGATGGTGAGGCCGCCGAAGGTGGTGGGCACCGGCACGCCGCCGACGGAAACGCCGCCCCAGCCCATGGTTTTGCAGCGCTGGTCGGTGAAATTATCGGCGGGTTTTTTGCCCGCTGCATCCTCCGGCACAGCATCGGATGCGACTTTGGCCGCGGCCTCGCGCCCCACGCCGACAATGGCAGTGTATTGGCCGGTGACATCCGTCGGCGGTTGGTTATTTTTATCCGACGTTGGGGAACGTTGCAGCGATTGCCCCAGGTCCCACACACGCGGGTAGGGCATATGGTTGCCGAAATATTCCTTGAAGGTCATGCCTTCGAGCGGTTCATCCTTGAGCACGATATTGTCGCCGTCTTTGTCGTCCTCATCATCCGGATTGTGGTAACGCATTTTCAGCTTGTTGAGCGGCGTGAAGGGCTTGCGCAGATCGCGGCAGATTTTGTCGAACTTGGTGCCGCAGATGGCGTTGCGGCGCATGCTGTTGAGCGCGCCGGGGCGAGTGCCGCTGACCATTTTTAAATCTTTGCCGAGATAGTTGGTGGTGCAAGGCGGGTGCTTGCTCTCGTCATCCACCTGGCCGCTGAGGCCGAAGCATTTCCAGCAATCCTTCCCTTCGGCATAGGGTAGAGGAATGGGGATGGGGGGTAGCGGCCATGGCAAGTTCAGCAAATAAACATAGGTACCGGTGAGGTGCCAGCAATAGGTGGTGAGCATGACTTTGGGCAGGAACTCGCCTGTGCCTGTGCCAAAGGCTGGGGTGAAAAGCGGCGATGGAAACAGTGCAGATTCAGGCGCAGTAAGTGGCGCGGCGGGTTTATGTTCCTTCTCGTATTTGTCCTCATGCGCGTAGCAGACGGTGTTGTAGAGTGTGCGTTTGGTGAGCGAGCCTTCGAATTGTTTATCATCGATGCTGTTCAAAACCGACATGGCAGCCGCGGCTTGCAGGATGTTCAGCTTGGCTTTCGATAAGGCAATGGCGGCGATGGCGGCAGCACCGGCGGTGCTTTCCTTGCCCTTGCGGAAGGAAAGCACATCGACCTTCACTTCGTCGTCGGATTTTTTCTTGGCATCTGATTCTTTCGATTCTCTCACGCCCGCGCAATAGACGTTGTTTTTTGCCTCCGTCATGTAGGTTTTGAGGCCTTGCTGCACGGCGACGGCAGTTGCCGAAAAGCTCGCGATCGAGCTCAGGCTCATGTTAGCGTAATCGCGGTCGTTCAGTAAAAAGTCCCAGCGTGGGGAGTAGGGGTGCGTGGGGTCGTTGATATCCTCATACGGCACGGTGCTGATTTGCGCTAAGGTCACTTCCGGGAAGGGGCTTGGCGGTTCCTGCGGGTTGATGAGGCTGATGCCCGCGGGCAAATGTGGCTCGTGGTCGCAGGGTAGGCCTTTATCCGACAAGCCGGTGCCAAGGCAGGGCACGTTTTTGACGGCAGTGGTGGCTTTGCGGTATTCTGGGTCTTTCAGCAGTTTGATCCAGGCCGCTTCGATATATTCCGACGCGCTGTATTCGTTGGTGGTGTCTTGAAATAGTTTGAGCGGTTGGCAATCGCTGGTGAGCGTGATGGGCAAGCCGGGGCGCGTAGGGTCTGTACCATCGAGGATTTTGGTGCCGCCGGGCTGGACGGAGTTGAGCGCGGGAGTTAGCTCCGTACCTTTTTGGAACGGATAGATGGCCGAGCGCAGGAGATATTGGTTCGCGCAGTTATCGGCCTGGAGGCGGATGTATTTTGCCCAATCCTCGTGCGTGGTGGGGTCACCCGCGGGGAGTTTGATTTGGGTGGTGCAAGGCGCCATGCGTTTGGCATTGGGTGCCGCATCGCCAAAGAGCTGGAAGGTGCGTGAGGCATCCCCCGGGGTGCCGAGCGAGTAACGGCCGGAATAGGGCGCGGATGGGTTTTCGGGATCACGCGGGAATTGCCAAAGATAGGGGCTGTAATCCGTGATGTAGGATTTTTTCGGGGTATCCAGCATCGGCATCGGTTTTTTGGGGCAGGCATCCCGCGTGCCGACGACTTCGGTGGTGCTGGTGGGATGAAGTTTGCTACAGGTGACCAGCTGGTCGCGGTAGCGCATGTCGCAGGTGAGGTTCGCTTTGCCGACGGCGGGGCCGTTCGATTCACGGCAGACCTGTGCTTCAGCACTTGCCGAAAAGGCCAGAACCAAGGAAGCGGCGATCGCGCTTTTTACCAACAGATTCACGAACTGCCCACACCCAAAATGTTGTTATTGCGATTGTTATTTACAATATCACAAGGCCCGGTAAGCTGCACTTAAATTGTTAACAATTTTAGATAGTAATGCCCAAAAACGGGCATAATCTGCAGAAACATTGTTGAATGGCTGTTGATAGTATGGCTGATGAGACCAAAAAAATCGCCGAATCGATCCGAAGCGGTAGTTATTTCGTCCAGGCAAAGGACTGGTTTCAGGCGGTGTATATTGGCCCGATTTCCGAACGTAGTTTTTTCCTAATCATTGCTGTCTTATCGCTACTTATCGGCATTTTTAGCGTGATGTCGGTGATGCGGCTGCTGCCGATTACGAAGCGTGAGGCCATGCTGGTGCCCGCGGTGGAGCGCTATGACGAACGGCAGATGACGCTGGTGCGCCTGGCGCAACCGCACGAGGAAACGAACCTGGCGGTCTCGCGGTTTTTTCTCACGGAATATGTAACGAGGCGCGAAAGTTATACGCCGAGCCAATTTGCACAGAATGCGCGGTTTGTACGTGGCCAGTCGGACGAGGAGACCTATAACGCCTACGGCCGCGCGTATAACCCGACGAACCCGGAAAGCCCGTTTGCCGCGTTGAGCGAGGATGGGCAGCGCCAGGTGAAGGTGCAATCGGTGCATCAGAAAAGAGGTGACGCGGGGAAGATGCACGCGACCGTGCAATTCAGCGTGACGACGACGATTCATCAACAGGATGAGAAAACGGAGTGGACGGCGGATATCGATTACATCTATACGCAATTAACGCCCGAGCTCGTCGATAACCCGGAAACGGGACAGGAAGAACTTCGTGTCAACGATCCGCAATTTCAGGTAGTGAATTATGTCCTCGCACCGCGTTCGTAATCTTCTGATTTTTGCCTTGCTGGCGCTGGGTTGCGCGGCATCGGCCGAGGCGCTGCAAACCCCGCGCGCGATCGCGACGGATAGCCGCATCCGCACCGTGCGTTACAGCGCGAACGAGGTGTATCAGTTCATTGGCCATTACGGCTACCAATCGGCGATTGAGTTCGATGCGGACGAGAAAATCCAGACCGTGTCGGTGGGCGATTCCGTGGCGTGGATGATTAATCCGTCGGGCAACCGGTTGTTCCTCAAACCGATCGAGCAGAATGCGCTGACCAACATGACCGTGATTACGGATAAGCATTCGTATCTCTTCGAGCTGCATGCCGAGGAAACCAAGGATATCCGCGATAAGGATATGGTGTTCTCGTATCGGTTTATTTATCCGCAGAGCGATACGTCGGCGGTGGATTTCAACCAGTTCGAGGAATTGCCGGACCTGGAGAAGGACGCGGCGAAGTTTAATTTCAACTATTCCATCCGCGGGTCGAGCGTGATCGAGCCGATCCGCATTTTCGACGATGGGGAATTCACCTATTTCGAGTTCAAGGATAAAAACGCCGAGCTGCCAGCCTTCTTCCGCGTGGATAGCGTGGGGAATGAGGAGCTGATCAACTTCCGCAAGCGCGGGCCCTATGTGGTGGTCGAGCGCGTGGCGGGCCGCTTCACCCTGCGCCGCGGGGCGGATATTATCTGCGTGTATAACGAGACGGTGCCGCCTTCGACCACGCCGGTGGCGAAGAAGTCGTTCCTGCAGCGGACGCGGGAGTATAACCCGTTTTAGGGGTGTCCTTCATTTCCGCTGGATTTCCCGCTAAAAATCACTATATCAGCCGCTAGAAACGAGCGAGGAATAACCATGTTTTCAAAACGCGTAACCATCGAGCAGGTGGAAGAGGGCACAGAATTGGCCCCAAAATTCGATGCGGACGGGCTGATTGCCTGCGTAACGACGGCGGCGAACACCGGCGAAGTGCTGATGCTCGGCTATATGAACCAGGAAGCGCTTGAGAAAACCATCGCGACCGGCGAGGCGCATTATTACAGCCGTAGCCGTAAGGTGCTGTGGCACAAGGGCGCGACCTCGGGCCTCGTGCAAACCGTGAAGGAAATGCGCATCGATGACGACCAGGATGCGGTGTGGATTTCGGTCGAAATTCCCGGCGATGCGAGCTGCCATGTGGGCTACCGCAGCTGCTTCTACCGCGCGATTCCGACGGGGAAAGAGGCGGGTTCCGCGCCTCTTGAGTTCCGGGAATCGGAGAAGATGTTTGATCCGCTGAAGGTTTACGGTGACGCGCCGAATCCTACGATTTTGTAGGTTTAGTATCGAACAAAAACCCCGCAAAGCCATCCAGAAGATGAATTTTGCGGGGTTTTTCTAATGCGGTAAACGGAGCTTAAGGCGCCGTCATTACGTAAGGACAACCATTACCGTATGGAAAGCCGACAGGATTGCCCATGCAAGAAGGGCTGCCCCAGTAAACGTCAGAAATCCGCGAAATACATAATGGGCAGAATGGAAATAGTGGTACCCATCATACGGTGTCGTGCCTTTCATGCCGTCGTAGGCTTCTGCCGACGTTTTGTATTGATGGCGACGGCAGAACAGCGCGGTTAGCGCTGCGAACACATAAGCGGCAATGATCACGTTTGCGCTGTTTCCCAAAATCACTATCAGGAGGCCCCAATAGATAAAGAACAGCATAGCGCCGATCACAAAGTACCCCAGTTCCTTGAGAAGGCGGGGGTTCATCGTGTGGCTGGGAAAGAAACTTGCGTCCTTAACCCAGCCATTTGCGAAGAGTTTCTCCTCGGTCGTTGGCATCAACATTTTCATCTTCCTACAAAAGGGATTTTCAGTCCCGGTTGAGAATAAACATCAGATACGCTTGTACTACATTAGTATCGTTAAGCATGATTTCATCCACCTGGATGAAATCGAAAAACTAGTAACCGCACAATTATAGTGGGTCGGCGGGTCTAAATCGTGTGAAGTTTATGTGACGATGCGGCGCTCAGGCCAAAAAAAATGGGCCATTCTTGCGAATGGCCCAGTGAGGATGGTGTGTTTCGTGGTGCCGGTTTTTGCTCCCCTCACAGGAGGTTACCGGCGCATTTGCTTGCCTGCCGAGCACTCAGCGGGGGCTGAGGCCGCTTATTTTACGACGCTACGAAGCCGTGCATTTTTGCATTCTGGCTGTTGAAGACCATGATGGAACGAATCGCGTCCGAGTAGGTCGCGTCTTTACGTTTTTCGCCAGTATAAAGGCTGATGATCTCTTCGGGGTCCATTTTGTAACGGTTTTTCAGGAACAGAACTTGCTCCTCGGCCATCGATTGGATCGTTGCGTTGACTTCGCGTTGTTGTTGGGTCATATACACCTCCTGTTTGGTTGCGCCTTGCTGACGCTTGGCTGGAGGATATGCAACGACCGTGCCAGTTTTGTGGATGGACGGGTTAATGGATTGAATTTCAATCGCTATAATCGTTATTTTAACGTAATGAGTTAAAATGAGTTGATGGTTATTAACTAGGTAAAAAATGCCTAGTATAGGAAATTAATTCCAATATAGGCAGAAATTGCCTATTCGGAGTGGAGCACGGTTGGGTGAGGTTTTGCGGGTAAGGGGTTTGTTTCGAAAGCGAAATGACGCTCGTAAGCTATTTTTATGGAGCAAGGCGTCCCCAGCCGCGCCGTTGGTGCCGTACTTTGTGGTTGGGAGCAATAAAAATCGCATGCTGTCATGAAACTGTCATGCATTGCCGCTAATGTGCGCGGGCACCTACTTCCTTCGAAGTTTACCATCTTGCCTGTGCAAGCTGGTGGTGTGGGAGACGGATCATGCAATTTCAATGGCATGAACTGTTGGCCTGGTCGTTCGCTGCGAAACTTATTGTGGCAATAGCACTGAGCGCCATTTTCGGATGGTCGTCGCTTAAATCAGGCAAGCCTGATGAAGGTGTTACTCTAGTGTTTGTCCTCGTGCTTCTTATTGTGCCCCTAATGGCACAGCAAGTTCTTGCGATAACGCCGTCTCAAACGATCGTTATTTGTGGGATGGATTTCGCGGTCTACGTGATCAGTAGCCTTTATATGGCCTTCCGGATGCCCCGAAAGCGCCGGTCGGCTTAGCGTTCCCTGCAGAAGGAGTAGGCAGCAATGCCTGCTCCTTCTCAACC
>JBEHYI010000090.1:0-7757 GCA_048498255.1 Pseudomonadota bacterium | reverse complement strand
GCTCCGCCGATTTCTGCGCACCCCTGCGCCAGGCCAACGCAGACACAGGTGCTGCTCAGCCCCAGCGCGGCGCTCGAGGATTGTTCGCAGCTTTCCTTCGTCGCAAGCCTCGCCGTCGCCGATACGCTCGAAGCGATTTTGCCGGATGCAAAACTCGTCGCCTGCAAATGGCCGAACGATGTGCTGGTTTCGGGCAAAAAAATCGCGGGCATTCTGCTCGAGGCTTTCACCACCAAAGAGCTCATCAGCGAGCGGCAATGGATTGCGGTGGGCGTTGGCATCAATGTCGATAATTTCCCTGAACATGTGATGTACCCAGCGACCTGCCTGCGCGATTGCGGGGTGGAGCTCATCAGCGCCAAAATCGTGCTCTCGCGCTTCATCCATAATTTCATTCACCGCTACGATGAGTGGGATAGGAAAGGCTTCGCGCCGATTGAAAAAGCGTGGAAGGCGAAGGCCTATCAGCTGGGCAAAAATGTCGAAGTCATCGTCGGCGACCAACAGGTCAGCGGCATTTTCGATGGTATCGACGCGCAAGGCCAAATGCTGCTGCGCGATAAGAAAAAACGCATTACCGCGATCCATGCCGGGGATGTGTTTTACAAGGAGCCGGCGTAATGCTCCTCGCCATCGATATCGGCAACACGAACCTGGTTTTCGCCTTGTTCGAGGGCAGCGAAGTCCGCGCGCAATGGCGCATTCGCACGGATGCGCACAGGAGCGCCGATGAATATGCCGTGTGGCTATTTGCGCTGATGAGCCGCGCCGGCATCGGTGAAAAAGCGGTGAAACATGTGATCCTTTCCTCCGTGGTGCCGGATGCGAATTTCACCATTAAGTCCTTCGTGCGGCAGTATCTCAATGTCGAGCCGCGGCTGATTACCAGCGGTGAGATTGACCTCGGCATGCCGATCCTGCTTGAGAACCCGCGCGAGCTGGGGGCAGACCGCCTCATCAACGCCTATGCGGCTTACGCGGAATCCAAACAAGCGCTGATCGTGATCGACTTCGGCACCGCGACGACGTTCGATGTGGTCTCCGCCAATGGCGAATATCTCGGCGGGGTGATTGCGCCAGGCATCAACCTCTCGCTCGAGGCATTGCAAAAAGCAGCGGCGAAACTGCACGGCATCGCCATCAACCATCCGCCGAGCGTCATTGGCCGCACCACCACCACCGCCATGCAATCCGGCATTTTCTACGGCTATGCAGGCCTCATCGAAGGTATCGTCAGCCGCATTAAAACCGAGCGCGGGGAGGCCATGAAAGTCATCGCCACCGGCGGCCTCGCGCCGCTTTACGCCGAAGCGACTAAGGCAATCGATATGGTCGATACCGACCTCACCATCCGGGGCTTGCGCCTCATTCATGAGCGCAATGGCAATAATTGACGTTTAATGCCAGATAATGTATACTAAGCTCATAGGAGATACCCATGAGCAACAGCCTGAATATCCAACTGACCGCCGAATTGCGCCGTTATGTCGACATGCGCGCGAGCGACGACGATGTGTATGCGACGCCGAGCGAATATATCCGTGACCTCATCCGCAAAGACCGCGCGCTGAATTTCCGTAATGATATGCTGCAAAGCATACGTGAGGCAAAGCAAGGGTTGGCGATTGAAATAAGCCCGATGGATATTTTTAATGAAGAATAAAGACGGACGCTATTTTTTAACCCCGTCGGCGATTGCCAGCTTACGCGAGCAGAGAAAATGGTCGGTCGAGGAATTTGGCCGCACAACGACTAAGCGCTATTTCCAAGATTTGGCCGATTGCCTTGAACTTCTCGCGCAAAATCCTGCACGGAGTGCAAGAAGGCCAGAACTTAAGGGATTGTCTGGCCTGATGATCTATCCGCTTGGTAGTCATTATATTATTTATGCACCAGTAAAGCAGTGTATCTGCGTTTTTGGTATCGTGCTGCAGACACGCGATGTTCTGCCGATATTGAATGAAAATGCGGCGTTATTTAAACGTGAACTGGCGCAATTTGAAAAAACATTTAAACCCCAAGAACCCAAGCTCCGCACCCGTAAAAAATCTTGAGTTTCTGCTGGGTTGCGCTATAGCTGTGCGCCACAGAAAGCGGGATAAATGGCCTTCAACTTCAATGAGTATAACGACGATGTTCTCTTCTTGCCGCTGGGCGGTGCGAATGAAATCGGCATGAATTTGAACCTTTACCGCTACAAGGGCAAATGGATCATGATCGATCTTGGGATCGGTTTCGCAGGGCATCACCTGCCGGGGATCGATATCGTCGTGCCGAATATCGACGCGATTACGCCGTATAAGAATGATATCGTGGGCCTGGTGCTGACCCATGCGCATGAGGATCATCTGGGCGCAGTGTCGTATCTGTGGGCCGAGCTCGGCTGCCCGATTTACGCCACGCCCTTCACCGCTGCGGTGCTGAAAAACAAGCTGGCGGAAGAGGGCATTCAAGGCAAAGTGAAATTGCACGAGGTGAAAGCGGGTGAGCAATATCAGCTTGGCCCGTTCGGCTTCGAAATGGTGCCGGTCACGCACTCCATCCCCGAAATGCACGCGGTAGCGCTGCGTACGGACAAGGGCGTCATCATGCATACGGGCGATTGGAAGCTCGACGAAGCGCCGATGGTGGGCGTGCCGACGGATGAGGAGACGCTGCGCAAATATGGCGATGAGGGCGTGCTCGCCATCGTGTGCGATTCGACCAACGTGTTTGTCGAGGGCGAATCCGGCTCGGAAGCCGATGTGCGCGGAAATTTGACGGATATCATCAAGGCCTGCCCGGAGCGCGCGATTGTCACCACGTTCTCCTCCAATATCGCGCGACTGGAGACGATTATTTACGCGGCGGTGGATGCGGGCCGTTCGGTCGCGATTGCGGGTAAATCCATCTGGCGCATGGTGCATGCCGCGCAGGATGCGGGCTATTTGAAGGATGTGCCGACTTTCCTCACCGATAATCAGGGCATGGATTTGCCGCGCGATAAGGTGCTGTTCATCTGCACCGGCTGCCAGGGGGAATCGCGCGCGGCGATGAGTAAAATCGCCCGTGGCGAGCATCCGGGTATTCGCTTGAGCCCGAACGATACAGTGATTTTTTCCTCGCGGACGATTCCCGGAAACGAAGCGAATGTCGGCTATATCGTGAATAAATTGGTGAGCGCGGGGATGGAAGTCATCAACGACCGCACCGGATTTATCCATGTTTCCGGCCACCCGTGCCGTGGGGAGCTCGAGCGTATGTATAAGCTCGTGCGGCCGAAAATTGCCGTGCCGGTGCATGGCGAGGCGCGCCATATTCACGAGCATGCGAATTTCGCGCGTGAGCTGGGCGTAGAAACCGCGATTGAGCCGACGAACGGTGTGGTCATCAGCCTCACTTCCAAAACGCCCGGCATTGTGGGGCAGGTGGAGTGGGGCTACCTCGCGCTCGATGGCACCTCGTTCATCGACAGTAATTCAAGCGTCATTCGCACCCGCCGCAAGATTCGCGATGACGGGTTTTTGGTGGTGTCGATTGTGATGGATAAAAAAGGCGCGCTGATCGATGCGCCGATTATTTCCGCGCCGGGATGCCTTGATGATGTCGAGGATAAGGAACTGATCGATGCGATGCGCGACGAAATTCGCGAGGTAATCGGCAAAGCAGGCAAGGGCGGCAACAAGGGCCGCGCGCTCGATGAAATGATCCGCGGCGTCATTCGCAAAATCATCCGCGACGAGCTGGGCAAAAAGCCCGTGCTCGATGTGCATATTCATAGTTTGTAGGATGAAGTTGCCCGCCGCCATCGCGCGCCTCAATCGCTGGCAATCGGCGCTGGTGCTGTTCCTCAACGGGGCGCTGATGACGTTGGGCTTCGCGCCCTACCATTATTGGCCGGTGATTTTTATCAGCCTGCCGCTATTTTACCTGTTCCTAAAATCCGCACAAAGCCGCGCGCAATCGCTCTGGCGCGGGTTCTATTTTGGCTATGGCCATGCCATGGCGGGCACCTGGTGGATCGCCAATGCGCTGCTAGTGGATGCCGATAAATTCGCCTGGATGCTGCCGTTTTCAGTGCTGGGCTTAAGCGCGGTGATGGCGCTGTGGTTCGTCGCGTTTGCCTATCTCATCCATCGCTTTCGCGCGCATCTCACGCCGATTCTCTTCGCGGTGCTATGGGTAGTGGTGGAGTATCTGCGCTCCTTCGGCATGTTCGGATTTCCGTGGAACCTTGCGGGCTACATCGCACTCAGCTCGATTGAAATTGCGCAGCTCGCTGCCACCATCGGCACCTATGGGCTGAGTTTGCTGGTGGTACTGTTTGGCCTCACGCCGCTGATCTGGTTGGGCGAGAAAACGCGCCGCGCTAAAATTCTGCAAACGCTCGCGGTGCTGATGATTTGGGCGGGTTGCTATAGTTATGGCTTCCATGAAATTCCGATGCGCAAATCCTTCACCAATACCACCATCCGCGTGGTGCAGCCGAACATTCCGCAAAGCCTCAAAGGCTCGCGCGAGGGGAGTGTACTGGCCGTAAAGGTGCTGGGCGAATTAACAAATAAACCTACTGGAATAGTGCCAGATGTGACTATTTGGCCCGAAACAGCCTATCCCTTCACCGTGCGCAAGGGTGAGCCGCTGGCTGTGCCGCACATAAAAATGTTGCTGACCGGCGCCGTGCGGGCCGAAGGAATCAAGCCGAATCTGAAGATTTGGAACAGCCTGATCGCGATCATGCCCGCGGGTGATGTGGTGGCGAGTTACGACAAACACCAGCTCGTGCCGTTCGGTGAATTCGTGCCGCTGCGGAGTGTGCTGCCGCTCGATAAAATTACGCCGGGCGATCTCGATTTTTCGCGTGGGGAGGGGCCGCAAACGGTGACATTACCTGGCATTCCGCCGTTTAGCCCGCTGGTGTGTTACGAAGGCATTTTTCCCAGCATGGCGGTCGCGAAAGAGCGTCCGGCCTGGCTGCTGAACGTGACGAATGACGGCTGGTATGGCGATACGGCGGGGCCCTACCAACATTTCGATATGGTGCGCATGCGCGCGATCGAGCAGCGGTTGCCCGTAGTGCGCGCGGCGAATAGCGGCATTTCGGCCGTCATCGACCCGTATGGGCGCGTGGTGGCGTCGCTGCCGCTGAACCAGCGTGCATTTCTCGATTTGAAATTACCTGCAATGGTTGTGGGCAGCGCCTACGCAAATCATGGTGAGTTAATAACTGTATTTCTTTTGATGCTGTTGTTTTTATACACAATAATGCGCCGCGATATAAGTAAAAATAAATAAATTATTAATTTCCTTGCAAGAGAAGGCGTTGGTTGATAACGCATGAGAGTTGAATAAGTGAAACATAACTCGCGTAATTTGATATGAGCACACCGCATCCTGTCGATACCCATGTTGGCCGCCGCCTGCGTTTGAAACGTACTTTCCTTGGTTTAAGCCAGGAAGCCGTGGGTAAACAAATCGGCGTTACGTTCCAGCAAATCCAGAAATACGAGCGCGGTATCAACCGTATGGGCGCAAGCCGCCTGCATGATTTCGCGAAGGTGCTGGGTGTCACTGTGTCCTATTTCTTCGAGGGCTACGGCGATTACTCGATGGATGACGGGGCGAACCTCGCTGCCGCCGAGCCGAATGCCGCAGCGTACGAGCACGAAAATGTCAATAACCGTGAGACGCTCGAAGTGATGCGCGCCTATTACAAAATCAAAAATCCTGCTTTGCGCAAACGCGTGGTCGAGCTGATTAAGGCGATGGCGGCGGAAGAGAAATAGGATCTGGCCATCCAGCGGATGCGCCTTTTTCGCAACGTTTGCATGTTAGCGTCTAGCCTTTAGCGACTAGCCCCTCTCTGGCTTGCTATACCCAGCAATTTCTGTTATTAATAAATTTAATAAAAATAACGAGTGCAAGTAGCACACGGAGCTAGAGATGCATGTAGCAGACGCGGTAGCGGCGCCCTTGGCGTACGCGTGCGCAAGGTGTGGGCGATGAGTGTCCGCATACCCCCTTATGTCTGCGATGGATCGCTGGGCCAAAAAGCCACCGCCGCGGCCATGGATGTGACGGAATATATCGCCGCCTCCAGCCGTTTATCCCCCGAAGAGAAAATGACGCTGATGCATTTAGTGGCGGTTGCCGATATGGCGGGCGGGGACCCAAAACATATGCGCGAAATTTTCGGCTTCGCCTGGCGCATGGAAGCGGGCAAGCCCGATGGCAGCTATGTAAGCCACGATCTTACCATCGGTATGCGCGGCTATTGGCAGGAATATGCCGGGCTGCTCGCGCGTGGCCATGCGGTGCGGGTGCATGTGGATACGGAGTTCCGATTGGTGCGCATGCAATTTTCCGAGATCGTGAGCGATAGCGGGAATGCGCCCGACCAAAATAATCCGTTCACGACGATGTAAATGCATCGGGCCAATGCTTCTGCTTGACCTTTTCCAAAATAAGTAGCATTCGAAAATGCAGGTGGGCATTTATTGCTTGGCGGCCACCTCACTGAAGCATCGCTTCAGCAAACCGGTCTAAGCGGAACGATGGCTGCCACGCGTCAATTCCCATAGATTTTCCTCTAAGGAGTAGTTTTTCGTGAGCCAGAATTATCAGCAACGCAGTTCCTATATTTTCACCAGCGAATCGGTCTCGGAAGGCCATCCGGATAAAATTTGCGATCAAATTTCCGATGCGATTGTGGATGCGTGCCTGGCTGAAAACCCACAAGCGCGTTGCGGTATCGAGACCATGACCTGCACCAACCAGGTGGTGGTAGCGGGCGAATTCCGCGATGCGGACGGCGTGACCCAGCAGCGCATGGAAGAAATCGCGCGCAAAGTGGTGAAGGATATCGGCTACCAGCAGCGCGGCTTCAGCTGGAACACATTCAAAATGGCGAATTATGTGCACCAGCAATCCGCCGACATCGCCCGCGGTGTGGATTCCGCCGAGAACAAGGATGAGGGCGCGGGCGACCAGGGCCTCATGTTCGGCTTCGCGTGCAACGAAACCATCGACCTCATGCCAGCGACGCTCTATTACTCGCACCGCATTTTGCAAACGCTTTCGGAAGGCCGCCGTTCAGGAAAATTCCTTGGCCTCGAGCCGGATGCGAAAAGCCAAGTTAGTCTGGAATATAAAGACGGCAAGCCGGTGCGTGCGACCTCTGTCGTGGTATCGACCCAGCACAAAGCGGGTGTTGAGCAAAGCGACATTCGCGAACTCGTGCGCGGTGTGGTAACGAATATTTTGCCCGCAGGCTGGATGCCGCCGGAGGAAAATTTCTTCGTGAACCCGACCGGCCAATTCATCATCGGCGGGCCGGATGGCGATTCGGGCCTGACGGGCCGCAAAATTATCGTGGATACGTATGGCGGCGCGGCGCCCCACGGCGGCGGCGCGTTCAGCGGTAAGGACCCGACGAAAGTGGACCGCTCGGCGGCTTACGCGGCGCGTTACCTCGCCAAAAACGTGGTGGCTTCTGGTATTGCAGAGCGCTGCACGATCCAGATTTCCTACGCGATTGGTGTTTCGCGCCCGACCTCGTTCTATGTGAATACGCATGGTGCGACAAACGTCGATCATCCGCGCCTCGAACGCGTGCTGCAGGAGATGGTGAATCTCTCCCCGCGTGGCATTCGCACGCATCTCAACCTCAACCGCCCAATCTACCAAAAAACGGCGAGCTACGGCCATTTCGGCCGCACGCCGGAAGCGGATGGTAGCTTCAGCTGGGAGAAGACAGACCTGGTGGATGCGCTGCGCAG
>JBEHYI010000089.1:0-7822 GCA_048498255.1 Pseudomonadota bacterium | reverse complement strand
CGTCAAAATCGGCAAGCGTTGCCAGCTTGCCGATTTTGACGTGATTGCCAAGGGTGATGGCGGGTTTTCCCTCCGCTTCGTGCGGCATTGCGATGATTTCCGTGTCGTCGCCAATGGTGACGGAGCGGCCGCAGGAAAGCAAGGTGGGGCATTGAAGTGTGATGCCTGAGCCGAGCGTGACGCTGCCGTTATGCTGGGCGATTTTGACAAGGAAACGCAGGATATTTGCTTTGCGCTTGACGAGGCGTCCCGTAGCCCTTGCGAAAGCACCCAGCACTAGCGTAGTTGCTTGCAAAGGTTTGCACATGGCTAGCTGCTTGTCTTTTCGATCAGCACTTCGCACATTTCGGTATGAGGATTAAGTGCGATGCCCGAGCGCTTGATGGAAGTGAGAGCATAATCCGGGTGGGCGTTCAGCAAATTTTTCAGCTGTGCGGGAAGCCCCACCAAACGGTCGATACCGCGTACGCGCAGGCGCGCGACGAGCGAACGCAGACTCAACGACCAGAGTTCCGAAACGGGCTCGAACAGCATGATCGCCGAAGGTTTGAGCGCGAACATATTTTCGAGCGCTTGGACGAAAATGCGTGGCATTTGCTCGAGCGCGAAGGAGCTGTAAATGAGGCCGATATCGGGCCGTGCAACATTTGCGGGCAAGGGCGTGCACACATTCGCCTGGTAAAATTCGACGCCGGAAATGCCAAATTTTTCTGCTGCTTTGCCCGATAATTCAACGGAAATAGGGGACAATTCGAGGCCGACAAAGCGAATATCCGGGAATTGTTTTTGCAAATAAAGTAGGTTGCGCCCGTCGCCGCTGCCGAACTCGATCACGGTTTGGCCGGGCTTTACTTTTTGGCGTACGGTGTCGGTGAGGCGCTCGAGCAGCAATAGCCGCGCCTCGCGCAAAGCGCCCCAGCGCAACCGGTCGTTGATGACGATGAAATCTTCGTAATCGGCTGGGAATAACGCGTAGGATTCCCAATCCATGGCTTCCAAACTCGCCAGTAATTTCGCGCGTTCATGGTCGTAATTTGCCTGCACTTTCGAGGCGTTGCGACCGGAAGGTTTCACCGCGCGAAACGCCAGATAGAGACTGTGAAAAACCAGGCTGTTCAGCAAAAAATGAAACGGCGTGAATGAGGTTTTTAGGATGGGTAACGTGCGGGTTTGGTACATATCGGCCTTTAGGTATGGTTGCATGTCACCACACCATCCGCATGATGGTGAAAGACAATCGGCTTCATATGGGACACTCGTCTGTCAAATTCATAGGTAAAGGTCAAGGGATTGCTGCTTGCGCCAAGGTCCGCTGGTGTTAGCGTGAAACGCTCGACGCCGCACCCTTTTATCGTGCGGGTGAAGGCGGCGATTTTCGTGCCGGTTAGAGTGTCAAACGCATGAAGGGTAATGCGCGTGGCGGATAAGCATGGGTTGAGGAAGAAAAACTCGTTGCGCGGGTTGCCGGCCAGGTCCGCGGTAAAGCCGGTGGTGCGTGTGTAGGGCGAATAGGGAATCGGCAGTGCTTGGAAAAGCTTGTGCGAATGAATGCATTGCGGCGCTTGGCGGGTGGCATCTGTCGGGCAATAGAGGGTCATGAATTGGCCGGTGGTGGGGCCAAGCGCAGTCGCGCGGGTGGTGTCGTTGCTGCGTGCGGTGGCTTGCACATGAAACACGCCGTAATCATCGAGCGGTTTGCCGATGATGGCTTCGAGCGCGACGGTGGTGCTGTGCCCATGTTCCAGCACGAGCTGGCCACTGCCGATGCAGGCGCCATCGCGGCGGTAAGCGGTGACATAATAGGTGAGCTGCGTTGCGATGGTGGGTAAGAAAGTAGAGTAGAAATTGAAGACTGAAAGCTCGGTGCGAAACAGCGCGTCCTGGCGGTAGAATTGCACATAAGGGCCCATGACCGGCAGGCCGAGCAGGGAAGGGAAGCGCAGCTTTAGTTTCATCTCCAGCTGTTTGACGCGGTCGAATGCTAGTAATACCGCGCGGGCGGGCAGGTGGGTGATGGGGTAGCCGCGAAACTGCATCACGCGTTCTCCATCTGGCTGTAGACGAGGGTGCGGATGGCCGGGTTTTTCAGCTCCGGAATATAGTAAAGCGGTGCCAAGGAATGCTCGATGGCGATGCTGCCCTGCGTGCGGTGGTGAAAGAGCGTGATAATCGCGAACTGGCTGTCGCCACCGTAGAATTTGATGTTTACGCCCTGCTGCAGTTGCGCGGGTGAGATGCCGCAATCGCTGGCGATTCTATCGTGCGATAAAGCGACGGTGGCGTTGCCTAAAACCGGGTAGGTTTTTTTGCCGATTATATTGCCCGATAGATCGTAGATGGCGGCGGTAATGATGCCGCCATCGGTCACCGCTGGCGCGTCGATATTCTTGACGTTCATGAATAAAGTGATCGTTTCGTTCGTCGCGGCGTTCGCCATGCAATGGCCGGTATGGATGATGGGCGCGAAGCGGTGGCCCTCGCCGCGCGCGGGGATGAATCCGGTGAGGATGGTGGATGTCCAGCCATGGGTGCGGTGGCGCAGCAGCATTTGGCCCTCGAGCCCGCCCTCGGGCAGGTTCGCTTGCGGGTGTGCAGGGGAACTCATGCGCAAGCAATAGAGATCGGTTGGGTTATGTTCCTCGGTTTTAAAACCCCAATCGGATTCCCAGGAACGTAGGCACAGTGCCGGGGATTTCGGTATTTCGAGATAGGTAGATGTTTGGCGTTTTCCATCGCGGAACCAGAGCAGCTCCACACGTAAATCTTCGTAGCGGCGCAGCGCAGGCGTCAGCGCCACGGCGAAGCCCGACTCGTAGCCGAGATGGTGTAAACCGGGGAAGATGAATGTTTTTTTAAACATGCGCGCCTGCTATGGGCTGCTTTTGGGTGGTGCTGTTGCCCGCTGCGAGGATGAGCGACTGCGTAAAGCGTGCGACTTTTTGCGGATCGGCAATGTAGAGCTCGCCCTCGAGGCTGGAGTCCCACACGGTGTGGAAATAATCCATCACCGTGGCCATGTTGCGGTGGGTGGTGCTGGCCAATGCTTTGGCAATGGTATCCGCCAGTTGCCGTGGCGAATCGAGATGCTCGATCATGGGGCAGGTGGAGTAAAAGGCTTCGCCCATTACCAGCACATGCTTGCCGAGCAGCAGCGCCTCGGCCCCGGATTTACTGTTGATGGAAACGATGAGGTCGGCCTTGCGCAGCACATCGTAATTGTTGGTGGAGGGCGGCAGCAGTTTAAATTGCGGGTAGCGCTTTAGCAGATCAAGAAAGCGGCTGGCGCCGAGCGCACCGATCATGGCCGGGTGCTCTTTCACCACCACTTGATGGGTGAGGGGGGTGGCGCGCAGCACCTGCTCGAGCAGGGCGAATTGGTCAACATATTCCGGCGAGCGGATGGTCAGCGCCATGTCGCCGGGCACATGCAGCGGGAAATAGAGGAAGGGCTGCAGGGCGCTAAGCGGTGTGTAGCGGTTGCGCAGGCGCATGGAGTTGAGCAGCATGCGCGCATGGATGCCAACCTGCCGACCGAGATAGCCGAATTCCTGCTTTTTGCCGAGGAGGTATTTGTCGATCGATTTCTGCACGAGGCGTGTGAGGTTATGGCGGTTCAGAATTTTGGTTAAGGCCGAGGCGTAGTGGTGGCGGTCTTTCTCGGGGATGACGATCTGCTGGGTTTGCAGCACGCGATCGATGTAGGTTTTCACTTCGGCAAGGGTTGCGGCTTTGGGCTTTGCGATGATAGTGGGTGCCGCGAAACTATCGCGGGTGAAGAACAGCCGGCCTTTGAAGAAAGCGGGCTCGATAAACCAGTTGGGCACTTGCGCTTTACGTGCAGCGAAATAGCCGCCGACGACGGAGAGAAACCCGCCAACTTCCTGCACTAGCGAGACGGATGCGTAGCGGCTTTTGCATTGAGTGATGGCGATATCGGCGAGTTGGATGGAAGCGTAAAGTTTGCGGATGAGCGTGGTGTGGTTTTGTTCGCCATACGCCATGCGTTCATGCAGGAACCAGCCTTCGGGAGCCTTAACACCATACGCATCGAAAAGGCCGGTAATGTCTTCGGGCGCGAGTGTATCGGGCAGGGAAAGGCTACTCAGCGCGAAAACCTCGAAGCCTTTTTGGCGCAACATATCCGTGCTGCGGTCGTCAAACGAAAGAAAGGCACAGGCATGGCCGTGACGTTGCAACTCGATGCCGACATCGAGCCAGAAGCGCGTCTGGTATTCGGCAAGGGTCGAGATGAGAAAGCAATGCATGGAAATCCATCGTCCGTGTGAGCGTGTCGCCGGTTGCTAAAAGCATGGATGCTATCTGCAAGCGCTTGCGTGAAACGACTCTTAGCTAGAAACCATGCTTTATTAAAGCTTTTTTCGTGGCGGTGGGAAGGATCCATAGCCAGGCGAGGCCCCAGAAAAGAATGCTGTATAAACCAATGGCACCCGCAAGCAGAATGAGGGAGTGGATGTAGCCCTGCAACGGAATCAGCACTAGGGTTAACACCGCACCGATGCCTATGAGCGTGAACAGGCGCTGCGCCAGCGTGCGGTTGAGCCGGTGCTCGCGGAAAATGATGCGAAATTCCCAGAATGCGGTGAAGAGAACGGCCAGTACGCCGCCCAGCACAAAGGCACGTTCCGCCAGCAGCGACAGTAGAGCAAACGCCACCGCATATTGAATGCCAATGCGAAAAACGATGAAGCGGTTGGCGGCTTTGTTCACGTGGATTCGGCCAAATAAGGTATTGAAGCCGAAGCTCAGCAGCACGGTAATGAGCGGGGTGGTAAAACCGATGGATTGCCAAAACCAATAGGCGGTGAGTTCCGGACCGACCCATAATTCAAGCAGCGGGCGAGAAAAAGTGGCAGCCGCGAATAATGGAGCCGCCGCTAAAACGGCGACCAGCAGCAGGCCGCTTTCGGCGACATGGCCAATGTTTTTATCGGCAGCCTCGAGGCGCGAGGTGAAAGGCATGATGGCGGAGTTGAGCAGCCCCAATACCGATTTGGCAAAACGCGGCAAACGGGTGAGAACATCGAAACTCGCAGTGCTGACGGGCCCGAGAAAAATGCCGATCAGCAATGTCGGCGATTGGGTTTGCAACGTGCCGAGCATTTTATTGGGTGCCGTGACGCAGGTGCGCGCCCAGGCGTGCGAGAGCCCATGCGTGCGCCAGTGACGAAAGGTGATGGAGGTGGTGGCGAAGCAGCGCAGGCACGCCAGAATAGCGACGCATGCACGGGCGAGGGCGAGCGCAACACCGAGATAGAGAATCGCCGCGGGCGGGTATTGGTAATGGATGAGCAGGTAACAGCCGAAGCCATAGGCCAGGGAGGCCGCGACCTCGATGCCGCGGGCGGTGTCGTAACGCTCGAACCCGCGGATGACGCCCTCGGCCAACGCGCCGATGAGCAATAGCGGGGTGATGAGCGCGATGAAATGCAGCGTGCGGGCAAAAATGGCGGTATCCGCCGCGGAAAGATTGAAGAGATTCGCAATCGGCGTTGCGCCGAAAAAGAGAATGGCCGAGGGCAGAATTGCGCCAAGGCTCATGATGAACGCGAGGGCGGCCAGGATGGCACCGGCATTGGCCCAGTCGCCCGTTGCACGCGAGGAGGCCACGAAATGGCTGGCGTTTTCCGGCGCGCCGAGATCGAGCATGTTGGCAAGGCCTGTCGGCAGAAAAAGACGCGACAGCGCGATCATGCCGTAAGCGGCGAGGCCGTAAGCGCCGACCAACCAGCGGATGACGATGATGCCGATGACGCTGATCGCGAAATAGGCGGCGGCGGAAATAACCGTGTTGGTGATCAGCGAACGGTACATGACGCTTCCGAGCGGGCGGTGATGCAGATGGAGCGGCCCGAGGCAAGGCGCGGTTTAGCAAGCTTGCAGGCCGACATGGGGTGCACAGCGACCGGGGTGGATGCGCCCGCAGCATGGGCGATGCATTGCAAGGTTGCCCCCACCTGCTCCAGTGAGAAATGCTTGCGCTGGCGGCGGTTTTCGAGCGAGGCGCCCAACATAGTTTTTTGAATGGCGCTGAAGATTTTGTAGCCCAACATTTGGCGGCAGAGGCGTAACGCATGAAAGCGCGGCGCGCTGTTGGGCAATGCCCGTGCGGCGCGTGTTTGAGCGAGCGTGCTGAGAATCGCATCGGTGATTCGTTCGCAGGATTTACCGTCATTGAGCAAATAGTGGGTGATGGTATCGTCTTGCTGCTTGGCGGTGGTAACGGCGGAATTCTCGATCACCTGTGCGAGCTTTTCGATGAGCGCTTTTTCGCTTTCCATATTCTCGCTAAGCGCGACGGATAACGGAACAGTGAGGCTTGGTTTGTTGAGCCAGGTAGGGGAGAAGGACGGCACGCCGAAGGCGGCGGCCTCAATCGCGGTGAGGCAGTTGAGTTGAATGAGTGCGCGCGCGTGGTTGATCCATTCGATGGAGGTGCCTTGCTGGCGCACCGTGAAATTGGGCGCTTGGATGGTGCGTTCGTAACATTCCGCCGATTCGAACGGATGGGGACGCAGCACGAATTGCTGGTGCGGAAAACGCGCGACGAGGGTTTGAATTAGCGCCATCATGGCGGCATGGGCCTCGCGCTCATCGCGAATATAGTCGCGGGCAAATTCCTCGCTATAGCCGCCGCGGGTCAGCGCGCCGATTTCCGCTTCACCGCTTTTGGCGAAGCGCGAATTGGAGCCCGCGAAATTGGTGTTGATGAGAATGTAGCCCGGTTCCATTTCGGGTTTCGCGAGGCTTGCGCGCCAGGGAGAGGAGCAATAATCGTAGCGTGCGCAGCCGGTGAGTTTCAGGCGATTTTCTGCAACCAGTTGATGCGCTAACAGTGCCTGGTATTGCCCTTTGCCCCACACGCAGTAGAGATCCATCCACGAAGCGCCGCCGCCTTTGGCTACCAGCTCGGCAAATTGATCGGCGGATTTACCGGCCATGCCTTCGGTATCGAGCACGCCCACGCCAATGCCGTGGCGAAGATAGTGCAGCGCGTGGTCGCGATTATTTTGGCGGATGTAATTGAGCAGCACGAAATCCGCGCCGATTGCATCCACATCGAACCCTTGTTCGTACATGGGCACGAGCCACACATCCGCCCCGCGTTGCGCCAAATGCCAGGCGAGCAGCACCAAGCCATCCAGATCGCGCAGTGGGTTATCGAGCACCAGGCAGATGGTAGGGTTTTGGGTAGCGTGTGAAGTAGTAAGCATGGATTTCGCAGAAATTTTTATGGGGGTTAATCGATGTTATCGAGCGAAACAGGCGTGTGTTTTTCAACCGCATGTTTTACTTTTTTGCCAATCAAGGAAGGTAGCAATTTGGGGGCCGCGCCAAAGCCCGGCCGCACGCAGCGTATGGCATCGGCGGTGATGGTATCGCCAGCGTTTAAATCCTGCACGAAATAGAGCGAGCGGCGGAAAATGGTGCTGCCGCGCTCGCTGGATTTTAGCCCGTAATCGACCTGGCCGAGGGCTTCCCAGGCGGTTTTTGTTTGGGTTACCAGTGCGTCGAGTTCGTGCGGTTCGATCGAGAAACTATCATCCGCGCCGCCGCCTTTGCGGTCGAGGGTGAAATGTTTTTCGATGATCGAGGCGCCAAGCGCCACGCTTGCAATGGCGCCGGTACTATCGAGCGTATGGTCGGACAGGCCGCTGACGAGGCCAAACCGCGCGATCATATCGGGCAAGGTGCGCAGGTTGCAGTCGCTCGCTGGGGTGGGGTAGCCGCTCACGCAATGCAGCACGGCCAGTTCCTTGCACCCACCTGCGCGCGCCGCGGCGATGGCGTCTTCGATCTCCTC
>JBEHYI010000088.1:0-7830 GCA_048498255.1 Pseudomonadota bacterium | reverse complement strand
TCTGCTGACGCAGGTAAGGCCAGCAGAAGAGCTCCGATTATAGCAACGTGTATTGCAACCCCCGGTTTTGCCATGTGCCGTCCCCCAGCACTGGTAGGTAGCAATCTTATTTGGATTAATCAACCCATATTAGAAAATGCGTAGTCAAATACGGCCATCCACTCTTTTGCCCCATCCTGTGCGGCACGCAGCATGGCTTCGGGATCGTCATGGACATAGCGTTCGCACATCTTCAGCGCATCGCTGCCGTGATCGATATCCGCCTCGATATGGGTGAAGAGCCAGGTCGCCTGAGAACGCTTAAGTTCCAGCCGCTTAATCATATCCGTAATATCTTTGGCGACATAGCCCGCGACATTTTCGAACACATACATGGCGCCCAAGAACTCATTCACATTGGCCTTCCCAAGATTATACCAGTAGTCCCGGAAATTCTTGACGGATGGGGGGGTCGGGAAATTCTCCAACAGCCCACAAAGACGCTCAAAATCGCGTTTTGCCAAGAGATGGTGCCCATCTTCTTCCCGCCCCATTTCCTCGAAATAGTCTTTTAGCGCCGGGTCGGAACATTGATCTTCCGCGTATTTAAGCTGGGGAAGCGCATCATGCGTGTAATGATACATCGTCACCAGAAAATGGCGGTACACCGCCATATCCGCTTTTTGCAGCAAAGGGCTCAGTTTTTTGCCAATGCCCTGCGGCAGGGTTGGCAGAATTTGCAAGACTTCGGCACCGGTAAGCGGCGCTTCAACGCGTTGGGCAGCAAGAACCATGGTTTACTCCTGTAAATAGATGATTTTAAAAATGAGGCGAAGATGTTGGTTTTCGTTCCCTGTCGGCATCGGGATATCCGGACGTAATTCATCGCGGTATCCGAGATGACGAAAGGTTCGTTGAAACAACCGTGCAGCGGCGGGCGGCGATGCGCCAAAAAGATACTTACAGCCATGTTGCTGCGCGATGTTGATCGCTAACTGGAAAAGCTGATGCAGTGCTTTGGAATCGCGATATTCTGGCAGAACCGCCACGCGGCCAAGGTCACAGTAATTTTCATCGCGAAGATAGGGTAAATGGTCGTGAATGCTAAAATCACCGCGTTCGAGCGTAAGCTTCTCGGGCCGTTCGCGCGTGGAAATCGTCAGGCGCATTCCGCCAATGACAAAATGACCGATACGGGCAACCAGCAAATGGCTACGACGATCGATTTCATCTTCCGCCCCGCAAAAGGTCGCGACTTGTAAATCCTTTTGATACACATGCTGGCGAATATAATAATATTGCCGCAGATATTGCATGTCTGTTGTGCATTCGACCTTCAGGTCATCTGGCAATTCTTTACGCACCTGTTCTAAAGTCATGCCGCGCGGATCTGGATACGGTAATAAGAAGATATCGCCCGGTGCTCTTAAAGCTGCGCTTGAGATTAACTCTGCTTGTGCATTCATAAAACCCCCCGTTGTGCAAAGCAGCAATTAATCGACGAGGATCAAAACTCTAAACACCTCATAAAAAAATCTGAGTAAATTCCACCTATGGTGGATATGGTTAAGAAATTAACCGTGAACAGGAATCGTCGATAGTTCCTTGTCACCTGGTTTCATACATCTTACTCCTATGGAGATAGGTTTTCATACGACCAGATTAGCTAAAAATTGATGGCAAACTGGTCAATATCATCCCGCCGCTTTATGCTTTGGATGCTTCGATGCATTTGCGATCTTCAGCGAATTCTTCGAGGCTAATCCGCAGGCAGTCTCAGCATCGCAACGGCGCACGCCTATTCTACCTATCGACACGTCACCAAGCAGCGAGCATATTACCGATAGATCGGGCGCTTGGATTGGATAGAATGATATTACATGCTGCAAGCTGTACGAGCGATGCTTTCTGTGTACATCCAGCGCAGCCTGCGAAGGCTTGTGAATCTTTCGGAATGGAAAATGTGTCTCAATAGTACAAATGCATTGCTTACTCAAAGCACGCATACGCACATTACATTCACTTTCTCGTGGCCTTAGCTTTAGCGCGGCTTTCCTTACGCAGCGGCCGCCCCACGGGACATACTTGCTGCAAATACCCAGTGAGCGTGTTGACCAGATTCTTCTGCACAAGGCTATAATGGATATACTGCCCCTTCTTTTCGCTCGCGATAAGACCGGCATTTTCCAGCACACTCAGATGCTTCGAAAGCGAAGGTTTGGAGATGTCGAACCGTTCGGCAATCTCGCCCGCTGTCATGCTGGTAGCAGAAAGATACGCCAGGATTTTCCGCCGCACACCGGACGACAATGCATCAAACACCTTTTCCATCGACTCTTTACCTTATTGTGCGTTAATTTATATTTAGCCTATTGACTAATTATCTAATTGTCTATACAATAGCATTGTTAGCTATTTAACTAAATATACATCGTTTCACTGCTAGGATCAAGGAGGCTCACATGCAGCCGAATGTTTCAACGGAAGAAGTGCTGTTGGTGTATGATGGGGAATGCCCACTCTGCCGCGCGGGGGCGAATAGTTTTTGTGTTAATGAGGACGTTGAAGGCAAGCTAAACCGCATCAATAAACGGGCGGTGGATGCGCACCCGGTGCTGACAGAAATCCGCCAACAGCAGCTTAATCTCGATCGCGGCATGGTGCTTAAATACAAAGGTAAGCTTTATCAGGGGGCGGAAGCGCTGCATGCTATGAGCCACCTCGGCATTGGTAATCATTGGGGCACACGGGCAAGCAGACTGTTGTTCCGGTACCGTTTTATGGCCTATGCGTGCTATCCATTTTTACGCTTTGCACGAAATATGTTGATTCGCATAAAAGGTGTCGGCCCTATCAATAACCTACAAGACTGAGTAAGGGGATAGATTGAAAATAGCGATCATCGGTGCCGGAACTTCGGGGTTAGCTGCTGCGGCTTTTTTGAAACGCAGCGGGCATGATATTACCATTTACGAAAAGTTCGAAACACCGCGCCCCGTCGGTGTGGGGCTAATGTTGCAGCCTACGGGCCTTGCGGTGTTGGCGAAGTTGGGGCTCGATAAAGCGGCGATTGCGGCCTCAAGCCCCATTCACGGCATTCAAGGCCATGTGGCGCGAACTAGCCGCACTATCTTCAATATTTCTTACCGCGCACTGGCACCGCATATTTTCGGGCTTGGCATTCATCGCGGCGTATTATTCTCGCTGCTTTATAATGAGGTGTTGCGCCAGCACGTTCCCATCGTGACTTCAGCGGCAATTGAAGATGTGGAATATGACGCGGATAACAAGCCGCTCATTACGGATGGGAAGAATCGCTACGGCCCGTTTGATCTCGTGATCAATGCGCAAGGTGCGCGTGCACCGTTGCGGCAAAAATTCGTGAAGGTGAAGAAGGACCGCCCCTACCCTTACGCGGCGGTGTGGGGTATTTGCAAAGACCATGACGGTGCTTTAAAAAGCGCGCTCTACCAGCGTTACAAGCGCGCGCACCATATGATCGGCCTGATGCCAATGGGCAAGCTCAATGGCGAGGATTGCGAGAGCCTAGCGTTTTTTTGGAGCCTGCGCGCACATGAATATCCGAAATGGCGCGAGCAAGGCCTCAGCGCCTGGCGGGATTATGTGATTTCCCTTTGGCCGGAAATCGAGTCGCTGGTGAATCAGTTTCAATCGCCGGATGATTTGAACTTCGCCACCTACGGCGATGTAGCGCTGAAAACCTGCCACACCCACCGTTTGCTGTTTATCGGCGATGCGGCGCATGCTACCAGCCCGCAGCTTGGCCAGGGCGCGAATATGGGGCTGCTCGATGCACTGGTGCTTGACGCATGCTTGCGCGAGACAGAGGATGTAAACGCCGCACTGGCCGCCTATGCACGCAAACGCAAAGCGCATGTGCGCTTTTACCAAACCGCCAGCCATTGGCTGACGCCGTTTTTTCAATCCGACAGCTATGTTCGCCCTCTGCTGCGCGACCTGACCTTCGGCTTCATGTGCAAGCTGCCCTTCGTCAAAACCGAAATGGTACGCACGTTGGCGGGCGTTAAAACCGGGCTCTTCACCTCCATGAATCCGGGGGAAATTCACTCGGATTACGATGTTCGCCATGCCAGGCAGCCTTAAGCTTCTTATCCTTGGCGGTTACGGCACGTTCGGCGGCAGGCTGGCTCAGCTGCTGGCGGATGAATCACGCCTCACGATCCTCATTGCCGGGCGATCGCACGCTAAAGCATCGACATTTTGTAGCCAATTACCTGCATCCGCAACCCTTATCCCCTGCGTGGTGGATCGCGATGGTGATCTTGAAGCGCAAATCAAAACCCTCGCACCGGATGTACTGGTTGACGCCACCGGCCCCTTTCAAAATTACGGCGATGACCCGTACCGCGTGATTCAAGCCTGTATTGCACTCGGCATCTCCTATCTCGATCTTGCCGATGGTTCCGATTTCGTGAAAGGCGTACAGCAATTTGATGAAGCTGCTACAGCACGGGGCATCTTCGTTCTCTCGGGCGTTAGCAGTTTTCCGGTGCTTACTGCAGCAGTGGTGCGTCACCTTGCGCAAGGCATGGCGCAGCTGCACACCATTCAAGGTGGCATCGCCCCCTCGCCCTATGCTGGGGTTGGCGAGAATGTCATTCGCGCCATCGCGGGTTACGCGGGGCAGCCCGTAAAACTTTGGCGCGGCGGCAAGCAAGCCACCGGCTATGCGCTCACTGAAACGATGCGCTACACCATCGCCCCGCCGGGTAAACTGCCCTTGCGCAACATCCGCTTTTCGTTGGTGGATGTGCCGGATTTGCAGGTTATCCCTGAAGCCTGGCCGGGCCTTGATTCCATTTGGATGGGCGCTGGGCCGGTGCCTGAAATTCTCCACCGCGCGCTCAATTATTTGTCGTGGCTGGTGCGTTGGCGCCTGATCCCCTCGCTTACTCCGGCCGCCAAACTTTTTTACCATGCCATCAATCTTTTGCGCTGGGGCGAGCATCGCGGGGGCATGTTCGTCGCGGTGGAAGGTATCGGCGATCAAGGCCAAACAATCATGCGCTCCTGGCATTTGCTGGCCGAAGGCAGCGATGGCCCGCTCATCCCCTCCATGGCGATTGAGGCGATTATTCGCCACATGCTGGAAGGAAAAATCCCACCCTTCGGCGCACGTGCCGCAACGAAGGATCTTGAGCTTACCGATTATGAGGCTTTGTTCACGCGCCGCACGATTTATACCGGCTCACGCGATGATTCACCGGTGCAAAGCCTGCCACTATACCAATATATCTTAGGCGATGCATGGCATCAGTTGCCCGCGTCTATCGGCGCGATGCACGACCTGCACACGACAAAATCCGTTGAGGGATTTGCTACTGTCACGCGTGGAAAAAATATCTTTGCGAAAATAATCGCGAAATTATTCGGCTTCCCCAAGGCTGGAAGCAATATCCCCGTCCGCGTCGATTTTTCAGTAAAGAACGGCAAAGAATATTGGCAACGCACTTTCGCCGAAAAGACTTTCTTGAGCATTCAATCGCAAGGCCATGGCCGTTATGCAAACCTCATCTGCGAGCGCTTCGGCCTATGCAATTTCGGACTCGCGATTGTTGCGGATGGCACCAAGCTGCACCTCATCATTCGCCGTTGGGATATTCTTGGCATACCCTTGCCTCTTTGCCTCGCACCCGGTGGCCATTCCTACGAATCCGAAGACGGGGACAAGTTCCATTTCCATGTAGAAATCACCCTGCCCTTCATTGGCCTGGTCGTGCGCTATGAAGGCTGGCTTGTAAGTTCCCGGTTAAATGCCCCACCAGTGCCCCACAAAGCAAAAATGGCCTCCTTTTTGAGGAAGCCATTTTAGTAAATTTATCGTTATATTCCAAACTGGTGGAGGGGGAAGGATTTGAACCTTCGAACTCCTAAGAGGGCGGATTTACAGTCCGCTGCCATTGACCACTCGACCACCCCTCCACACACGCTTTTCCATTGGAAAAGGGACTTCCTGCTAAGGGATATTGGTCCGCATGTCAATAATTAGAAGAAACCGGGGTGTTTTTGGGGTATTTTCACTTTTGTATAGCAGCATCTCAGATACTTATATAGCTCGCTTCTTCGGCCTTTGGGCACCCTTCCCATCGTGTTTACGCCGCCCTTATCTGCTCATTTACCGCAAAGGCGGCCGATCTCGTGCGCTAGACAAATAGCCGTTGTTGCAGCCATAAAATGGACGGATAGGCAGCGAGCCAAATCCAGAAAAATCGATTGAGGCCGAAGAGAAAAGCATTTGTGACATGGAAGCAAGCGGCGAGCACAAGGGCAATGACCAACGTTGTTTGCGTGATGAGCGCGAAGGGGAAAAACAGCTCGAACAGCATCACGCCCCAAGACATTGCCCATAGCAGCCGCGGCTTGTTGGCCCAACCTCGCATCGCTTCGCTCACAGGATAGGCGGAGAACAGAAACACATCCCGCAGCGCGCGGCCGTGGCGCCATTCGGGGTTGATGAATTTCACCCAACCCGCGCTCCAGTAAGACAGCACCAACTGCACCGCTGCATAGCCAAAAACCGCTTCCTTTCCATGCGCCGTGGGCAGAAAATAGCTGAGGCATAGGCAGCAAAGAATGAGGAGGCTCATGCGATCGCAGCCGCCATTGTAAGGTCCCGCGAAGCGTTTGAGCATGCCTAGTCCGAGTAGCACTAGCGCCAGGCATACCCATTGCGGGTAGATACCGAACAGGAGCAAAAGGCTGAGCAGCGCACGTGGGAAAAACAGGCGCTGCTCATCTTTCGGCCCGACCAAATGCTCCGCGCTTTGTTGGAAAAAAGCGAAGCCCAGCAGTATCTCTGTCGTGCGCACAGCATCGTCGAAGTTCATGGCACCCTGCCCTCGCTGAGGTGCCGCACCGGTGAGAGATAGGGGATTTCCCGTTGTAAATGAGCGCCGCTGCGGCTGATAAACACTAGGCGAAATTGCAGGTAGACTGTGGCATGTTTTTGGCGCTTCACCTCCGCCGCAATGCGCGTGAATATCTCGCGCTTGCTATGCGCGCTTGCCTGGTCCATCAGCCGCTCAGCGCAGCTCATCACGAATAGTGATTCGTTCCACTGCGGGTTCCAGAACAGGCGTTTTAGCATGGTTTTTCGCGAGAGTTTTTGCGGCCGTGGGCGAAATTCCTGCCAATGCTGCGGCACGTCCTCCGCCTGTTCCAGCAACGCATATTCCACGCGCGGCGACGGCAGTATCTCGCCAAAAAAGCGCCAAGAGGGCATCAATGCCGGCAGTAGCAATGCGCATGCTTGCAGCAAGGTAAGTTTTTGCTCATATGGGTTCGCATCCATTCTGCATGCATAACGCATCCTGCGGTGCTTGCTCAAATGGATTTCTGTGTGAGGCCAGACCGGTACAGAAGTTTTTCTAGCCAAGCCTACCGAAAAATTTTACGCTCTGCCTTTCAGGATCTGGGTACTATGCGTCGTTCTTTACTGCTGTTGCTTTTGTTTTTTCCTGCGCTCGCCGCTGCAAAATCGGGCACGTCGCTTTATGTTTGCGCGCATCCGGATGATTGTTTTCTCTTCATGAGTCCGAATCTCTACGACGACATCGCGCGCGATGCGGATAAGGTGGCGATGATTTATCTCACCTCAGGCGATGCGGGCCTGCCGTTTAGCGACGAGCCCTCCTCCTACCCGGTGACGCGCGAGCGGGCCTCCCTTGATGCGACCGGCTGGATGGCGGATATTGATCAGACGCCGATTCGCGCGCAGCAAAAAACCGAAATAGTGGATATTGCAGGCCACGCCATCGCGCGCGTTAGTTATGCCAACACCGCCTCCTATTTCTTGCGCCTGCCGGATGG
>JBEHYI010000087.1:0-7888 GCA_048498255.1 Pseudomonadota bacterium | reverse complement strand
AGTGGTAGAAGATAAAATCGGCGTGACGATGACGGAGATCATTAAGGCCGAGAAGTAGCTAACAGCCAAGAGCCGACAGCTTAGAGCTATTCTCTTTTAGCTGTCGGCTCTAAGCTCTAGGCTCTAAGCTAAAAAAGAGGTGTGTATGAGACTATTAATCATCGGCGACCTAGGCGGACAAATCGGCGCGGCGAGCAAAATCGCGCGCGACCGCGGCGCAAAAGTGGCCCAAGTATCGGATATCGACAGCGCCTACCAAATGCTGTGCGACGGCCAGGGTGCCGACATCATCATGATCGAAGTGCATCAGGATATCGCGAAATTCGCGAGCATGCTGACGGCGGAACATATCATCGTTCCCCTCGTCGCCTGCGGCATCGAGGCGGATGCGAAAACCGCCGCCGCTGCAATCCGCGCGGGCGCAAAGGAATATATCCCCCTGCCGCCGGATGAAGAGCTCATCGCCGCCGTGCTTGAGGTGATTTCGGAGGAAACCCACTCGGTCATCCACGGCTCGCAAGCCATGCGCAACACGCTGGCAATGGCCGAGCAAGTGGCGCCGAGTGACGCGAGCGTGCTCATCACCGGTGAATCCGGCACGGGGAAAGAAGTCGTCGCCCGCTACATCCACAAAAAATCGCCGCGCGCGAGCAAGCCGTTCATTGCTGTCAATTGCGCGGCAATCCCCGCGAACCTCATGGAATCGGAACTGTTCGGCCACGAGAAAGGTGCCTTCACCGGCGCGCTTTCCCGCCGCATCGGCAAATTCGAGGAAGCCAATGGCGGCACCTTGCTACTCGATGAAATTTCCGAAATGGATATTAGCCTGCAAGCGAAGTTGCTACGCGCGATTCAGGAACGCGAGATCGACCGGGTTGGCGGCCGCAACCCGGTAAAAATCAACATTCGCATTTTGGCGACGAGCAACCGCGATCTCGAGGCCGAAGCGCGCAAAGGCAATTTCCGCGAAGACCTTTATTTCCGCCTGAACGTGATTAACTTGCATTTGCCGAAACTGGCGGACCGCCTGGATGATATCCCGCCGCTTGCCGAATATTTCGTCGAAAAATATTCCAAAGCCAACGGCGTGCCGACGCGCAAACTCACTGAAGCGGCGATTGCGAAACTCAAAACCCATAGCTGGCACGGCAACGTGCGCGAGCTCGAGAATATCGTCCACCGCGCGGTGCTGATGGCGCAGGGTAACAGCATCGACGAGAACGCGATTCTGCTGCCTACCCGCCGCGATGCACCAGCCGTTGCGGCAGAGCCCGTGCCGCTTTCCCCGCTCACCGTGCCAAGCGTGCCGGTGGCCGCCGCACCCACTGCGAGCACCCAATCGCCCGCTCCCACCGGACGCAGCGACCTCGTCGGCCGCACGGTGGATGATGTGGAGAAGGAACTCATCCTCGACACGCTGAGCCATTGCCTGGGCAATCGCACACAAGCCGCGCAAGTGCTCGGCATTTCCATCCGCACCCTGCGCAACAAGCTGAAGCAATATAACGAAGAAACACGCACTGGCAGTTAGGACTTAACGATGGCCCAAGTGCCCGTCCCATTGATGTCGCGCCTCACGGTCCCCAACATGCGGGCCGGTGCGAAGAGCATGTCGAAGCGGCAGGATATCGTCTTCGCTTTGTTCGTGTTCGGCATTCTCTCGGCACTGATTATTCCCGTCGCGCCCATGCTGCTCGATTTGCTCCTAGGCATTTCGATCACTATTTCCGTGCTGATTCTCATGACCGCGCTCTTCGTCAATAAACCGCTGGAACTCTCGGCATTTCCCACCATCCTCCTTATCTCAACGCTGCTGCGCCTCTCGCTTAACGTCGCCACCACGCGCCTGATTTTAAGCCACGGCCATGAAGGCCCACAAGCGGCGGGGCACGTCATTCAAGCCTTCGGCGGCTTCGTCGCGGGCGGTTCCGTGCTCATCGGCGCAATTGTGTTCGGCATTCTCACCATCATCAATTTCGTGGTGATTACCAAAGGTTCCGGCCGCATCGCGGAAGTGAGCGCACGTTTCAGTTTGGATGCCATGCCCGGCAAACAAATGGCGATCGATGCGGATTTGTCGAGCGGCCTCATCGACGACAAAACCGCCAAAGCCCGCCGCAAAGAACTCGAGGATGAGAGCGCCTTCTACGGCTCCATGGATGGTGCGAGCAAATTTGTGCGCGGGGATGCCATCGCGGGCCTCATCATCACCTTCATCAACCTCATCGGCGGCATGATCATCGGGATCGCGATCAACGATCTCACCTTCGGCAAAGCGGTGAAGACCTACACCATCCTCACCATCGGGGATGGCTTGGTGAGCCAAATCCCCGCCCTCGTCGTCTCCATCGCGGCGGGTATTCTCGTCACCAAATCCGGCGTCGACGGCTCGGCGGAAAAGGCCGTGCTCGGTCAGCTGTCGCGCACCGCAGCGCCGCTCGGCATCACCAGCTTTTTGCTGTTCGGTTTTTCGGTTTTGCCGGGCATTCCCTTCGCGCCGTTCGTTACCTTATCCATCATCACCGGCTATCTTGCTTATGCGCTAAACAAATCGAAGAAACTGAAAAAAACATCCGATACTGGCGGCGTCGCAGGCGTTCCCGCGGTTCCCGGCGCACCAGGTGCCACCGCACCGGTGGATGAAAAAATTTCCGATTCGCTGCAAATCGATAGCTTACGTCTCGAGCTTGGCTACGGCCTGCTCCCGCTCATCAATTACCAAAAAGGCCACCGCCTGACGGAACAAATCAAGGCCCTCCGTAAACAAGTCGCGCGCGAACTGGGCTTCGTCATGCCGCCCGTGCGCATTCAGGATAATATGCAGCTACCCGCCAACAGCTACGTGATTAAGGTGAAGGAAGTGGAAACCGCGCGCGGTGACATTCGCCCGGATATGCTGCTGGTGATGGACCCTGCGGGCAACCCAATCACCCTGCCCGGCGAACAAACGGTGGAGCCCACCTTCGGCCTACCCGCCATGTGGGTGAGCGAAAATTACCGCGAGGAAGCGCTGTTTCGCAATTACACCGTCGTCGATCCACCAACCGTCATCACCACCCACCTCACGGAAGTGGTGAAAGATAACATGGCGGATTTACTCTCCTACGCCGAAACGCAGAAACTCCTCGACGATCTCGGTAAGGAAGAACAGAAGCTGATTTCGGAATGCATCCCGTCGCAAATTTCTGTCTCGGGTGTGCAGCGCGTGCTGCAAAATCTGCTTGGGGAGATGATCTCGATCCGCGATCTGCCGACCATCATGGAAGCCGTATCGGAATCCAGCCGCGTGTCACAAAACATCGCTTTGATCTCGGAACATGTGCGCATGCGCCTCGCCCGCCAGATCAGCCACGCCAATACGAATGAAGAAGGCTATATCCCGATCCTCGCCCTCTCACCAGCTTGGGAGCAGGCATTTATCGAGGCCCTCACCGGCGAAGGCGACGAACGCACGCTCAGCATGCAGCCCACCCGCATTCAGGAATTCATCAGCGCCATCCGCCAAAAATTTGAGGCGTTGACCATGCAGGGCGAGAACCCCGTGCTGCTGACGAGCCCGACTATTCGCCCTTATGTGCGCTCCATCGTCGAGCGTTTCCGCCCGCAAACGCAGGTGCTGAGCCAGAACGAAATTCACCCGAAAGCGCGCATTAAAACGGTGGGTCAACTCTAATGAAAATGAAAAAAATCAGTGCGGCATCAATCCAGGAAGCGCTCGCCATGGCGCGCAAGGAGCTGGGCGAGGACGCGGTGCTGCTCGAAACCAAAAAGGGCGTGGGCAAAGGTGTCATCGTCACCTTCGCGGTGGATGAGCCGGACGAAGACCTTTTCGCCGGGGATTTCGCGAATGACGATATCGCGCCCCACATCATCCCCTTCAGCGCGGAAATCAAGCGCCCCGCCACCGCGAAAGCCGAAATCAACCACCCCGCCATCGACCTCATCAACGAAGCGCTCGAGTACCACGCCGTGCCGGATTTGCTGCGCCAGCGCATGCTTATCAACCTGCACAAAACGCGCCTGAAGCCCGATAGCGTGATCGAAGTGGCGGAAACCGCACTTGCGGATGTGCTCACCACCTGCATCCCCTTCGCGCCGATTGCGACCGCCCTCAAATCCCCACCCCCGCGCGCGCTGATGTTTGTCGGCCCGCACGGCGCAGGCAAAACTTCGGCGATTGCGAAACTCGCGACGGAACTCACGCTCAAAAAGCAAAAAATCGTTCTCATTTCCACCGACCTCGAACGCCTCGGCGGCACGGATAGCCTCGCCAAACTCTCCGCCATTCTTTCTTGCGAATTCCACATCTGTGAATCGCGCGCGGAGCTGAAGGCCGTCATCGCCGCCTACCAGCAAAAAAGCTGGATCTTGATCGACAGCACCGGCGCGAATATTTATGCGTTCAAGCAAATGAAAACGCTGGGCGAACTCGCGAGCCTCCCCTCCATCGAGCCCATTCTCGTTTGCCCCGCGGGCATGGATGCCGACGAAGCACGCGAAATGGCCGGCGTGTTCGATTTCCTCACCATCGAGCGCATGATTATCACGCGGCTTGACGCCGTGCGCCGCTTGAAGAGCCTGTTCTCCGTGCACATAAGCGGTGGCTACGCTCTCGCCAATTTCAGCAATTCCGCTTCGCCCAGCGATGCCTGCCAACCCCTCACCCCCATCGCGTTATCGCGCCTCATGCTTCGCCATGCGCGCGACCGCCTCGCTTAGAATTTCAAGGAGCTGACTATGAATGCAAACCTGATGAATGCCGAAAATCAACCGCTGCGCGGCGACAATATTATCGCGGTGGCAAGCGGTAAAGGCGGCGTCGGCAAAACCTGGTTTTCCATTACGCTTGCCGGGCTCATGGCGCGCGCGGGCCGCAAAACCCTGCTGTTCGATGGCGATATTGGTTTGGCGAATGTGGACGTGCAGCTCGGCCTCACCCCCACGCGGGATCTTGGCGGCGTTTTCTCCGGCCAATGCACCATGCGCGAGGCAATCACGCATTACGAAAAGGGTAAATTCGATATTCTCGCGGGCCGCAGCGGCACCACCTCCATGGCCAATCTCGGCGCCGCACGCATGATGCCTGCAGCCCAGCAGCTCGTGGCCCTGGCAAAGGAATATGACCATGTGATTATCGACCTCGGCGCAGGTATTGAGCAGCATGTGCAGGTAATGTCGGCCCTCGCCAGCCGCGTGATTGTGGTGCTGACGGACGATCCGACCTCGCTGACGGATGCCTACGCCTTCATCAAACTTTGCGTCACGCGGGAGAACCCGCCCGCAATTCATGTCGTCATCAACCAGGCAGCATCGCAGAAAGAGGGCGAAAATACTTACCAAGCCATCAGCCGCGCGACGACGAATTTCCTGAAATTTTCGCCGCCACTGCTCGGCGTCATCCGCAAGGATAACAAGGTGAAGGACACGATTCGCAGCCAATCCTCGCTGCTGGAAACCGCGCCGCACACCACCGCGGCGAGCGATGCGGCGGCCATTTCCATCAAGCTGATGAAGAAGGAATAGCGCGGCGATGGCGGATCCCGTACAGCCCGCGCCGCCGGTGAATGCCACCATCACCATTCAGCCGGTGACCGTCACCGCGCCGAATCGGGAAACGACCCCCGCCGATCACCCGCTCGCCAATGTGCCCACCGGCACGCTGGTCGAGGGCTTCGTGATTAACCGCGACGCGCAGAATAACCCCATCCTGCGCACGCCGATGGGCGATCTGAAAGTGACGAGCGACGTCTTCCTTAAAACCGGCAGCGAAGTGGTATTTCGGGTGGATACGTCGCAGACTTCCCTGGCGCGGATTCTGACGGTGGATGGCCTATCGCCGCAGGAATATAGCGAGCAGAACAGCCACGGCATTACGCGCGATACGATCAGCGCCACGGCCCTCCAATCACCGCTCGCGAATGCGGCGGCGCAGACGGGTAAAGCGGCTACGCCCACCCTGCTGCAGGCGATTATTTTGCAAAACCAACCCACCGCTTCAGTACTACCCAACACCCTCACCCTCGCGCAAAACGGGCCGATGAATGTGCTCTCGCAACTCGCGCTGTTGAGCGCCGGCACGCCGATTAAGCTGATGCTGCTGGATTTGAAATTGCCGCCGCTACCGGTCGCGCTGAACACTGTACCAGGCAGCAATGCGCTCAACACGCTGCTACCAAATCCACCGACGGCGGGTAATTTGCCCCAGGCCCAGCCGCCGCAAATCGGCACACAAATTTCTACGCCGCAAGCCCCTGCCACGCAGCCGCAGCCAGGCAATGCACCTGCCGTGAATGCGGCGGCATTGCCGCAAGCACCCAATACGCAAGCAACACCAGCAAATGCCACGGCCCAACCTTTGCCGCAATCTGCGCAAACCGCACCTGTTGCGCCGAATGCACCGTTAGCAAATGCGCCATTGTTGCAAGTGCAAACACAACTTGTAACTGCTTCAACCACACCGCAAAATTTACCGCAAACGGCACCCGCGCCGCTTGCCGCTGCGCCCGCGACCGCCACCATCACCCAACCCAATGCGCCGAATCAGCTGGTCGCGAGCGTCATCGGTCATGATGCGGATGGCGGAAATATTCTGCACACGGGCGGCCCATCACTGAAACTTTACACGCCGCAACCGCTGCCGACGGGGACGACGTTGCTGGTGGAAGCAACTGTTGAAACGCCGCCGAATGCGAGTGCCCCCATCATCACCCCACTCACCCAAACTGGCCAAACGCCTGCAACCACCACCACACCGCTCACCACGCTCGATGCTGCAGTGAATTGGCTCCTCACCAATCATCCGGATCTCGGCCATGAATTGCAGCAGCGCCTGCCGAGCCTTTCGCCGCACCTAGCGAGCAATTTGCTCAGCTATATCGGTGCAATCAAAAGCGGCGATGTCAACGAACTCATCGGCCGCCGCAACGCCAAATTGCTCGAGCTCGGTGCGCCGGAACTCTTCGCGCGCCTGCGCCAACAGGTGGGGGATATGCAAGCGGCTCTCACCGATTCGCCCTCGCTGCACTGGCAAATGCTCACCTTGCCTATTTGGGTTGGCCAGGAGCTTGAGCAAGCGCGGCTTTACATTAGCAAGGAACCGCCGGAGAAAGAATCCGCTGTCGTGAAACCCGAGCGTGGCCAGCGTTTTGTGCTCGAAGTCGGGCTTTCGGAGCTTGGTTCCATTCAGTTCGACGGCTTCGTGAAACAGAAGCAAACAGCCAAAAATTTCGACCTGATGGTGCGCACGGATGACACGCTACCTGCCGAAATTTCCCAGGGAATCCGCGATATTTTTAGCAATGCATCGCAAATCACCGGCATGTCCGGCCAAATCATTTTTCAGCAGGGCCGCCAGCATTTCATCCACCCCGAAGCGGAAATTGGTCGCCCCGGCCCATCCGGCGGCGCGCATACAATCCTTGCCTGATCGCGCGGGGTCGGCTACCACAGATTCATGAACGCTCCCGCCCTCGCTCCCGCCCGCTCAGCCGACATTTCCGGCCTGCGCGATCTCGTCGCCGCCGACCTCGCCGAGGTCAACCGCGTTATCCTCGACCATGCGCATAGCGACATCGCGCTCATCAACGACCTTGCGTCCCACATTATCGCTGCTGGTGGCAAACGCCTGCGCCCATCCCTCACCATTGCCGCCGCCAAACTCTGCGGCTATGCGGGCGACCGCCATGTGCGTCTCGCCGCGTGTGTCGAGTTCATCCACACCGCCACCTTGCTGCATGATGATGTGGTGGATGCGAGCGATCTGCGCCGCGGCGCAGCCACTGCCAACGCGATGTGGGGTAATAAATCGAGCGTGCTGGTCGGTGATTTTCTGTTCAGCCGTTCCTTCCAGCTGATGGTGAGCGATGGCTCGCTGGATGTGCTAAAAATC
>JBEHYI010000086.1:0-8016 GCA_048498255.1 Pseudomonadota bacterium | reverse complement strand
AGTCATCAGTCGGTTGCGAGCTAAGCGAATCTTCGATTATTTGTTCTTCGCGAGCGGGTGCTTGCTTTGCATCACTTTGCTCAAGCGCGCATCGGCGAAATGGGTGTAGATTTGTGTCGTCGCGATATCGGCATGGCCGAGCAGCTCCTGAATCACGCGTAAATCGGCGCCGCCTTCGAGCAGATGGGTGGCGAAGGAATGGCGCAATGTGTGTGGCGAGCAGCGCGTGGGGTCGATGCCAGCATTGATGCAGAGCGCCTTGAGGAGCTGGCCGAAACGCTGGCGGGTGAGGTGGCCTTCCTTACCGCTCGAGGGGAAGAGATATTTGCTGTCGCGGTTTTTGGGCAGGAATTGTTCGCGCAGTTCGAGATACTGCCGAAGCGCTGCGACCGCGCCTTGGTGCAGCGGCACGATGCGGTCTTTGCTACCTTTGCCGGTGATGAGGAAATAAGGCTGGATTTGTTTCGGGCGTTTCGGGTCGCGCTGGATGTGCTGCGTGGTGAGGGTGACGAGCTCGCTCACGCGCATGCCGGAGGCGTAGATAATTTCCATCAGCGCGTTCATGCGTACAGCTTCGGGCGTGTTTTGCGCATTGGCGGCGGTGATGAGGCGTTGCACCTCCTCCTTCGTGAGTAATTTCGGCAAGCTGCGGCTGCGCTTAGGGCCGCGCACGAGAAGGACGGGGTTTTCCGTGATCAGCCGCTCGCTGATGAGGAATTTGAACCATTGGGTGAGGGTAGAGCGGCGGCGGGCCAGCGTTGCGGGTGACATATGGCGCTTGGTCAGATCCGCCAGGTAACTTGTTACATCCTGATGGGTGATGTTGAGCATGAACCAACGCTTGCTGGCAGCGTAGACGAAAAAGTCGCTTAGGTCACGGTGGTAGGATTCGCAGGTGGCGCGCGACGAGCCTTTGGTGGCGGCGAGCATCTCCAAAAACGCATCACGCCATCCCAACCAGTCAGCCGGGATGGCGTGTGACGTTTTACTCATCCACTAAGCGATTAGTGGGTAGCGGGTGCTGCCGGAGCAGCCGCCGGTGCAGGAGCCGCCGCCGGAGCGGTGGTTGCCGCAGCCGCGGGGGCCGGAGCTGCTGCAGGTGCAGCCGGTGCTACCGGTGCAGTGGTGGTGGCCGAAACGCCGCCTTCCGGAGTGGTGGTCACGGTTGCCGATGGGGTGGTGACGGTGGTCGCGCCTTCGGGCGTGGTGACAACGGTTGCGGCAGCAGCGGGAGCCGCAGCGTCAGCCGGTGCGGCCGGAGCAGCGCCATCCACCGGAGCGGTGGCAGCAGCGCCATCAACGGTAGCGGGAGCCGCAGCATCCGTCGCCGGAGCGGTGGCTTCCACCGGTGCCGGGGTGGTCGATACTGGAACATCGTTGGTCACGGTTTCTTGGGTCGGGGTCGAGGTGCCGGTTGCCACAGCAACGGCAACCACCGCCACTACAGCTACAGCTGCGAGGATAATAATCAGGTTTTTGCTTTTAGGGGTACTCATAACGCCTCATGTCAGGGTTGTGGTTGACAGTTGAATTCTATGGCAAAGCCGCTACCCTTGTGCTCTGTTCCCTCGAACGAGTCAACTATTTGCATGCAGCCCAATGAAATTAACCATGGAATAACTTTTGTGAATGATCGCAACACAGAGACTTGGCGTGCCCGCCCGCTGGTGCTTATCGGTTTGATGGGTGCGGGGAAATCGACGATTGGCCGGCGGCTCGCCAAACAGATTGGCTGGAAATTTATCGACTCCGATGAGGAGATCGAAACCGCAGCGGGCTGCTCGATCGCGGATATTTTTTCGGTGCATGGCGAGCCGATTTTTCGTGACCTCGAGCAGCGCGTGATTACGCGGTTGCTCGGTGAAGAGCAGCTGGTGCTCGCGACCGGTGGCGGTGCTTGGATGCAGCCGGGCGTGCGGGCGGCGATTAAGGCGCGTGCGACATCCGTTTGGTTGCGTGCGGAGCTTGAGGTGCTGACCGACCGCGTGAGCAAACGCAGCCATCGCCCGCTGCTTGAGACGGGCAATAAGCGCGATATTTTGGAGCAGCTGATGCAGGATCGTTATCCAGTCTATGCCGAGGCGGATATGATTGTGGATTCGAGCCAGGGGCCGCACGAAACGGTGGTGGAGCGCGTGATTGCAGCGCTTGAGGCTGGGGAGAAAAGCGCATGAGCACGCCGCAGAAGGTGAAGGTTGCACTTGCGGACCGGAGTTACGAGATTGTGGTCGGCGCTGGGCTGCTGAAGCAAGCGGCGGAGTATATTGTGCCGGTGTTGAGTAGCAAGCGCGTGGTTATTATCAGCGATAGCAACGTGGCGCCGCTGTACCGTGATCAGCTTGCGGCGCAGTTGCGTGCGGCATCAGTCGCTTGTGAAAATATTGTGGTGAAAGCGGGCGAGGGCAGTAAGAATTTCGCGACGTTCGAATGGGTGATGGAGCAATTGCTGGCACTCAAGGCGGATCGTAAGACGACGATCATCGCGCTGGGTGGTGGCGTGGTGGGGGACCTCGCCGGATTTGCGGCGAGCGTGCTGCTGCGCGGGGTGCCGTTCATCCAAATCCCCACCAGTTTGCTGGCGCAGGTGGATAGCTCCGTCGGCGGTAAAACCGCGATTAATGCGAAGGCGGGGAAAAACCTCATCGGCAGTTTTTATCAGCCGAAATTGGTGTTGGCGGATAGCGATGTGCTTGGCACCTTGCCGCCGCGTGAATTGCGGGCGGGCTATGCGGAGATTATTAAATACGGCCTGATTATGGACCCGGAATTTTACCGCTGGTGTTTGGCGAATGGCGTGAAGCTGCTAAGTGGTGATCGCGAGGCGATTCATTATGCGGTGGTGAAATCCTGCGAAATGAAAGCGCAGATTGTGGCGGAGGATGAGCGCGAGGCGGATAAGCGTGCGCTACTGAATTTCGGCCATACGTTCGGCCATGCGCTGGAGGCGGAGACGGGGTTTGGCGACAAGCTGATTCATGGCGAGGCGGTGGCGATTGGCATGGTGATGGCCTGTCGCCTCTCCGCGCGGATGGGGTTGATTGGCGTGGAGGTGGAGCAGGAACTCGCAGCGCATTTTGCGTCGCTTGGTATGATGGCGCAGCCAACGGATGTGGAGCAGGAATGGGATGTGGACCAGATTGCGTCGCATTTCAGCGAGGATAAGAAAGCCGAAAGCGGTGCGCTGACCTTTATTGTGCTCGATGCCATAGGCAAAGCGCGGGTGGTGAAGAATGTGGACGCGGGGATGGCCCGCGAAATTGTGGCGTCCTATTTGGCGTAAAGATGAAGGTTATGTATGGAATATGGTGATATTGCCGTTTCGCTGCTGCTGATTTTTCTGTGCATCTTGGCTTCGGCGTTTTTTGCGGGCGCGGAAACGGCGGTGACGAGCATTTCGCACTCGCGGATTTTCCAGCTGATTCAGGATGGCGATAAGCGCGCGCGGCGGATTGGCGAATTGCAGAAGGATAAGGAGTCGCTCATCAGCTCGCTGCTGCTGGGCAATAGCGCGGTGCATATTTTAGGTTCGGCGCTGGCGGCGGGCACGGCGATCAAGCTCTGGGGCGAAGAGGGGGTGTTTTACGCTTCCGCCATCATGACGGTGATTGTGGTGACGTTTGGCGAAGTGCTGCCCAAAACCTACGCGATTTTGAACAGCGAGCGCGTGACGCTGAAAGTCAGTTATTTTCTGTGGGCGATTTGCTGGCTGTTGCAGCCTTTCACGCGGGTGATTCAGTGGATCGATTATCCGTTTCTGAAAATGCTCGGCGTGCATGGTGGCAGCCATAAATCGCTGGTGCCGGCGGCGGAGGCGATTCGCGGCGCGATCGACATGCACCACCATGAGGGCGATGTAGAGAAGGATGACCGCGATATGCTCGGCAGCATTCTCGACCTCAGCGACCGCACGGTGAGCGAAATCATGATCCACCGTTCGCAGGTGGAGAGTATCGATATCGGCATCGACCCCGAGATGATCATCGCGCAGGCGATTGCGAGCAACCATAGCCGCATTCCGCTATGGAAGGATAACCCGGAAAATATTGTCGGCGTGCTGCATTTCAAGGATCTGCTGCGGCTGGTGCGCGCGCAGAAAATCGGCGTGACGCGCGAGATGATCCGCCGCATTGCGCATAAGCCGTGGTTCGTGCCCGAGACGACGACGCTCGACGACCAGCTCGATGCCTTCCGCAGCGAGCGCAAGCATTTCGCCTGCGTGGTGGATGAATATGGCGCGTGGCTCGGCATCGTGACGCTTGAGGATATTATCGAGGAAATCGTCGGCGAGATTGATGACGAGCATGACCCGCTCGCGATTGCGGAGATTATGCCCTTTGGCGAACATGCGCATAAGGTGGCGGGCACGGTGACGATCCGCGATATTAACCGCCAGCTGGATTGGGATTTGCCGGACGAGAATGCGGTGACGGTGGCGGGCCTGGTGCTGCACGAGGCGCGGGTGATTCCGGATGTGGGGGCGATTTTCGAGTTTTTCGGCTACCGCTTCACGATTGCCGAAAAACGCGCGAACCAGATCACCCAGCTGCTGATTGAGCGGTTGGACGAGCAATATGACGATGCGCAGGAGTAGTGTTTATCTCTTTAAGATATTGCTTTTATTGTAGAATAGTTAAATTCTATAGACTGGGCGGCGTGGTGCCGCGGGTCGCAATTGTCATCAAACCTTAACATAAATCTTTAACAATTCGTGGTAGTCTGAACCATCAATAATGTTACCAATGCGCGTTGAGCGCGAAGGATGGAGTGGGTGATGGCTATTCAAAATGAACTGTTCGATGCGTATGTGAACCAATTCCTGACCGCAAGGACGGATGAGGAATTGCCGAAGCGTCCTGCTGGCGGAGCTACAGCAGGGAACCAGCTTGTTTACGACCGCGCATTGCGCCGTGCGGCAGAACAGATGGTTGGGGGGGATGTGAACAGCCCATCATACAAGCAGTACGCGATGATGTATGGTGCGCTTGATCGCAAAGGCAAAATTGCCGTTTGGGATGCCACTTCTGGATCCTATCGTGCAGGAATTCCTGCACTTGACGTGGATGGCAATGGCAAGCTTGAACGCGATTGGGGTAGCAATGATAGCGATTCATTCCATGTAAAAAACACGGCGGAAGCGTCGTCTTATCTTGATGCACGTAGTGTGGCGGTTGCTGTAAGCAACGTCATGCATAAATTGCGGGACCGTGAGATTCCGACCGCTAAGGATAAGCTGATTGACCAAGGCGCGGTGCGCAAAGAATACGCACGCAAGCATTACAAGAATGAAGCGCATCTCGAAGTGGAAATGGTTAAAGATACGGCGGCCGCGGTGGAATATGGCGATGCTGCAACAACGATTTCGCAGGCAGTTCGTCCTGAATTCGGTGGGCAGAAATATGCGGCTCTGCCTACGGTGGATTCATATTTAGCGACACAGCAAATTGCCGCTTTGACACCAAAATCAACACCGAAGGCACCGGTTACGCAGTTGGCAAAAGCAGCGCCAGCCGCCGCTGCACCAAAAGCGGATCAAAAAGTGGAGCCGAAAGCGAAGGATACTGAAACTGCGCCAGCACCCACCGAAGTGGCGCATGTTGATGCACCGAAAGAGAAGCATCGCCGTGCCGTGAAACCAGCCGCCGATGAGCCCAATGTGCCCATCGACCCTGCTTTTCAAGTTGCGATGCAGTATGCCGGTCTTTCGACTGGTAGAGGTAACAATGCCCGTTTTGATATGAATGCTTCCTATGAGGAAAATCTGAAAGCGATGGACGGTGTTAAAGGTAAAGTGACGCGAGGCTCTTTGATCGAGTACAAGAAAGCACACCCCCTACTGGCAAACGCGACCGACGAGCAGTTGCTTGCGAGCATTGTTGAAGAGGCATCGAAAGTGCGTACGGCACTTGCTGCGAAAGCAACTGAAACGAAAGCAACTGAAACGAAAGCCGGGCAGAAAGCTCCGGATGTTGCGGGTGCTGCCATTGCGGCAGTTGCGACTGTTCCAACTTCTACGCTTCAGGACGTGATTACGCCGAAAGAGATTGTTACGCTCGTTAACCCGTTCAAGGACGTAAAGCTGGTCGATAGCACCGCTAACCTGCATATACAGACGGTGGACGTCCTCAGCCAGGCGCGCGATGCGGCGAAGGTGGCTTCGTCATCGGTGACGGGTGGCGAGGGGGCGAAAGAAGCTCCGGCGCCGACGGGTGGTCCAGGCAAAAAGCCGGTCGATCCGTTCGCGGCAAAGCCGATCACGATCTAGTTGATTTCATAAGTTTTGTAAGACGCCACCTCGGCCCTCGTGCTGGGGTGGTGCAGTTTTGGGGGCAGCGCGGCCTGCTACCTAAACCCTTGCACCGCTGCGTGTGGGCTGCTAAGCCTTCGCCTTTCTTCAATAAAATAGGGCGAGAATCATGAAACATCTGATGCTGCGTAAAACGGTTGCTCAAATCCAGGAAGAGGCGGGCGGCCATGGCCTGAAACGCACGCTGGGCAAGTGGAATCTCCTCAGTTTAGGCATCGGCTGCATCATTGGCGCCGGGATTTTCGTGATGACGGGCACGGCGGCGGCGGAACATGCCGGGCCGGCGCTCATGATCAGCTTTATTTTCACTGGTATTGCCTGCGCGTTTGTGGGGCTGTGCTATGCGGAACTGGCTTCCGTGCTGCCGATTTCGGGCAGTGCCTATACCTACGCGTATGCCACCCTGGGCGAGGCGCTGGCTTGGGTGATGGGCTGGCTGCTGCTGCTGGAGTATGGCGTGGCGGCCTCGACGGTGGCGGTCGGCTGGTCGGGCTATATCAATAGCTTCCTGCTTGGCTTTGGCGTCATGCTGCCGCCGGAATTGACCGCCGCGCATGGTTCGACGATTTCGGTGACGGATGTGTATCACCCTATGTTCGAGGCGCTGGGGTATGCGTTCAGCGCGAAGGGCGAATTGCTCAGCAGCACTGGGGAATTGGTGAAGGGTATTTTCAACCTGCCGGCCTTTATCGGCATTGCGGCGGTGACCTCGCTGCTGGTGATTGGGGTGAGCGAATCGGCGAAAGTGAACAATATCATCGTGTTCATTAAAGTGGCGGTGGTGCTGGCGTTTGTTGTCATCGGTGCGTTTTATGTCGATACGGCGAACTGGCATCCATTCATTCCGGAGAATACCGCTCCGGGTGTCTATGGCTGGGACGGGATTTTCCGCGCTGCTTCGATTATTTTCTTCGCCTATGTTGGGTTCGAGGCGGTATCGACCGCAGCGCAGGAAGCGAAGAATCCGCAAAAAGACATGCCGTTCGGCATTCTCGGCTCGTTGTTGATTTGCACGATTCTCTATATCGGCGTGTCGGCGGTGATGACGGGGCTGGTGCCCTACCAGAAGCTGGGCGTGGCCGAGCCGATGGCCGTGGCGGTGGATGCCATTCCGGGTCTCGCCTGGTTTGGGTTTCTCATTAAAATTGGCGCAATTCTGGGCTTAAGCTCGGTGATGATGGTGCTGCTTTACGGCCAGACGCGGATTTTCTACGTGATGAGCCGCGACGGGCTGATGCCGTCGGCATTCAGCAAGGTGCATCCGCGCTTCCAGACGCCGCATATCAATACGCTGCTCGTGGGTGCGCTGGTCGGCATCGCGGCGGGGATGACGCCGATTTCGCTGCTGGGCGATTTGGTGAGCTTGGGCACCTTGCTCGCGTTCATGATTGTGTGCTTCAGCGTGCTTTATTTGCGCAAAAAGCAGCCGCAATTGCCGCGCCCGTTCAAAACGCCGGGTATGCCGGTGACGCCGCTTTTGGGCATGCTCACCTGCGGGTATCTGGTGTACTCCATCTTCTTCGGTAATGATGCTGAGGGCCATATCGTGCTCACCGAAAGCGGCGGCAAGGTGCTAACTTATACGGGCCCGTATCTGCTCGCGGGGCTGCTGCTCTTCACGGCCGCGTCGATCCTGTGCGCGTTCTCCCAGTCGCCGGAAATGCTGATCACCTCCCGCGTCCTGCAGGGCCTGCTCGGCGCGATGGTGCTGC
>JBEHYI010000085.1:0-8206 GCA_048498255.1 Pseudomonadota bacterium | reverse complement strand
CGCAATCCACCACCGCGCGGCCCCGCGACAGCGCCTCGCCCAAGCGCGACGCGCTGATCGCCGCTGGCGCGCTATTCGTTGTGCTCGTCACCAGCGCCTTCGCCGTTACCCTAGTAGCTGAGGACGCCTTTTTCCTGCGCACCACGGAGGAACTCTCCGGCTTTGCCCGCACCGCCGCTGCGCTAACAGATGGCGACGCGCTCGCGAGCCTTACCGACCCAGAGCAAAAAGCCAGCGCCACCTACCAAAATATCCAAAACACCTACCGTAAAATCCTGAAGGTCAATGCCGAGCTCGCTTATCTCTACACATTCCGTATCAAAGACGGCAAATTCACCTTCATCGTCGATACGCCGCTCGAGCACTCCGCCAAACCCAAAGAGCAACAACATGTCGCCGAAATCAACGAGCTCTACCCCGATGCCACACCTAAAATGTTAGCCACCTTTGCCACCGGCAAAGAACAGGTGGAAGACAAACCTTACAGCGATAGTTGGGGCACCTTCATGAGTGCCTACGCGCCGATTTTCGATCACGAGCACCGCCTCGTCGCCATTGTCGGCGCGGATATGGACATCAAAGGCTTTCGCGCCCTTACCAACGGCATGTGGAGCGTATTCGGCATCGCCATCCTGCTCGCGGGCGCCATTGCCACCGCCATGTACCGCCTGGTTTACTTACGCCAACGCAATTTGCTGCAGGAGGAGGAGAAACTCCAAATCTTGAACGCTGCCCTCGCTTTGTCGAAGGAAAAAGCCGAAGCCTCCACCATGGCCAAAACGCAATTCCTCGCCAATATGAGCCACGAAATCCGCACGCCCATGAACGGCATCATCGGCATGACCCACCTGCTGTTCGACACGCGCCCCTCGCCGCTGCAGCTGCAATACATCAAAACCATCGACCATTCCGCGCGCAATTTGCTGCTCATCGTCAACGATATCCTCGACCTCTCGAAAATCGAGGCCGACCAATTGCGCATCGAAACCATCGGCTTCGACCTGCACACAGCTTTTGTCGAAACCATCAATATTTTCCAGCCCCTCGCCAGCGATAAAGCGCTCGAGCTCTCCTACATCATCGCCCACAACTTGCCCGCCATGGTGCTAGGTGACCCGGTGCGCTTCGGCCAAATCTTGGCGAACCTCATCGGCAACGCCGTCAAATTCACCGAGCGTGGCTATGTCCGCGCCGCCCTGCATTGGGACCCCGAAACCCAGACCATCGAATGCACCGTGAAAGATAGCGGCATCGGCATCGCGAAGGAAAAACACGGCGATATTTTCGAAAAATTCACCCAAGGCGACGCCTCCATCACCCGCAGATATGGCGGCACGGGCCTCGGCCTCTCCATCATCAAACAGCTCGTCACCATGATGGGCGGCACGATTGGTTTCGAAAGTATCGAGGGCGCGGGCTCCACCTTCAGCTTCAAACTGCATATGCCGGTGCATGAGGAAACGGCGGAGGAAACCGGCAGTACTCATCCCACAAATGGCGACCGCAAGGAAGCAAGCCTCGCCCGCGCGCTGATTGTGGAGGACCACCCAGTCAACCAATTGCTCCTGCGCAAACTGCTCGATAAATTCGGTATCGGCACCGTCGATAATGCGGATAACGGCGAATACGCGCTCGAAATCATGGCGGGTGAGGAAACCTACGACATCATCTTCATGGATTGCCAAATGCCGGTAATGGATGGCTACGAAACTACCCGCCACATCCGCCGCATGGAGCGCGAACCGGGCAACACTCACCGCAACCACATCGTCGCCATGACGGCAAACGCCACCATGCAAGACCGCCAAATTTGCCGCGAAGCCGGGATGGATGATTACCTCACCAAACCGCTCGAACCGCTCAAACTCGAGCGCTTCCTCAACCAGTATTTCATCTCCAAAACCCAGCAAATCGCTTACAGCATCGCCGCCGGCGCAACCGACCAGCCGATCGACTTCACCAACCTCCAACAGCTTTACGACAACCCTGCAGAAATCCGCCACATCCTCGGCATCTTCTTCGCCCAAAGCGCCAAAAAAATCGAGGAGATGCGCATGAACCGCCGCCTCGACGAGCAGGAAGCCTGGCGCGCCGCCGCACATTACCTCAAAGGCTCCGCCATCTCCATCGGCATGCGCGCCCTCTCGGACCTTTGCCGCACCGCCGAGCACGAAAAAGCCGCAAGCTACGAGGAAAAAGAAACGTTGCTCGATGCCATCCTCACCGAATTCAACAACGCGCGCAGCTACGCCGATTTCATGCTCGCCGCGCAGGCATAAGCCGTCCCTGTATCACCTCTGCCACCATCGGCAAAATCTGCCGCGCTGGCACACGCGCATTCGCTATCGCTCCTTGCCATTGCCCACCGCTTACGTCTTAATCGCCGCATGACACGCCACACGCCTACCATCGCCGTTTTGCTCCCCTGCTACAACGAATCCCTCACCATCGCGAAGGTGATCGAGCAATTCCGCGCCTCCCTGCCCGAGGCGCATATCTACGTGTTCGACAATAACTCGAAGGACGATTCCGCCACCCGCGCCCGCGCCGCTGGCGCCACCGTCATCAGCGTGCCGTTCCAGGGCAAAGGCAATGTCGTGCGCCGCATGTTCGCGGATATCGAGGCGGATGCGTATGTGATGGCGGATGCCGACGCAACGTATGACGCCACCCGCGCGCGCGAGATGATCACCCCCATCGTCAGCGGCGATGCCGACACCGTGGTCGCCATCCGCCAGGGCGATCGCTCGGCGTTTCCGTCCGCGCATGTGTTCGGCAACAAGCTCTTCAACGTCATCGTCCAGCGCCTGTTCGGCCGCGGCTTGCAGGATATTTTCTCGGGCTACCGCTCCTTCTCCCGCCGCTTCGTCAAATCCTTCCCGGCGCACAGCGAGGGCTTCGAGATCGAAACCGAAATGAGCATTTTCATGCTCGAACAGCGCATCCCCATGCTCGAAATTCCGATGCATTACGGCAAGCGGCCCGAGGGCTCCTTCAGCAAACTCCGCACGTATCGGGATGGCACACGCATCCTGCTCACCATCATGCGCCTGTTCAAAGAATCGCGGCCATTTGCTTTCTTCTCCATCGTCTCGGGCCTGCTCGCACTACTCAGCGTAGCGCTCGCACTCCCCATCATCATCGCCTGGCAACATACCGGCGTGATCGAGCGCCAGCCGACGCTGATTCTCTGCACCGGCCTCGCCGTCCTCTCTGCACTCGCCTTCCTCGGCGGCATGATGCTCGATAGCTTAGCCCGCACCTACCGCGAGACCCGGCATTTGCGGTACCTCAATGTCACGTCTCGTGGTTAGAAGCGCGCGGCTCGCGGAAATAGCGCGTTTCGTTCTGGTAGGTGGCTTCGCCTTCGTGGTAGATGCATCGCTGCTCGAATTTTTCATCCACCTCACCCTCGACCCCTGGCTCGCACGCATTCTCTCCATCGGCATCGCGCTGCAAGTCTCCTACCTGCTCCACGCGCGCTTCACCTACCGTGGCCACGCGGGCATTAGCCGCAAAAGCTGGCGTACCTTTCTCACCAGCAACCTGCTCGGCTCCGCAATCAATTACGGAACGTTCCTCACGCTCCTCACCCTCAATCTCGGCAACAATGCCCAAACCTCGCGCCTCATCGCGCTCCTCACCGCCACCGCCATCGCGATGATGTTTAACTACTGGGCCAATCGCCGTTTCGCCTTCACGCGGGAGTCATCATGATTTCTTTTCTCAAGCGCCAATCCCCCGCCGCCATCGCATTCATTCTCTTCGTTGCCGCCCATCTTGGCTTCGTGCTCAGCCATTGGCATGGCGTACCGCTGCACGAGAACGCACCCACCGGCCAAACGGATCCCGATACCTGGCTGCGCCTCACGCTCGTGCGCAATTGGATCATGAGCGGCCACTGGTACGACCATACCGTCTGGCACAGCAACGCGCCCTTCGCCGCCAATGCCAGCCCCTGGACACGCCCCGTCGATGTCGTCATCCGCTTTTTCACCGCCCTCCAACCGGCGGATGTCGAGCTGAACCTGCGCCTCATCCGCGCCGGCCTCCTCCTCCCCGTGCTGTGGATGGGCCTGCTGCTTCTTGCCCTCCAACGCGCGGCGCACAGGCTACTACCCGTAGCTTCCACCGGCGTCATGGCCGCCATCCTGCTCGTTTTGCTACAACCGATGTGGAACTATTTCACCCTCGGCAATGCAGATCACCACGCCGCGCTCGCCATGCTCTTCACCTGGGTTGTCGCCAACATCCTGGTCGAAAAACCCTCGCGCGCGCGCATGCTGCTCACCGGCGCACTCCTCGCCCTGCAACTCTGGATCTCAGTCGAAACCCTCATCCTCATCGCCTGCATCTATGTGCTTTACGGCGCGGAATGGCTGCTTGGCAACCGCGACAAAATCGTCGAGCTCAGCTGGCTGTCGCTCGGCACTGCGCTGGCGACACTCGCCGCCGTCCTCATCGAACGCCCGCAGGCCGACTGGCTCACCCCCATCTATGACAGTATCAGCCTCATGCACGCCATCGTGCTCGCTTTCACCGCCGCCGCGGTGTGGATGTTGCGCCTCGCCCCCACGCGCAACCTTTATGACCGCATCGCCATCGCCCTACTCGCCGGCGCACTGCTACTCCTCGCCATCGCATGCAGCTACCCGCATTTCTTCGCCGGTCCCATGTATGGCGTCACCCCCTTCATCCTCTCGGATTTTCTCCCCCGCATCAGCGAGGCCAAACCTTTCTACCGCATCGATGTGCTCAGCCTCCTCGCCAACATCATGGTGCCAATCATTGCCCTTATTTTCTGCCTCGCACCGTGGATTCGCCCCCCGCGCGCGCTCTTCCCCAAAGCCACTTCCGGCCGTCTGGCGTACCTATTGCTGATGACCATTATCCTCTATTATTGCCAACAGCGTTGGAGCTATTACATGCTGCCGCTGGGCATCATCGCGCTTGCTCCGTTTTTCGCGGCGCTCTTCACGCCTGAACATGAAGCTGTGCGCAACCTATGGCCCGCCAATACACTCGCGCATCTCTCCCCCAACGCCCAAATGAAAAAGCGCCTGCCCATCATTTGCATGATGGCAATTCCAACCGCCATGCTGCTGTTAAATGATACGCAAGCCATCCATAATCTGCGCGATATGTTGTTGCATTCTACCCACCCCAATGAAACACACGCAAACCTCTCCAAACTGCGCAGCGCCTGCTACAACGATGCCCGCAAACTCATCCGCAGCGGCGAACTGGTGAAAATCATATCCCCCGGCGACCACACTTTCCTCATCTCAACGGATCTTGGCACCGAAATCCTCTTCTTCACCCCTTACCGCATTGTCGCCTCCAACTACCACCGCGAGGGTGACGGTATCGAATATGTTTGGAGTACCAACAAAATTACACAAGAAGCCGCGTTACGCGCGCATCTTCAAAAACGCGAGATTAATATGATATTGCTTTGCCCAACCATCGAGTTCGTAAACAATAGCCTGCTAGACGCCTACTACAAAGGAAAGAAACTACCGCATTGGTTGCATCAAATTCCCTATCAACTACCAAAAACTGCGGAAGGTAACGCACAAGAATCCACTCTCGAAAGCAATCCTTTACTACTCCAGGTTTTATCAAAATAGCGCTTCGAGCATATTAAGAAAAATTAACGAAAAATCATATGCCTAGCTAGCCGAATAACGATAAAACTGGTTGCAGTTTTGGGGGCTCCAGCTACAGTATATGCCAATAAATAAAACTATTAAAAAATACCTCCATCACCTCTTGCACAGGACAGAATTTATGACCAACGTTCTTCAGCGTTTGAATATTAGTGGGCGCCTTTTACTCATCCTCCTCACCTTTATGATTCCGATCCTGATTCTGCTCTATCAGGTCAATCACACACTCAGCAAAAACATCAATATCTCGAAGCTGGAGCTTAAAGGTGTCGCGCTTGAGCGCCCGCTCCTTACGCTGATGAATGATGTCGCGGATCTGCAAGTCGCGAGCGTCGCGAAACTCGCAGGCGATAGCAAAGCCGCCGAAAAGCGCACCGAGTCGATCGCAGAGGGCGACAAAATGATCGCGCAACTCATGTCCATGCAAGAAACCGCCGAACAACTCGAATTCACGCCGGAAGGCTTCAAAGCCCACGGCATCACGGAGGATCTTTCCGTCACCGCGCTCGAGCGTGATTGGAAAGCCCTCATCGCACAACCGACTTACGCGCCGGAGCAATATGCCGCGGTGATCGACCACCTCTCGAAAATGATCCAGCACCTAGGGAACACTTCCGGCATGATCTTGGATGGCGATCTTGACACCTTCTACCTCATCAACACTTCGCTCAATATCCTCCCGCCCATTTCCAAAGTGCTGGGTGAAACCAAAACTGCCGGCTTCAATCTGCTGCACGCGAATGCGGATGTGATCCCAACCAGCGACCGCGCTCGTTTCAGCAAGGAAGAAGCACTGCTCAACGAGTTCTACCTGCCGAGCGTTCAGAAAAACATTACGGACGGCATCCATGAAGATGCAAACTTCAACGGCGTCAACGAGGGGCTGAAGAAAGACCTCGAACCGCTGATGAACAGCTACATGGAACACGGGAAAGATGTAGTCAAAGCTTTAGGCTCCATTGCACGTGGCGATACCATGGCCGCCGCGGATTATGTCGCGGTGGTGGATGTATTGCATGATGAAACCTCGGATCTCGCCGTCGGCGTGATGGATCAGGTCGATGCCATGCTCGGTACCCGCATCCATAATTTGAAAACCGAGCAATACGAAATCATCGGCGTCATCAGTGCTATCGTACTCGTGGCCATTGCCCTTGCACTGGTGGTTTCCAAAAGCATCACCACCCCGATCAAAGGCATGACGGACACGATGAAAGTCCTCGCGGATGGTAACACCGCAGTCGAAATCCCTTCCGTCAAAAACAAGGACGAGATTGGCTTCATGGCCCGTGCGGTGCTGGTGTTTAAGGAGAACATGATCCAAACCGAAAATCTTCGCCAAGAGCAGGAAATGCAAAAGGTAGAAGCCGAAAAGCAGAAGCACGCCACCATGAACAAAATGGCGAACGATTTCGAATCGAGCGTCAAAACCGTGGTCACCGGCGTTTCCGCCTCCGCCGGCCAAATGCGCAGCAATGCGGAGCGGCTGACCACGCTTGCGGGGGAGACCAAATCCACCTCCACCGCCGTGGCCTCTTCCGCGAATGAAGCGGCACAAACCGCAACCCAAGTAGCGGCAGCGGCCGAAGAACTTACCGCAGCGATTGGTGAGATCAGTTCTCAGGTTCAAAAATCAAGCCAAGTGGCAAACCAAGCCAGCACGCAGGCGGAGAACATCAATCAGTCGATGCATCTTCTGGTCGAAAAATCCAACCGCGTGGGCGAGGTGATTCAATTCATCACCAATATCGCGAGCCAAATTAACCTACTCGCGCTCAACGCCACCATCGAGTCCGCGCGTGCGGGGGAGGCAGGCCGCGGCTTCGCGGTCGTCGCTTCCGAGGTCAAAAACCTCGCCAACCAAACCGCGAAAGCCACCGAGGAAATCGTCCAGCAAGTGCAGTCGATGCAGGAAGCGACGCAAGACGCCGTGCAATCCGTCAGCTCCATCATCAACATCATCAGCGAGATCAGCGCTTCAACGGCTGGCGTTGCGGCAGCGGTCGAGGAGCAATCCGCCGCCACCAATGAAATCTCGCGCAACATCACCCACACCGCTTCGGGCACCAACGCCATTTCGCGCGATATTGTCTCGGTGGAAAAAGGTGCGGATGAAACCGGCATTTCCTCCCGCCAGGTGCTCGATTCCGCGAAGCAGCTGAACGAGCAATCCGCCCTCCTCAGCGAGAAGGTGGATGAATTCCTGCGCATGGTCCGCGCGGCGTAATTACCACGACCACCATCTTTTTAAACCCGCCATGGGAAATCATGGCGGGTTTTTTGTTGCAAAAAGATATTTTTACGACACAACTTAGAGTATATATTATAGAATATAATGCAACTTTAAATAGTGGCAATATATTATATAATTGCCCTACCCTACTTACATAAAATACAAAATAAACAATATATTATAGGGAACGCACCGTGAAGAATCCACTGTACCGCCTGCCCATCCGCCGCCGTATGCTGGCCATCCTCATCACCTTCCTCATTCCCGTTCTTATCCTGGGCTATCAGCTCAATGCAAAGCTACA